>NZ_JBVVQA010000039.1:0-53478 GCF_055811455.1 Mesorhizobium sp. WSM4845
GGAGTGGCGGGAGCGGCGGGAGCGGCGGCGGAGGAGGCGGCGGCTGGGGATAACGGTGAATGGCGGCTGCAGGTTAGCCAGGCAACTAATTCAGAGAATTCTGCAGCCAAGTGGAATCACTTGGCGTTGCAGGAATGCGACTTAGTCAAAGAGATAGAGCCGGATTCTCAGTTCAATTTGAACGTATGCCGCTCGCGGATCCGGGCTACGATCTAACTCGCATCCGCTGATTGGCGCAGCGCCTCTGTCTCTGCCAACTGGATGCCCATTTCGACAAACGCGGAAAGAACTGAAAAGCGTTCTTCCAACGCAACGCGTGCCAGTCCGGCCAGTACGCCCGCACTCACAGCGCGGGCGGCTGGCTGCGTGGCCGATAGCGCTGGCGCCTCCACAGCTGAACCGTTGCCATGGCGCCCTGCAGCCAGGGCAATCCAGGCGGCCGGCGTTGTTGGCGGCATTGCCGCAGCCTCGCTCACTTCCGGGCGATGGTGAGGGCTCTCCGGTTCGCTGACCCAGTCACGAACAACCGCGAGCAATTCCTGATCCCTGCTGTCGAGCAGAACGGTGAGGTGGCTCAGGCATTCATGTGCCCACCACACCGCAGCCCGCTCAGGAAGCAGATAGGCACAGAACGTAATCGCCTCCTCTGGCACCCGCCCGGCCAGCAGGGCGCGGCAAAATTCGATTGAAGGCTGTTCGGTCGGAAGTGCCACCATGTCCCTGGAAACAGCGGGGCAGGCCATGAAAAGGTCCCGTGCCGTTTTGAATCGAAGCTCATTGGCCATGGCGCCACGCTTTCCCCAGGGAACAATCGACACTGAAGCCCCGGACGGGGCGGGTCAAGTCTCCAGTCCCTGGCAAGATGCAACTGCCCTCCACCACTCGTATGCTTGACGTTTATTGACAGACAACCGCTTCGCAATTTGGTATTGTCCGCAGTCGATGAAATCGATGCTCAAGACAGGAGTAACCGTTATGCGGTTGGGCAGTTTAGCCTTCGTGTTTACGGTCGCGTTTTATTCGACCCACGCTTTTGCCGATCCACTTCAGAAATCAGAAGACATCGTGAAGTTTTTTGACGCGGCGAGCGAGCTCGGCCCGCCGCGTGGAATTTGCGTCGGCACCGAGGAAGAGTGCAACAGCAAGAACAAAGCAGCGCCTGCCGAAAAAACCAGCCTCGACATGCTGATCAATTTCGGCCTTGATTCTGCGGAACTCGATGCGACTGCGCGCGCTGAACTGGACGAGTTCGCCAAGGCACTGAAGGACAGCCGACTGAGCACTTTGAACTTCGTTGTCGAGGGTCACACAGATGCATCCGGCTCGGAGCGCTACAACGAGGGGCTGTCGGAACGCAGAGCCAGATCGGTAACAACCTTCCTGACCTCCAACGGCATCGATCCTGCCCGCATCAAAGCGACAGGCCTGGGCGAAGCGAGTCCGCGCAACCCCAATCCATTCGATCCGGTAAACCGCCGGGTGGAAATGCGGATAAGGACTGAGTAGGGCCGCTCCGACCACCGAGGCACGGCCAGCGTCGACACGCCTGAAACTGGCTCGTCAGTTGTTGTTGAGCACGCCACCCACGGCCACACCGGTGCCGAAAATCAGCGCCTTGGTCAGGAAATCGTTGTTGTCCGGCGGCGGAACATCCCGTCGAACCACGACCTGCTGCCTGCGGGGCTTCTGTGCCACCACCGGCTTTTGTGTGCGGGCCTTCTGTGCCACCGGCTTCTTTGTGCGGGCCTGCTGCACCTGTTTCTTCGGCTGTGCTCGAGCCAGATCGGCAGCGTAGCTGGCGCGCACCGAATCCATCATTGGATCCGTCTGGATCACCAGGAACGTCAGTTGCTCGCGTGTCAAAAAGGTCGTCTGCGGCAGGCCGTTTTTCGCTTGCCAGATGCCGATTGCCTGGCGGGTTTTTGGGCCTATGTTTCCGTCGATACGGCCAAGCTCGTTGCCCAAGGCTTCGATGCGCAACTGCAGATCGATACGGCCCTGGCGATCGAGACCGATCGCGCTTTCCGTCAACTCGGTGCCCGGGGCCTGCTTCACCTCGTCCGAAACCCCAACCGAGGTGCGAACGGCTGAGCCGGAAATTGCGTTGGCCTCGTCCTCATCGACTGCCGGGACCTGCCGATCTTCGGCCTTCGGTTCGTTCAACTGGTCGATGTTCAGCCGTGCCACCGTGGCGAAGCGGCCGCTCGGAAACTGTTCAAGATAGGCTTCGTAGAACGGAATGGAATTGCGCTTGGAAGCTTCGTCCCACAGACGCTGCTCAACCTCCCAGGAAGGAGGCTCGTTGGTCACCGGGGCAGGCGCCGGTGTCATCGCGCCGGACGCACCAGCGATCGGTTTTGTGGCAGGCGCCGCTTCCGCTTTGGACTGTCCCAGGAAGACCTCGCGTCCCAGTGATGCGTTGTGCCAAGGTCTTTGGCGACCTTGTGTCGTTTCGGTCACCTGGCCGCGCACACGCGTCAGCGCGCTCTGGATTTCAACGCTAGGTTCAGTCAGGTGTCTGGCGAGCGCCGCGGAGTAGGGACTGTTTACGCCGTTGCCGTCGAAAGCGATGGCGCCGGGGTCGGTTGCATACGCAATCAAGACTCCGCCGGTTCCAACGCCGTCCGATCTTGCTTCAATCGGCGCCAGTCCGGAGCCAAACGAGGCGGAACGGCTCTTCGGCATCGAGGCGGCCAGCGTCCTGGCCAATGGATTGTCGCGGCAGGCATCGAGGATGATGACGCCGATCGCCGGCTCGGCTGGTAACGCTGCCATGAAGTCGTCGATCTGAACGGTGCGGGTCTTGAGATGAGCGGGCGATGTCAGTTCGGCGTCTATCGGAATCAAGAAATTCTTGCCGTCGACCTGCATGCCGTGGCCGGCATAGAAAATGACGGCGAGCTCGGCATCGTAGGATTGCTCGGTAAACCGACTGATGAGGCTGTGCATGCCTGCATTGTCTTGATCGAGCCCCTCGATCACCTGGAAGCCGGCATTGCGTAGCGTGGATGCGATGAGGTGCGCATCGTTGGCGGGATTGGGCAAGGCAACAGCATGGACATATTTACTGTTGCCGATGACCAGTGCCACGCGTTTGGCATCAGGCGCGGCAGCCTCGGCTCCAAGCGACGTGATGACAAACAGGACAAACCCGCTCAGAAAGACGGCAAATGCTTTCATGGTCCAGCCCTCCGCCCCGCCGGGGCGCACTATCGATGTCTGCGCATGCCAAAATGGCTCCTGGGCGTATGTGATCTCGACCACAGTTTTGGTTCACAAAGGCCCGAAAAAGGTTGGCTATAGTAGCACTTGGCAGCGGGAACACCAATGGACTAACGGCAAACTCGCACGCCTCGAGAAGCAGGTTCAAAGGGTATTCTGCATCGAGCCTATGAGAGCCGTGATCGCCTGCTTGTATTTTTCGAACTCGGGCGATGTCTGCCGGACTTCCGTCGTTGTCGTTGTTTGTTGGCTCACTTCAACCATCGCCGGGCTCAGCTTCCGGCCCATTTTCCTTTCGGCCCAGCTCACGACATAGCTGGCGGACTTGCCGGTGAGGAACGGGTTGGCTTGAATGACGGCCGATCCGAGCACGGCGCTCAATTGCGCCGAGCCCGGCGACGACAACACTTGATGGGCGCCTTCCATTCCCAGGAAATGACAGAGATAAAGCCGGCCGGCTGTGATCTGGTGGCCGCGTGCCCGAAGATAGGCTTCGCCTTCGCGCGCCAGATTGCTGACCATCTCGCGTGAGATGGTGGCGTCAAAACGCAGAGCGAGCAGGTCGGCGGTTGACAGTGTCCGCGCCAGTTCGGGGCGGTAGGTGTTCATCATCCGGATCCACGTCTTGGTTATGAACTGACCGGCGCCGGTCGCCGAAGAAAGTGGGTTCTTGGCGCGGGCTTTGCCGCCACTTTCGACTTGAACGATACGCTCGGTCAGGGTTTCGACAGCGGAAGCGTCCGTCGCGATTGCCGTAACCGTGCCCAGCGGATCGATGGCCTGGCCGTTGCGATAGAGTTCGAAATGCAGGTGCGGCCCGGTCGAAAGACCGGTGGTGCCGATGTAGCCAATGATATCGCCTGCCTTCACCTTCGCGCCGACACCGCCCTTGTCAGCGAATTTCTGCATATGCGCATAGCGCGTCTCGCTGCCGTCCCCGTGCGAAATCTTCACCAAATTGCCGTAACCACTTCCATCGCCCTGAAAGACGATTTCGCCGTCGAAGGCGGCGGCTATCGGCGTGCCCAGAGGCGCCGCCCAATCGACGCCCTTGTGGATACGAACGGTTCCGAGGATTGGGTGCTTGCGTGGGCCGAAAGTCGAGGTCATGACCCCGTTGACCGGTGTGACCATGCCGTTGGCGACTGTCAGCGAGCGAACCTGATCGTCGCCGCTGACGCATGCATACTGGCCGTCGGTCTGCTGGAACACGAAACAGTCAAGGCTTTTCTCGCTACCCCGGACGCCAACATACAGCACCCGTCCGGCCGTCTCTTCCTTGCCACGCGGTTTTTGCGAATAGATCAGGACCAGACGCTGGTCTTCGCTGGCGAAGGCATCCAGATCCTGTCCTCGCGACAGATACATGATCGCTTCTCCGATCACGCCGGTTGGAACCTTGTTGCGCGCTGCTGTCGAGTAGATCGCGTCGAGCAGCCGGTATTGCCTTTTGTGCGTGCCTTGCGCCTGCGCGCCCGAGTAGTTGAATAAATCTTCGCGGACCCACGGGTCGACACCAGACACAAACACACCGGCGGCATTGCGCGTCAGCGTGCCGACAAATACGTTCTTGGCGTAGATCGAAACCTGCATGAGGGACATGGTTGTCGTCTCGCGCGTCGGCCTGAAACCGCGCATGGCGACGACATGACCTGGCTCAAGGCTCTCCCGATTGAAAAGCGCCTTCAGTGCCTCGCCTGCCAGCCTGGCATCCTCGGCGGAGAAATGCGCATCCAGGGCAACGCTGTCCAGGCTGCGGTCGTTGAGGATCTTTACGAAAATGTCCTCGGTAGCCTCGTATCGTTGATGTTCACTGATGACATTTGCAACGCTTGTGTTGTTTTCGATCTGGGTTTTCTGGAACGCGGGAAGGGCTGCCTCGCCTGAATCGATTGTTTCGCCCCAACCTGCTTCGGCATCATCGGTATCCCCCTGCGGGTCCGAAGCAACCGGAGCCTCGTTTGGAACGGGCGGTGGCTGAACATCGTTTTGCAGCTCGTCGGATGGCGCCGGCGCGGTCTGTCGCTGCGCCTGGAAGAAAGCGAAATCTTCTTGCGTCGACGGTATCGTTGTCATGAACTTTTCGCTGGCGCTAAGCATCACGTCGGACAGAATTTCGATCTGCGGAGAAACGCCGGCCTGATCCAGCTCTGCCGGCCGCGGGATCACCTGGCTTTTTGTTGCGCCGCCGGTGTCGGGCGCAAGGGTGATCCACATCGGGTCGCCTGCGAGATCGATGATGGCAGGCACATAGACAGATGCGTCGGCCGGCACATCGTCGGTTCCCTCGACGGCGTGCAACTCCTCATCTTCGTCGCCAAACGACCAATAATCCGCGGTGAGATAGAAGCCGGCAGCGATCGACAACAGGACAGCCACAGCAAGACCGGCAAGAAGCCTGCGCCAGAGCCTGCGTCTGCGCAGGGCGGCGCGCGCCTGCTTTTTCAGCCTGAAGCTTGTGTCGATACTGTGCGTCACGGATTGCTTCCGGTCAGAAAAAAGGTCCACCGCACCTGTTCAAGCGTATCGACTTCGAGAAATCGTGCGGCGATATGGCCGCGCTGCCAGCATTCATCGATGCCGCGTATCGAGAAACGCCGCCGGTCGATGCACATTTCGGTCGACCCGGTCAGGGTCGCATGGCCAAAAACGTCCGTCGCATAGATGTAGATGTAGCGGTTGGTGAGTTCCTCGCGGATGACGTTCACGCACTGATTTGCGCCGATGGTCCACCAGCCATCGGTCTGGTCCGCATTGTCGACCTTTTGGCCGACAGCGAGATTGACGACGTCGAGCGTCTGATTGCAGACGGTGAATTCGGCGCGCGCTTCGTGGGACGACAGGAGAGCCAGCAATGTCGCGCCCAATATCACCACAAGTCTGGTACGGCCTGTCAGGGCAAGCAGGCCGCGAAGCCAATCACGCTGATTGTTGGGCGGGACAGCGGTCAGGAAGGAAAAACGCGAGCTGCGGAGGTCCATCGGCGTCCATGCTACCCGCCGAGCCGGAAGTACTTTGCCGTGGCGGAGAACTCAGCTCGGTTGGCGTCGATCTCTTCGAGTATCCTGGGCAACAGCAGCGCGGCTGGTGTCGGCTCGGAGAACGCCGCAGCGTGAATATCCTGTGGACCCGTGATCACCATTATGATCTGCGGCACGACCTTGCCGGCCGCCTTGTCGGCTGCGCCGAGATCGATCGGAATGTTGAAGGTCGCCTTGTCCGCTTGCGCCAGCATAAGATCGTCGAGGCTGAATGCCATGCCCCTGTGGTCGATCAGCAGCACGCTGGAAATCAGGCCGCCCTGCGTCACCAGCGTGCCACCGATCGGCGAGCCGCTCGGCACCGTCGTTCGATCGAGAACAAGCTGCGGCTTGTCAGCCGGCATCTGGTCCAGAAAGCGCAGAAAGTTGGTGACTTCGCATTGAGCCGGCTCAATGAGGCGGACGCTGATGTCCGGTTCGACACGGAATTTTGCCTGGAAATCGGACAGCATTCGTTCGAACGGCTGGATCTCCGTGCCCAATCCTTCGATTGCGGCGGCGGCCTCGGTTGCCGACGTCAACGTCGCATAGAAACAGTCGCCGCCGTTGAAATCCCGCACCCAGGAGACCCGTTGCGCAGCGGGGTCGAGGGCATTTTTCGGCGGCAGTTTTAGGTCCGGTTTCGGCACGTTCAAGGCAATAGTGGCTTCGCCCGGATGTTTGCCTGCCGCCGTCTCGTCCTGCTGCCGTTTTTCGTTCGCATCATCCGTCTGGCTTTCGGCCCGCGCGTGCTGGCTGGCCGGCTGATCGGGCCTCCGGCTCTCCATAATTTCGGGCCGGACCGCTGCGGGCGGCGAGGTCTTGTCGGCCGGCGGCATTGGCGCGACCTGGATGCGCGGCGGGACCGGGCTTTCCTCGGTTGGCGAAAGGACTTCGGCGGGCGGTGTCGGCTGCAACTTTTGATCAGCCGCGGCATCTGCCCGATCTTCAGCTGGCGATGGCGCCTCGGCTGCCGCCGGCTCCGAGGTGTCCTCGGCGGCCGCCCGCTGCGGGGTTTCCTCGGTTGGCGAGAGGACTTCGGCGGGCCGCGTCGGCTCCAGCCTTTGATCCGCCGCGGCATCTGCCCGATTTTCAGCTGGCAACTGCGCTTCTTCTGCTGCCGGCTCCGAGATTTCCGCGGATGCCGCCGGCTCCGAGCTTTCTTCCGATGCCAACCGTTCCGGGGTTTCCTCGGATGGTGAGAGGACTTCGGCGGGCCGTGCCGGCTCCAACTTTTGATCCGCGCCTGCCTGACCTTCGGTTGGCGGCGCAGTGGCTTCTGTTCGTGACTGCTCAGGTGCAACTGCTTTTGCCGGCTCATCGCCCGGCGAATTTGCCGCGCTGTCCGTCGGACCCGGTTTGGATGCTTTTGGCGACAAGAACGCTGTGTCGCCGGCGGTCGGCGTGGAAGGCGCCATCACGCCGCTGAGATAAACGCCTGCACCCGACGCGACAGCCAATGTCGCCAGGACAGCGATCGCGATCGATCGGGTCCTGGCGGACTTTGCCGGGACCTTTGGCAAGACCGCCCGAGCAGGACCGGCAACTGGCGACGGCCTTGGCTCGGACAGAAGTGCGGGCCGGACATGCGGAACGAAGCGCTGCTCACCGGCGGCCGCCGGAGATTGACTTGCAATCTTGGGGCCGGCAATCTCGGGGCCGGCAAGCCTGGGGCCAGGCGCGGCGGTTCCCCCCGTTCGCGGCGTCCGGTCGCGCGGTGTGATCGACGTTGGCGGCCTTGTCTCCTCGTCCGTGTCGTCACGTGTCGCCCTGGCGATATCGGCCATGCTGATCGGCCGGTCTTGTGGGTCCGGCTGCAGCATGGCCTCGACAATTTCGCGAAAATCGGCGTCGATGTCGGAGAGGTCCGGAACGGTTCGGCGTTTTTCCACGATCTCGTACTGGGAGCCGCCCATGTCGATCGGTTTCCCGCGCAGAGCAGCGGCCAGCACCAGGCCCAGGCTGTAGATGTCGGATTGCTCGCTGACATCGCCGCTGTACAGCCCGAGTTGCTCGGGAGAAACGTAATTGTACTTTCCCGCGAACTTTCCGCCGATCAGCGTCTCGCCGCCGACGGTCGCCGATCGCGCGATGCCAAAATCGATGATCTTTGCGCGATCGACCCGGCCTCCTGGCAGGATGATGTTATCCGGGGAGAGGTCGCGGTGTATCGCTCCGGCCTGGTGCACGGCGCTCAAGCCGGAAGCCAGACGATGGCAGAGCTTGCGCACGTCTTCCGTCGGCATCGGGCCACGTCCCATGATATCGAACAGCGATTGGCCGTCGACGAACTCCATGGCGAGGTAGGGGCGACCAATACCCGGGTCGATCGTGAAGACGTGATATCGCACGACCGCGTCGTGCGACAAATGATTGAGGATCGTCGCTTCCTTGCGGAACAGCGACAGGATCGTCTGGTCACGGGCGAACTCGGGCAATACGATCTTGATGGCGACATGGTCGCCGGTCTGGATGTTGTGGCCACGGTAGACTTCGCCCATGCCACCGAATGCGATTCGCTCGTCCAGTTCATAGATGCCGCTGAGTTGCGTGCCGACCGCTGTGGTGGCCACGTCAGGCGATATCCGCGTCTTGTCGTCGGCGCTCATCGGCCTCAGCCTTCCGCTCTGGAAGGACCGGGATAGGCCCCATTGCGCCCGTCTCCGATCTTGACGAGCACGATCGTGACATTGTCCGTTCCCCCGCGCGCCAGCACCATCTGCAGCAGGTTTTCGCAGGCCGCCTGAGGTGTCGCCGACACCGCCGCCGCCTCGATCTCGGCGTCTGTGACATGCGCTGTCAGCCCGTCGGTGCTCAACACGAATATGTCGCCCGGCATGATTTCGCCTTGCTGGAAATCGATCACGATCTCGTCGCTGACGCCGACCGCATGGGTGATGACGTTGCGGCGCGGCCAGGCGAGTGCTTCGGCTGCGCTGATCATGCCCTTGTCGAGAAGTTCCTGGACTTCGGTATGGTCCTTCGAAATCTGCGAGATCGAGCCGTTGCGGATCAGGTAGACGCGACTGTCGCCTGCCCACAGGCAGGCAAACCGCCCATCCATCGCCAGCAGGGCGGCGACAGTGGAGCCAATGGTTACCCCACGGGATTGCGATATCCTGCGGATTTCGGCGTTGGCCCGGCTCAGCCGGTCCTCGAAGCGCGCACGCAGATCCGGTGCAGAGCTTGCAATGCCGATCGTTGCCAGATGATCGACGATGCTGGCCGAAGCGACTTCCCCGGCATCGTGGCCACCCATTCCATCGGCCACCACCCACAGGCCGGTTTCCGGCTCGACCAGATAGCTGTCTTCGTTGAGCTCACGGACACAGCCTCTGTGGCTAACGCCGAAGCTTTCAAAGGGAAGGGCGACAGTGTTCACTTTGCCACCAAGCGCTTCTCAAGCGTCCTCTGCGGCGCCCCGTCAGGTGCTCGCTCGCGCCAGTTTGCCACAGGCTCGAACGTTAGAGTATCGAAATAAACGTCCGCCCATCTGTTGCCGATGGACAGCCGCACCGTGTTGGGAAATTCAAAAATCATCTCAAAACGCCTTTGGACAGCTGAACCCGGAAAGCGCAGGAAGGAAGAGAGGGTTTTGGTCCGAACTGGCCTGGACCGTATAGGCGACATCGCGTCCGCCGATCACGAAGCGGGCTTGCGTGTTGCCGCCGGTGCTGGTGATATCGGCCTTGTCCAGCAGGCGCTTCAGTGCCCACGGACCGTCGAACTTGATCGCGGACTCACGGCCCGGCATTTCGGGAATGAGGCTCAGGCTCGCCGACGCGGAAGCCATGCCGCTCGGCCAGGTCACCGTGCTTGGCGCGTTGCCGGCCTGGTTGCTTTGGACGATCTGGCCATCGACGTCGAGTACCGCCGTATCGGCATCGCCATGCAGTGAAAACGGTGTAAAGGTGACACTGACCGACGGCACCGAACCACCTGAAGGAAAGAAGGCGTTGCGGATTTCCGCCGCCAGCTGGAAGCTTTTCAAGGTCGACTTCGACAGGTCGCGCCCGAAACGCGCATCCTGCTTCCAGTTCCAGTCCTGGCCGGTCATGTCGATCAGCGATGCGAGATTCTGTGCGAAGAACCGGTCCATCAGCCCGCCTGGAGCGAACAGTTTCGCAAAATCCGCCATCGCAATATCCTCCGGGCCATCGCTGGCGAAGGGATAACGGCCCTCGACCGTCTCCTCGCAGGCGCGCGTGACCGTCTGGTCGAGCAGCTGGTTCAAATTCGTCAGCGAGGTTTCTGCGACGTTGCCGTCAAGCTCGTCGGCGGTCGCAGTAACCATTCGGGCGAGTTGCTTGGGCAGCCGCGAGACATTGGCGCGAAGCGTGGATATCTGCAGCTGCAGATTCATGTTGGCGCGTTCCGTTTGCGAAGGGATATCGGCCGCCAATTGCAGGCTTTGATGGATGTCGCGGAAATTCTGGGTCAGTGCATCGATCGGGCGGCGCCCAGTGGGACCGCTCACCAAAGCCTGGAATGATCTGAATTGCGCTTCGATGTTCGCCCCGGGGTACTGGTTTTGCGCGCGAGCGGACCCCGTGCCGGCCCGGCTTTGCGATTTGCCGCCGGCGATTTGAATGCCGATGCGGGCCAATCCGCTGGCGATATCTGCAGCGTTTTGCGGCTGGTTTTGAAGCATGCCGGCTTCGGCCCCGGAGCCTGACTCTTCACTGGAACCAGCTTCTCGCGTCAGCGCTGTTTCGTCGGCTATCGCGGTAAAAAGCTGGTCGATTGGCGAGCTTGGTGACGCGGCGGCGGAGAGCGCGATATAGTCCGGCTTGTCCTCCAGCATTGGCTTGAACTTCAGCTTTTCGAGAACGCCGTTCCACGCCGCGGCGAACTCCCTGCCATAGCGCTCGACAAGTTCGGGACCGAGTTTTGGCAATTCCTGGTCGATGCCGCCTTGCTCGGCGCCGCCGCCGAGAACCCACTGGTCATCGACAAGCATCTGCGCGATGCGCGAGAGTTGTGCGAGATAGAAGTTGTTGAAGCCGCTATAGGTGTAGATACCGGGAACGCGCAGGCCCGACAGATCGCCACCATCGACACGCTCGAACAACAGCTGCGCTTCCGGGCCGCCTTTGACGGAGACTGAAAAATCGTCCAGTGCTGTGGCGTATACCGCCGACTTCACCAGGGCAGAGGCACGATCGGCAAGGCTCATGCGTCCGAGCGAGCGTTGAGCGGCTTCGACAAGTGGCTGGTTGAGTTCGAAAACCGGATCATAGGCGTCGTCCAACGCCAGCATGGCCCGCAGATGCTTTTCGAGTTGCGCCCGTCCCTCGTGGTTGTTTTCACCCGGATACCGGTTCTGCTCCCAGTCCTGCCTCATCCACGACACGATCAGTTCGTCGTCGACCTTGGGCGCCTTGCCGCCAAGCATCATGTAGATCTTCAGCGGTTCGTAGAGCGCGGTGGGATCAGCCATCCTGGCCTGGATCGTCCGTTCGGCCTGAAGCAGCAGGCGCGAGCGGAACATGCGCTCCAGCGCCTGCCGGTAAGCTGTCTTTGATGCCGAAAGAAGTCTTTCCCGCTGACTGAGACCGAACGTCTCCTGGATCGGGATCGGCAAGGCACCGGTGTCGAACCCGGCCGGCAGTTCGCGTAACTGGTCGAGCGGGCCGATGACGTTTTCAAGGTCGACGTCGGCGACTTCAGTGCTTTTGAGGAGCGGGTCTGCCGTCTCGCGATACTGGCTTGCAGCTTGCGTGGTGGAAGCGATCAGCGACCTGTTGGCTGAAAAGCTCAGGGCCAGGGTGCCCAGAGCCGCAGCAGCCACCAATGCTATTGCGCCAAGGCCGCCATACCTGGCGATCGCTGCACGCCTTTCAGCCGATTTGTCGTATGAAACCCAGCCGGATTCCGCGAAAATGACTTCGGTCAGAAGATCATGCAGGAAGAAGCTTTTGCCGGTGCCGGAAAGATGGGCGCGAGAAGCGCTGCCGAAACTGCGACCGATTGCGCCCAGCACCTGGTCGATCGGCGTGCCCTCCTGCGTGCCTGACGAAAAATAGAATCCGCGCAGGCTGACATTCACCTGGCTGCGGGCCGGATCGAATATGCTGGCGACGAAACCGGCAATACGGCTTTTCAGTGCGTCAAATTGAGCTGGAAAGCCAAAGATGGCTATGCGCGCGACCGGATCGGCCTCTTCCTGCAGGCGGTCGGCCATCTCCTCCGCCAGGCGCTTTGCCAATGCGTCGAATTCGGCCGGTGCCTCACCGGCCATGTTCTTGCTGCGATCGGCGGTCTGGAATGTCGCGCCCCACACTTTGCGGCGGCGCTGCTCGTCGAAGCCGCCAAAATAATCCATGAAACCGGAGACAAGGTCGGCCTTGGTGAAGAGCAGGTACACCGGGAACTGGATTTTCAGTGTTTCGTGAATTTCGCGCAGACGGCTGCGTATTTCGACGACATGGGCGTCAAGCTGCCGATCATCGAGGCTGATGAGATCGGCAAGGCTGATGGCCAGGATAACCCCGTTTATCGGTTGCCGGGTGCGGTTTCGCTTGAGCAGCGACAAGAAGGCGAGCCAGCTCTTCTTGTCGCTCTGCGCATTGGAATCCTGCGTGGTGTAGCGCCCGGCGGTGTCGATCAGCACCGCCTGGTCGGTGAACCACCAGTCGCAGGATCGTGTGCCGCCAACGCCGGCCACTGGCTGGGCGTCGCCCGAACCGGCAAGCGGAAAATTCAGGCCCGAATTGACCAACGCCGTTGTCTTGCCGGCACCAGGCGGGCCGATGACGACGTACCAAGGAACCTCGTAGAGGAAATTGCGCTTGCCGCTCGACCGCTTGAGCGCAGCGATGGCTTCATTCATCCGAGTCTCGAGCACCTGCGAGTCGTCGTCCCTGTCGTCGTTGCGGGCGACTATCGTCTCGAGCGCCTTTTGCGCCTTTCGCTTTTGCCAGAAACGCACGCCATAAAACAGCGTCGCGATCGCAACGATCACGCCGATGATCGTCACGCGCAGCCAGACGGGTGCCAGTGGACGCGTGTCGGCAAAGCGGATCAATGGTCCGGCAAACCAGACGGCTGCCGCGAAACCGGCCAACGCGATCGCGCTGAATATCCGCAGCAGCCAGCGCGTCATGGGCACTTCCAAATGGCCGTGCTCACAGCGTTTCCTCCTTGGGGATCATCAAGTCGACACGGCGATTCTGGGCGCGGCCTTCCGGCGTCGCATTGTCGGCGATCGGTTCGTCTTCACCCTTGCCGTCGACGGTGATCCGGGAAGGCTTGCTGAACCGTGGCGCCATGACAGCTGCGACGGCCTTCGCCCGGGCGATGGAAAGGTCGAAGTTGGATTTGAACGGGCTCGATTTTCGCGGCTTCACATTGTCTGTGTGGCCGACGATCATGATCGGTCCACGCTCCGGTTCCAGCGCGGCGGCGATGTCCGCGGCGATTGGTCCAAACTCCGGTTTTATCTCGGCCCTGCCGGACGGGAACAGCAGGACATTGTTGATCTCCACGATGATGAACCTGCCCTGCGTGCCGACGCTCAGCCCGCCGCGCGCAATAGTCTTGGCCAGTGCCGCATGGATGCGATCGATCTGGGAACGGGTAGGGGCGACAGGCGGAGCGACTTTCACCGGCGCAGCCGACGGCACCACGCTGGCGCGTTCGATGGCGATCGGCGTCGACGGATCGAGCGCCAGCAGCCTGCCGGCAAGGGCATCGCCCTCGTTGGTAATGAAGACCCGCAATGCGAAGAATGCCGCCGTCAGCAGCGCCGACGCAGCCGCCGCAATCACCCAGAGCGGCAGCCGGGCCGACGACTGTGGGCTGGAGACCGCCAGGCTTTGCCAGTGCGGCGAGATGTCGTCGTCGGCGCGCGGCCTGAAGTAACGAAGCGTCTCGTAGACGTCGCTTCGAACGCGTTCGAGATTGTTGTCCTCGCGCGCAAGGCCTCGATACTGGCCTTCGAACCCCAGCGACAGGCAGGCATGCATCAGTTCAAGCAAATCATAGTGTGCCTCCGGCGCAGCCAGTATCTTGTTCAGCGCTTGGTAGAAGCCCGAGCCGGTGGGCACGACTTGAAAGAACTGTGACAGCATGCTGTGCTGCGCCCAGGCGTCTGTCTGGGGCCAAGGCAGGTTGCCGATGAGGTCGTCAGCGGTTTCGCAGAGAGCAAATTTAGCGATCCGTGCATCTTCCTCGGGAACACCGGCTTTCTCCATTGTCCGGTCGAATTTTTCGATCGCCTCGGCGACATGTTCCGCCAGTTGCTCCGCCTGTCTTTCGACAGCCATAAGCCTGAGCTGGCCAAACAGCATCAGCAAAGGCGCGGCCGCGGCGAGGATCTGATTTGCTGCGGAATATCTGACGCTGTCCGTGGCATTCAGCAGGATGTCCTGCTGAATGCCCGGCGCCGCCGCAAAGGAGCTGGTTGCCGCCGCAGCGCCGGGGTCTGCAGCCTGATAAATCACGGTTCCGGATGTCCAGCCCGGCGGTGCATGCTGACCAGGATCGAAAACCGTTGAATCCTTGACCGGCGAGGGACCGGGGCGCCCGCCGTCGGCAACGGCCCGCTGGGGATCGGGCGCTGATTTTTCAGCACGGCGCGGTACGCGAATGACGGTCTTGCCCGCTGGGCCGAAAGGGTCGTCCTTCGAGCTCATCGCCAATCGTCCGTGCACGCGTCGGTGCCGCATGCGCGCCACATGAGGGCAAGACGGTCCCCGGCCGGGCGCAGGGACTGCAGGCGCAGGAACTGCAGGCGCTGCTGACGAGGGCAGTGTCCGGAGGAAGGTCGGCTATATCTTTCTAACCCGCAGTAACATGACATGTGCCGCAGACCCCCAGGTCAATCAGCCTTACCCGCTGGCGAACTGTCGAAAATGATCGTAAGCTTAGAAACGGTCGATTGGAACCAGAAGCAGCGCTGCCAAAGAATTTTTCTTCGCCAACGACAGCGCCGTATCTTTGGGCTCGCCAAGGATACATTCCACCTGGTGCGTGATCCGCTCCGCAGCCGAAGCTAAGCGCAGCAACCGATCCGATTTTCGGGGCACCTGCCAGGTTCAGTCCTGCCGGTCTACTTTTGCTTGTCGGCTTTGGCATAGGCTTCGCTGAAATAGGCCAGGAATATGTCCAGCATGCCGTTTTCGTGCGCTTCCTCCATGGTGCGCCATTTGGCGACGAAGGCGTCCCAAGCCAGGCCCTTCTTCGATGTGAACGACGTCGGTGGGAGTTTTTTGCTGATCGCCTCAGGCGACAAATCGTCAAGCAGCCGGGAGAGCGCAGCTTGCATGGCTGCATAGGTGGCAAATTCGTGCGTCTTGAGATCGCGGAACGCGTCTTCGACACTGTGCTTGGCATCAAGGTAGCCGGATCTGCGCCGCGCAAACATGATTTCTAGGATGTCGTCGGTTCCCGGGACGAACTTTAGGGGGTTGTTATCGGCAGCGCTGATCATCGTCCGGTGTGTGCTCTTGGCCAGTATTTTCGCAGCCGCACGTGCCTTCAGCAGCAGGGCCAGTTCCTCGACAACAGTCCGAAGCACCGCGCCGATTTCGGCGGCCGCTTCATGCGGATCACGCGATTGAAGCAGTTCCGGCGCGATGCCGGCTGCAATCGCGATGTCCCGCAGCACCTCGTCTTTCGTCGAAGCGAGAGGCGCGGGCGTCGAAGCGAGAGGCGCGGGCGGCGAAGACGTCGACACCGGTGCTCTCTGCCCGGGCCGTTGCTCCACCGGCTCGAAGAAAGGCTGGTCTCCGAAATCCCGCGGCCGGCCGGTGGTGATCGGCATTTGTCGCTGCGTCGAACCGTGGCTGCTTCGCGGAAGCCCTGTCGCGGCCCGCTCGTCGTCAATCGAAACCAGGACGACATAGCGGCCGATCAGCAACCGGTCGCCTTGACCGAGCCGGTGGGGGCCGGCCATGCGCTGGGTCGATCCGTTGATGAATGTGCCGTTGCGCGAGATGTCGTACAGCCAGAACGCGCCTGCCTGGTAACGCACTTCGCAGTGTCTGGCGGAGATGAACTTGTCGGGGTCGGGCAAGGTCCAGTCACAGGCCTCGCGGCCGATTTCGAAGCTGCGATCACGAGCGGAGTAGCCGGTCGACATACCGGCGGGCAGGGAGACGACATTGTTGATCTGCAGCCTGATATACATTCAAAATCGCCGTCGATCCTGTCGGGAAACTCACCCAGGACACCCCATTATACCAGCAATTTCTGAGCGCGGCGGCACAGAAGCGTTCAAGTCGATGATTCCACAGGGGGCCAGGCTGCAGTCACCAAGGGTCCCCTTTGGTCGGTGCAAGACATGTGCTAGGCTCAGGCAGAAACGAGCGGCGGGAGGGGGCACGACCCATGCCGAACGAACGTGCCACGGTTGTGCAGACGCCGGTTGGCGCTGACCTGTTGACCTTCACGCATCTTGTCGGGCGCGATGAGATCAGTCGTTGTTTGGCCTATACGGTCGGGTTCGTCAGCAGCAGCCCCGAAATCGATCCGCTGAAGATGCTGGGCGGCGCGGTTTCGATCGAAGGTGAATCAGACCCCAAACGCTGGTTCAGCGGCCTTGTCTCCGAGTTTCGGCTGACCCGGATCGAGGACCGTCTGGCCTACTACGAAGCCGTCATCAGGCCATGGCTCTGGTTTCTCGGCAATACCACCGATTGCCGTATTTTCCAGAACATGAGCGTCATCGAAATCGTCGAGGAGGTTTTCTCGAAATACAGCACGGCAAAATTCGAGAAGCGCCTGCAAGGGTCCTATCCGCCGCGCGAATACTGCGTCCAGTATGACGAGAGCGATCTCGATTTCGTGCAGCGGCTGCTCGAGCACGAAGGCATCCTGTATTTCTTCGAGCACGACGAGGGCAAGCACACGCTTGTGCTGGCCGATGCCATGAACAAGCTCAAGCCGGCGCCGGGCTATGAAAAGGTGCCCTATCACTTTGAAGGGCAGGGCTCCCGGCGCGATGTCGAATACATCACCGAATGGATTCCGGGCAGCTCGGTGCGGCCGGGCGCCTATGTCCATACCGACTATGATTTCGAGAAGCCGGGCGCCGACCTGATGGCCAAATCCGCCCAGCCGTTCAGCCACAAGCTGGCCGCGGGCGAGAATTACCGCCAGCCCGGCGCGCATCTCGACGTCGGTCGCGGCGACAGCCTTGCCGCGATCCGGCGCGAGGAAATCCAGGCTGTGCACCAGCGCATCGCTGCAGTCGGCACCGTGCGCGGCCTGTATTCGGGCTGCACGTTCAAGCTGGACGGCTTCCCAAGGGAAGACCAGAACCAGGAATATCTGGTGGTCAGCGCCGAATACAGGCTGTTCGATCCGGGCTACAGAGCCCTTGCCGACGTCGAAAGCGAGAACTTCAAGGTGATCCTCGGCGTGGCGCCGACCGCCTTGGCCTATCGCCCGCCGCGGGTCACGACACGGCCGATCATGCGCGGCCCGCAGACGGCGACGGTGGTCGGCCCATCCGGCGAGGAAATATTCACCGACAAATATGCCCGGGTGAAGGTGCAGTTCCACTGGGACCGTCTCGGCAAGAAGGACCAGAACAGCTCCTGTTTCGTGCGGGTTTCGCAGACCTGGGCCGGCAGCGGCTGGGGTTTCATCCAGATACCGCGCATCGGCCAGGAGGTGATCGTCGACTTCATCGAAGGCGACCCGGATCTGCCGATCATCACCGGCCGCGTCTACAACGCCTCCCAGATGCCGCCCTACGGGCTGCCGGGCAGCGCCACGCAATCCGGCTGGAAATCGGACTCCTCGAAAGGCGGCGGCGGTTACAACGAGCTGATGTTCGAGGACAAGGCCGGCTCCGAACTGGTCAATTTCCAGGCGCAGAAGGACCACAACCTTCTGATCAAGAACGACCGCACCAAGCTGGTGCAGCACGACCAGTCCGACCGCATCGACCACGACGCCAAGCACTCCGTCGGCCACAACCTCGACGAGGACGTCGGCAACAACAAGACGGTCAAGGTCGGCGTCGACCAGACCACGGATATCGGCAACAACGACACCGAGACGGTGGGGGTGAACAGGTCGCTGACGGTGGGGTCGAACGAGACGATCAATGTTGGGTCAAACTCGACGGAGACGATCGGCATAGCGCACACGCAAACGGTCGGTGCTGTGCAGACGATAACCGTGGGCGCGGCTCGGGTCGACTCGGTCGGAACATCCGAAACCCGAACCGTGGGTGGCCCGCAAGCGAACACGATCGGCGCGACCCGCTCGGTCACCGTAGGTGCTGCGCAGAGCCACACAATTGGCTCGGCAGACAAGTGGCAGATCGGTGCCGCGCAGACGGTTGACGTCGCCGCCGACCAGAGCTTTACTGTTGGCGGCGCCCATTCCTCGCAGGTCGGCAAGGCGCGGCTGGCCAAGATTGCAGCGGACGAGGGGATTGAGGTCGGCGGGGCCTATTCGCTAAAAGTAGC
Organism: Mesorhizobium sp. WSM4845; assembly: GCF_055811455.1. Taxonomy (NCBI): domain Bacteria; kingdom Pseudomonadati; phylum Pseudomonadota; class Alphaproteobacteria; order Hyphomicrobiales; family Phyllobacteriaceae; genus Mesorhizobium; species Mesorhizobium sp. WSM4845. Next base: position 18,668 of record NZ_JBVVQA010000039.1, read on the forward strand.
CAAGGCGAGCAGTGTCGTCGTCGGCGAAGACGGCGTAATGAAGTTCGGCAAGAAGCTGTACGTTGAGGCGGCTGACGAGATCACGCTGAAATGCGGCGATGCCAGCATCATCCTCAAAAAGGACGGCACGATCAGCGTCAAGGGCAAGGACATAAGGCTCGACGGCAGCGGCGACATCGACGTGAAGGCCGACGGCAAGACCAAGATCAAAGGCAGCAGTGTTCACAACAATTGAGGGCCGAGCGATGGACGTTGTGGAGCGTGTTGATGGGGTGATAATTGGGTTGCTGATCGGCTTCGATGATGGCTCGCCGCTCGTCGTTTTCGTCGGCAATCCCAGCGACACGGCGCTCAAGGCCCGCAGCCTCGCCGCTCTCGACGCTTCCTCTGTGGGCTCGGAAGTGGCGCTGCTGTTCGAAGCGGGTGACCCCGCCCGGCCGCTTGTGGTCGGAAGGATAGTTGATCCGCGTCCCAATCCGCATCCCGTTGAAGTGTTGCGCGACGGTGAGACGGTGACATTGAACGCGCGCGATCGCATTGAGTTCAGATGTGGCTTGGCGTCCATCATTTTGGAGAAGAACGGGCGCGTCTCTATCCGCGGCACACAACTTGTCAGTCATGCAGCCGGTACGAACTGGATCCGAGGGGCGGCTGTTCACCTGAATTAGGACGAGCCGATGCAGCGCCTTGCAACGATCCCTGCCATGGTAGACCAACACGCGGAGGACGCCGCGTTCCTCTGGTCGCGGCGGCGCCGCGAGATCAACGGACCGCTTCTGGACGAAATCGATATCGGCCGCATCGACCAGCGGCTTGACGCCAATCTTGAAGGCCTATTCGCCTCGGGCGAGGCTGCGTGGGCGTCGGCGAGCGCGCGTTTCTCCGATTATCCGGAAGCCCCAGAACTCTTTGTGATGGCCTGTCTGGCACTCCATTGGGGGCTGGAAAAGCCGCTTGCAGAGGTGATCGAGTCTGCCTCCGCGCTCGGCGAGACTGGAATCAAAGGCATATCAGGCGCCATCGCCCGGACACCGCGCGAAAAACTCCGTCCTTTCGTCGCCAAGTGGGTTGGCTCCAGGGAAACGATGCTCAAATGCGTCGGGCTCGCGGCGCTCTGGCATCATCGCGCCGATGCCGGGCCGAGGCTCGGCGAACTGGTCGCGAATGGCCAGGCTGAGGTCCGGATCCGGGCGCTGCGGTTGGCCGGCGCGTTGCGCCGCCGCGATCTGCTCCCGGCGGCAACCGAATGCCTCTCTGCCGACCAGCCACGGGAGCGGTTGGCAGCCTCGCTCGCCGCTTGTCTCCTCGGCGCGGGCCGCACAGCTCTGCCTGTCTTCGATGAATTGCTCGCCTCTGCCAGTGTTCCTCAGGGTGAGGTGATCGACATCCGGTTACTCGCCTCGGCGGGAACTTCCGCAACGGCCTGGCTTCAGAAGTGCCTGAACCAATCGGCGGTCCGACAGCCGGCTCTAGCCGCCATCGGAATGCTTGGCGACAGATCGATCGTCCCATGGCTGATCGAACGCATGCGCGAGCCCCAATCCGCATATGCCGCGGGCCTCGCCTGGCGCGATCTGTTCGAGGTCGATTTCAACGACACCGACGTCTTCACTGTCGATACCGCGCCCCTTGGAAAGCAATTCGCCAAAATCGAGGAGTCGCCGCTTCCAATGGCTGAACGCGCGAGTGCATGGTGGGACGATGGGCGGGGACCGGGCAAGCACGCCGCATTCCGCTCTATGCGTCGGCTACGGCTCGCGGCCATCCGCGCCTCTTTGGACAACCCCGATCTCCCCTTGGCCGACTGGCGGCGTACGCGGCGCTTCCCCGCCTGGATGTGATTCAGCCGGACTTCACGTCGCTGACCAGCGCCGCGGCGCGCAATCCGGCTTCCGACGCGACCTCGCACATGGCGACCGGACCGGGTGCGTAGCCAGCGGTGAAACTGTCGGACGCCACGAGCAGCGCCAGCGCCCCGCCGGCCGCTCCCACCTCGCCGACGGTCATCGCCGGATAGGCGATCGGCAACATTTCACGCCGCGTTCGATAGAAGCGAGACCGCGCTATATTTGCTTCCCACCCGCTATAGCGCTCCCCATTGCCATTGCTTACGACAAAGACGATGTCAGGCTCTCGCGGACCATCGCCGGTCCCATTCAAGGCACCCTGAAGCGCACCAAGAAGCGCCTTGCCCTGGCTGTATCGCTCCGTCAGAACACTATCGGCTTCCTGAGCAAAGCCTGCGCCGTGGATGGCGGCGAGACATGGCGACTTCGAATCCGGCCTCGATTGCAGGCAAACGAAGGCTGCCGCCTCTCCGGGAACAAGCCCTTGAGAATTGTCAGAGCCCTTCAGCCGTCCCCCTTCAGCGAGCCGAGCGATATCCTTGTCGTTGACCAGACTGTCGACGCCGCCGAGCAAAACGCGCTCGACGCCCGGATGGGCAAGTATCTCCACCATTTTGTGAAGCACGCCAATGCTTGCGGCGGCACCGCCATCGAGCGTGCGAGACGCCTCATGGAATGGGCCGCCGCATGCGCGCACGATGGCATTCAGGAAGCCAGAAGGGTCTTCTTCTTCGAAGGCCGCATGGTTTCTGAACTGCTCCGGCAACACTAGGATCAGCACGGTCGTTCGCGGATCCGCCGACGTCGATGCGAGCGCGTCCATGATGGCGCGCGCCGCCATGTTGACCAGCCAGTCCCAATTGGTGGTTCTCAGGGACCAGTGAGTGGGAATGCGCGAGACGATCTGCGACGCTCCCATAGGCTCGGCCAGCAGGTACTCTTCATAGGCGGAGAGCCCAGCGCGGACCGCGGCGAGCGTTTGCCGCCGGTTCAGACCGGCGGGCGTCACCGCGCCACCGCCAGCGATATACAATGGCCGCTTCATGGCAGCCACGCCGGGCGGTCCGTGATGGTGCCGTCAGTCCCGCGCAGCGCGAAATAGCCCTTGCCCTTTCGCTTCGCCGCAATCAGCGCCGGCGTGACATGGCCGAAGACGAGTTCACGCAGCGCAGGCCGGTTACGCCGCGTTGTCACAGCCACCCGCGCCTTCAGCGTTACCCGAAACACGTCGGGCTCGATGATGATCGTATCCGCCTTAAAAATTTGGTCTTCGACGCGGTCCTCAAAAATCAGGCGGATGGGCGCGACCACGCGTGGGAGTTTAAAATTCCATCGGCCGCCGGGAGTGAGTCCTATCAGAGTCACCTGATCGCCGCCGTTGAGATCTGGAAGTTGCTGGTCCGCCGGCGCCGCGAGATTGTAGCGCGGATCGTAATCCTTCGGCGGCAATGGCCACTGGGAGTCGATCCAAGCCTGATTATAGGTTCCTGCCAACGGCAGGCGCGGCTGCCACCCGCGCCCGAGCGCCCCGAAACCGGCCGGCCGCGGCTTGTCCAAGGGGCTCATGAATGGCTCGGCCGGGTAGGTTATGTTTGGCGCCTGCGTCTTGACTGCTGGATCAGCCGACCGGGCATGGGCGAAACCCACTCCCAGCGGATTGCGAGGATCGGTCTTCAGATCGGCGGTGGTGCCGCCGTAGGCGCGTTCATAGACGATAGGCATCCGTGTGAATGGATGTGGCGCGCTATAGCTGCCGGCATCGTAGATGCGGTCGCCGACTATAGTGAGCACCTTTTGCAGTGGCCCGAACTTCAGTCCCGCTTGCATTTCTCGAACCGCCTTCCCGTTCGGCGCATATGCGGTGCCGTTGACGATGACGTCGACGCCGGGCTTCAGCATCGCGATATCGGCCTCGTAGCGCGTCGATGAAAGGGTAGGATCGCCGAAAAGGACATCGCTGAGCGTCACCGGCAATTGTTCCTCGGCCGGATCCAGGGCGGTCGTTTCCTCCGCGCCTTGGAAGCTCGCCGAGAAAAGGCCCAGGAAAACCTCCTGACCGTCCGCGTCAGGCAGCGTGTAAGATCCGACCGCGAAGGGGGTACGATTCTCCAACCAGACAGCGAAGCTCATCGCTCAGCACCAGGCTCTGTTCTCATCCATCCCGATCGGCCAGTACGGCATACAGGCGATCAGGCGCACCAGTTCCTTCTTCTTGGCGTCGATCAGCCATTGCAGAAGCAGGATTTCGGGATAGACGACCTCTCCAGAGCTCTTGTTGGCGTCGCAGCAATCGAGCCAGTAATTGCGTACGATCCAGACTACGTTCCCATGCGCGGCTGCGCCGGCGGCGCGCTTGTTGAACGCCTTGCGGATAGCCTCGTCCCGATTCAACCCCCGCTGTTGTTGCGCTTTGACCGTGTCCGCCCACCAGGGCACCGCGATTTCGTAGGCCATCTGGATATCTTCCAGGTAGCCGTCGAAAAGATCTTGGTGCCGCCCGGAACTCTGGGCGAGCTTGCGCGCCTCGATTTTCGCATCCCGGGGCTCGATGTAGCCGGGCTGGCGTAGCAGGCGGCGAATGCCGCGGTCGGTTTCAAAATAGGTGATCAGCGCCATCAGGTGATCTCTTCATCCTGATCGAGCCCGATCGGCACGAAAACGAAGCCGTTGACCACCTCGGTCAGATCGGGCGCCTTGCTGGGGATGTCGTCGATCAGCAAATCTATGTGCCCGACATAGCGGGGGCTGTCGCCGAGGTCGTCGACCCCCCATTTTTCTTCGGGCGACTTCTCAGCCTCCTCGACGAATTCGTGCTCGTTTTTTCGGTTCAGATTCTCCACCTCAAAATAGTGCGTCCGAAAGACATGCAGAAAGCGCGGGTGCCCGGAAATTCCAGTCGGCCAGATTAGCGAGATAGAATCGTAAGTTTCGGCTGCGACGATGCCGCTCCACCAGGCTTTGATTTCAGGCAGAAGCGCGCGGAGTTCGGCGATGTAGCGCTGCTGGATGTCGTCGTAGCTCTTGGCGATCGCGATCATGACTCACCTCCCTTACAGCGTCGCCGCGTAAGCGTCCGCCTGACTTCCCTGACTGCGAAAATGCGCTTCACAGTGAGGTTTGACCCTGCTTGCCCGTTCGAAATACTTCTTGAAATCCGCAAGTTTCATATTGCATCCGCCAAGCGCCCAGGCCACGCACAGCGGCGGCTGATGGTCATGGGTCATATGGCCTTCGCCGCGCGCCATATCCTTTCCATGGACAGGATCCTCGTATCGTACGATTGGTCCCCCCGTCCTCGATCGCTCAGTGCGCCAATGAGCGCGCGTCACCCGTTTGTCGTCCCGAGCGCATTCCCAGCATGGCTTGTTGCGGACCGCCTTCTTCTGGGCCGGGGAAGGATCCTTGTCCGGGCGGTGGACCTTCGCGTCGTAAGGCTTGCTCGGACAGGGGCCGGGCGCGATACCCTTGCGTCTCAGCAGCGCCTTGAAGGTATTGATCGCCGTCTGGTCGATACAGTTGGGCAGATCGCTGGCCGTGTTCTGAGCCATCATGTCGCCGTGGCGGTCGACCCCCTTTCCCTCCGCCTTGACCGTGAACGACCACAGTTTGAAGACGCCCTTACCTTTGATCTTGTGGGTGATGACGCCTGCACCGAGACCCTGCGTCGCCGGCTCGTTGCCGGTGCTGGTCGAGATCTCCGAGGAATTCTCGATCGCCGTCGGCTCGCCGTCGATCTTGACGCTTTTAGTGCCCTTCGACAGGTCGGAGGAGGACAGCATATTCACATAGGGCACCGGAACCGGGCCTGCCGGCGGCGATGGCGGCGACAGACAGACATCGCCCGGCGCGATGCCCTTGCCATTGCTGCCCTTGTGGAAAAATCCCATGTTCTCGGCGAATACGGTGATTGCCATGATCAGCTTTCTTCCGCCGGCAGAGGCACCGTTCGCATGACCGGCAAGCCGTTGTCAGCCAGATCATGGATGTCTTTGAAATGGCATTCGTGCACGTTCCAGCTGTCGCACCAGAAGACGATCTTGACCTCCGCGGGGTTGGCTGGCGGCGGCTGAACCGCGTTGATCCGCTCGGCGACCATGGCGCTCGTCCAGTAGCGCGACACCGCGTCACCCGCGATCCCGGACACAGCATCGAACCATTCGTCGTCCATGCGAGGCGAGCGTCCGACGGCGACGACCACGAATGGATATCTGCGCCCGACGCGATCCTCGCTCATCCGCCACGCGCCGGCGCAAGGCTGGTCGCAGAAGATGCCAGCCGGCACCGTGAAGCGCCAGACACGCGGGTCGAGCTCACCCTCATCGGGCCGAGCCCGCAGTTCCATCGACATCCAGCGGTCCCAGCGGTCGATGAAAGTCCGCGGCAGGTTCCAGGCGACGAAATCTCCAGTCGCCGGGATCTTGCCAAAAAATCCGGTGATCATATCTGCGGCGGGCATGAGAATTTCTTGAACATTTGCAAATTGTAGGGATTTTCGACGCTTGCTGCCTTGAGCTCGAAATCGGCGTACATGCCTTGCGTGCCCAGTCGCAGGCTGTAGACGTCAGACAGCGAGGTGCCGGTGAAGCGGCCGCTGCGCAGCAGCCTCAGCCAGGCCCAGCTGCCGGTTTCGTTCAACATGACTTCAGGCGAGCCGTCGATCGGCTGGAAGGCGAGCGAGATGACGCCGGTGCCGTCCTTGCCGGGCCAGGTCATCGGCTGCGGCCGCGTCGCGTTGTTGTAATAGACGAGGTTCTGGCCATCGAGATTGAGCGTCACGCGCGTCACGTTGGGCGACAGGTCCGTCGGCTGCAGCGTGAAGCTCATCACCGGGCCGGTACCGCCTGGAAACAGATCGTCGCGGATCCGCCTGGCCTGTTCGAACGCCGCCAGGGCCGCCGCGTCGAGGCCGAAATCGGCGCGCCATTTCCATGGCTGGCTTGCGGTGTCGACATAGCTGATCAAATGGTCGTTGATGAAGGTGTCGATCATCCCGGCCGGCCCGAACAGGCGGGCGAAATCGCGGACATTGACGTCGACCGCGCTTTCGGGGCTGAACGGATAGCGGTCGTTCAGCGCCGCCTGGCAGAACGGCAGGATGTCGGCGCGCCAGATGGCGTTGAGCTCCGAGGTCACCGCCTTCTGTGTCAGGCCGCTGGTGTCGCCGGCAATGCCGCCGAGCCAGTCGTCGACCGGATCGGGCAGGATCTGGGCTTGCCTGGCGACCGTTCCCGTCAGTTCGGCGAGGCCACCCTGCTTCTTGATGGCGTCCTGCGGGTCGGGATTGGCCGTGACCGTCTGCAGCACGTTCGAAAGTGCGGTCAGCGCCACCACCGCGGCGTCGAGCGCCGGCGGCTGGCCGTCGACCTCGGCGATCGCCCCCTTGAGCGGCTTGAAATGTTCGGCCACCAGAGTGCCGGTAAGATCCACCTCGTCGGCGGAACCCGCGCGCGGCAGCAGTTTTGCCCCTGTCTTCACGATCTTTCCAAGCTTCCCCAGCTTGCCGAGCAGTTTCGAGGTGCCCTTGGCTGCCGCCTTGTTGTCGGCCGGCGCTGCTTCATCGGATCGGGTCAGCTCGGTCTCCTGGACGACCGCCGTAAGCAGGCGCTTCAGCGCGGAATCGGCACTCGAAAGGTCTTTTAGGTTCTCGCTGGCGACATTCAGGTCGGCCAATGGCGCGAGCCTGATATCGCGCAGGATGCTGTCCCATTGCGCGATGTAGTCTTCGTAATAGAGTTTTAGAATATCCTCCGACAGCGCCGAGACCGAGGTTTCGGAATTTTCCGAACAGCCTCCGGCAAACACCGCTCGATCGAGCGCGGCCTGGGCGGCGACGTCCTCAACCCGTTCGAGAATGGCATCGTGGAAGCCGGAATAGGTGAACGCGCCGGAAATGCCAACGCGCAGCGTCTTGTCGGAACGCCGTGCAAAAACCTTGGCGCCGTTGGGACCGGCGAAATTCGCCGGGATCCATTCCTTGAGGCCGGCCACCGCCGGGTCGGCCAGCAACTGCCTGTAGGCACGCGCCGGCAGCGAAATCGTGCAAACCGTTTTCAGCGCCTCGGCAACCAGCGCCTGATCCGGCGCGATGTAGCTGTCGTCGACCGCCATGCGGCGGATCGCGGCAAGCTGGTGCTCTTCCGAGTCGGCGGTCGGAAACGGTGCCGCCGGTGCGAATTCCGGCAAGTCGTTGACCCACCAGCTCTGGACGTAACCGGCGTCCATCTGCGACAGGCCGGTCATCATCCGATAGGTTTTTAGCGCCCCCAGCATGAAATCCGGATCGCGGATCTGCCGCCACATGGTCGCCTCGAGCAGGGCGACCATGTGCGGCTCGAGGACATTGCGCAAAGCGTGGTCATAAGTGTCGGCCTGCGCCCGCAGCAGCTCTGCCGACGCCGACGGCCCGAGCAGGTCCTGGGCGCTGCTCGGCGGTGCGGTACGGGCGTTTGCGACCTCTGCCATCGCATAGAGCGCGCTGTCGATGGCGGGCTGCTCCACCGATGCCGGGCTCGCGGCTGCCGCGGTCAGCGGCGCCTGCAGCGCTTCGAACTGGCCCGCCTGCGCTGCGATCGCATTGCGGTTGTCATAGTAGGACCAGGTGAACATCGCACCGGCCAACAAGGCGGCGACGGCACAGGCGGCCGCGGCGCCACGCCAGATCCAGGCGCGGCGGCGCTGCGCCAGCGGATCGAACGTCCCCAGGCCGGCTTCCCTGAAAATGACCTCGGTCAGCAGGTTCTTCAGGAAAAAGCTGCGTTTTTCAACGCGCGGCGCCGGCATCGCCCGTCGCGGCGGAAGACCGAAGGATGACGACAGCGCCGCGGTCAGCCGGTCGATGGGCGCCCCTTCCTGGGTAGCCGACGTCAGATAGAGGCCGCGCAGCCAGGCGGCTTCTTCGTAGCGGCTTTCGCCGAACATCGCCTCGACCAGCACCTGGATCGGCTCGGACAGGCTCGTCAGCTGGGCGGGAAACCTGAAAATCTCGGCGCGGGCGGCGAGCTTGTCCTCGTCCTCCAGGCGCGGCACCAGCCGCCGCTCGAGCTCCGTCGCAAGGGTGGCGATTTCCCGTTCTATGGTCTTTGCGTCGACGCGCGCATCCAGCGCGAAGGTCGTCCCCCAGACCTGCTCGCGCGAGGCCGTCGACAGGCCGCCGAAGAAAGCCTCGAAACCCTTGATCAGATCGGCCTTGGTCAGCATCAGATAGACCGGAAGGCGAATCTCGAGCCGGTCGTTGAGCTCCGCCAGGCGCCGACGGATCTTGCGGCCATGAGCCTTGATGGCTTCGTCGCCCTCTGAAAGCGCATCGATCGACAGCGCGACGATCGCGCCGTTCAGCGCGCGGCGGCCGCGATGCTTTTTCAGGAGGTCGAGGAAGCCCAGCCATTCCGCCGCATCGACGTCGGGCTGGCTCTCCTGCTGCACATAGCGGCCCGCCGTGTCGATCAGAACTGCGTTCTCGGAGAAAAACCAGTCGCAGTTGCGGGTGCCGCCAACCCCCTGCAGGTCGTCGGTGAGGTCGATCGGAAAGTTCAGGCCGGACTGGCGCAAGGCCGTGGTCTTGCCGGTGGCCGGCGGCCCGACGATCACGTACCAGGGCATCTCGCGCAGGAACTTGCGTCCGCCCAGCTTGCGGCGCTTCAATTCGACCATCACCTCGGCGAACTTGGCGCCGACGGCGGCGACGTTCTCTTCGCCGGGGCTGAGCGGTTTTTCCACCACGGGCGCAGCGATTTCGGCGACGAACATGCGGTTGGCTCGGATCGCCCGGCGCTGCGCGACGATCAGCCAGATCAGCCAGAAGATGACCAGCAGGGCAATGATGACGATGCGGACGTTTTCCGAGGCGAAGGGTTCGTAGGCACCGACCCTGACGATCGGGCCGAACACCCAGATAACCAGGGAAAGCAGCGTGATGCCGATCAGCGTCCACAGCCAGCGCGATGTCAGAACCGCCCAGAGGAAGCGCAGGATGAACATCTCACAGCCTCTTTTCGACCAGCACCTCGACGCGGCGGTTCAAGGCCCGTCCCGCGCGGGTGCTGTCGTCGGCCACTGGATCGGTAGCTGCACGTCCTTCGAAGCGGATGCGGTCCTGCGGCACACCGTTCTGGACCAGCATCTCGGTAATGGTTGCTGCGCGCGCTTCCGACAGCCGCTGGTTGGTGGAAAGCGGATTGGACCGTTGCAAGGGAATACTGTCGGTATGGCCGACCACGGTGATGTTTCCGATCAGTTCCTGATTGGCGAGGATCACTTTGGCGATCGAACCGATCAGCGGTTCGAAGCCTTCCGTCAGTGTCGGCCGCGACGACTGGAACAGTTCGGGGTTGGAGGCCTGGATGATCAGCCTGGCCAGCGAAACGCTCTCGGTGCCGCTGAGCGCAGCCCTGAGGTTGTCCGGCGCTCCGGCCTGAAACTCCGGCACCAGCGCGAAATCCACGGCCTCCGGTGGCGGCGCGTCGACCTGTGGCGACGTCCGGCTGATCTCGCCGCGCTCCGGCGGCGGCAAAGCACGAACCAGCGTCGAAAGCTCGACCGCCTGACTGCTCAGTCCCATCGACAGCCCGAGATAGATTGCAGTGGCGAGAACCGCCGCACCGAGCCCCATCACCCAGATCGGCACGATGAAACGCTGCGGCTCGTCGGATGCGATCACGCCTTTCCAGTTCGGCGATAGCGGCGCGCCGTCGGCGTCGGCATCACGCAGAAAGCGCGCGGCAGCAACGCGAACCGCATTGAGCGAGCGGTCGCCCGACCGGCCTGGAACACGATATTTGCCGCGGAAGCCGAGCGCCAGGCAATGATATTGCAGTTCCAGCAGTTCGCGATCCCGGTTCGGATGGCGCTCCAGTTCATCGAGACGCGTGAAGAACTGGGTGCCGGCATCGACATCGCCTCGCAGCATCACCACAAGCGGCTGGCGCGGCCATGCGCTGGCACCGCCCCATGGCGTGTTCAGGGCCAGATCATCGAGCAATGCCGCCACCACCCAGGCTGCCTGGTCGGCGCGCTCCAGAGAGGACCCCGCCGCCATTGCCGCGTCACGCGCCCTAACCAGCTCATCGAGCAACCGGGTGCGTAACGCTTCCGGGTTTTCCGGCGGCAGCGCGCTTTCAAGCTCGGGCGCGAACTCGAGCAGGGGCGCGAATGCGTTGACCAGCGTGTTGGGATGCGTACGCGACCGTTTGATTGGCGCGCCCGACAACAGTGGCGTCATCGGTCGCGGCATCGGCGCGCCGGTCAGTCGTATGCGAGTACGTTCACGATCCTCCGACAGTCCGAAAGGATCATCCCGGCTCATCATCTCACCTGTTTACCGAATAGCAGTCCACCTGCGGCTCGCTCGGCAGCACGCCCGACACGCCGATGACGAAGCCGGGGGCATCGAGCAGCGAGGCCCAGTGCTCGCTTTTCTGATCCAGCTCAAGGCACAGCCGATCGCCATCGTAGGGGATTTCGCGCGGCTGGGAATGAAGCGGCTTCAGCGGAATGCCGGGTAGACGGGACTTCCACAGGCCCTCGAACTGATCGGCCGAACCGACGGTCGCCTGGTTGACGAAAATCTTGCGCAAGGCATCTTCCGACAGCTCGGAGCCGACCCGGATGACGATCCGGCTGGCCACCAGCAGCTTCGGGTTGTCGATGCGGATTTTCCAGACATTGGTCGAATGCCGCATGACCGGCAGTGCGCGTGATTTAGGCTCGATGTAGCGCAGGCTCAGGATGAGCGAGCGCAAGGCGTCGGCCAGCGCCGAATAGGCGGGGCCGGGCGCCATGTGATCGTAGGCCGGCAACTCGCCCAGCCGCCGCGCGCTCGAGCCGTAGGTCGCCATTGAACCGGCAAGACCGGCAAGCTCCAGGTAAAGCTCGGCCGGATGGAAGACATCCTGCGCCAGCATGTGCGCCAGCCGCGGACGCGCCGCATTGGCGAGATTGAGCATCAGCAGGTCTTCGACACTGCGCCCTGGCCCGCCCATGACCATTTTGCCATGCGCCTCGGCGATCTGGTCGAGGCCGGTGACAACTTCTAGAAGCAGCTGCCGGTACCAGGCCACCGCCCCGGTAACCAGTGTCGGCGGCAGGAACGTCTCGTCCAGCGAGACGCCGCCGTCGGCTCGAACGCCTTTGATGTCGGCTATCGGCAGGGCGGTGTAGCCGCCAACCGATTTTCCCGGTGCAATCAGCAGCGCCTGCGGGCGGGCGATTTCGATTTCTTCAGGATCCGAACCGCCATGGACGGCGTCGCGCACCGAAACGATCCGCCCATGATAGCGTGCGCCTGTCGATGCGGCGTGCGCCGGATCGAAGCCGACACCGCCGGCAGGCTCGATCGGCAGGGCCACCAGCACCGGTCCGGCGCCGGTATCGGCGGTGACCGGCAGCGGTCGTGGCGCATCCATCAGGTCAGGGATGGAGAAGGGGGTTCCATCCGGAAAGATGCCCCGTGCCGACAGGATCGAGACCTGGCCGGCATCGAGCATTGCCTGGTCCAGCGTCAGCTGCTGAAAGCCGAACGTATGCAGCTGCCCGGCCTGCAACGCGCCGCGCACCGTCGCCTCGAAAAAGCGATCCTGCTGCTGAAAATGCTGGGTCCGGAGAAACAGGCCTTCGGACCACAGCACCCTGTTTGCATCGCTCATGCCGCTACTTCCTGCATCGAGCACCCCTTGCCCTGGCCGCTAGGCGGAAATGCCGCCGCTGCCTAGTGTGACGTTGACGGTAACTGTTGATCCCGACGACACCGACTTGGTTGTACGCCAGGTCCGGCCGCCGGGCTCGCGAACGAGGGCAACGAAGCCCAGCGCAGCCGCGTCCGGCTCGACCGTGATGGTTTTGGATGCGGTCTTGCCAGGCCCGACGGAGATCTGGTCGGATCCGATGAGATCGCCTGCGAGTGCCGAGCCGGCATCCCCCTGCAGCGCGAAATAATCGGCCGAATTGAATTTGCCGGTGCTGCGCAGCCGCATCACGAGGACCGTCACCGGCCGGTCGCCGCCGCCTGGTCCCGGGTTCATGCCGGCCGCGCCGGTCAGGTTGACGGTCACCGCGGATGGTTTTGGCGGACCGCTCTGGCAAGCAGCAAGCAGCCCGGTTGCGCCCAGGGCAACGATAAATTCGCGGCGATCGATCATGTTTCACTCCTCCTCATATGCATCCCGAAAATCAGCGCCGATTTCGCCCAAAAAGCTCGATTCCGCACTCTGGGCGATTTCACGATGGCGTTTCTGGTAAAGCTCCCACAGCCTGGCGCGGCGCCCGCCCGAAAGCACGGTGCCGATCGCGGAACTCGATTTGAGCTCTTCCTCGATCGCTGCCGGGTCAAAACGGTCAATCATTCGCCGCAAGGCGGACTGCACGCCTCGCCAGGCGCGCACATGATGTTGCGCGAGATCGCGGACCGCGTCGGCGATTGCCGCTTCACCGGCCAGAAATCCGGGGCTGCGCTCGGCGATGAGGGTCACGATGGCGTCGTCGACCGTCGGCAGAAATTTTAGCGGATTGACTTCAGAGGCCCCAACCACCGTCTGGGCGACGCGAGCGTTGCCTTTTTCCTCGGCCCGCTTGCGCAGCAGCTGCATCAGGCCTTCCATCATCAGCCGATACTCGCGACCGAACTTCTCCATTTCCGCGATGCTGTCGCGTCCGGGAAAATCGGCTTCCTCAACACCCATGCCTCGCAAGAACGCGGTGCGAAAGGCCGTGTTCGCCGGTTGCGCCGCTGCCGGGGAGGGGGCGGGTTTGGGGGCACCGCCAGCACGTGGCTGAGCAGGGATAGCTGCCGCGGGGCCAGGCAAATCCCAGGGATGGGCCGGCTCTCCGGCGACGTGTTTGCGTTGACCGGCCGGGCCGGCGCCGTTTCTCAAATCGGGCGACGCGGCCGGCCCGAAACCGAAACCGTCATCGAATTCGGAGGACTTTCTTGAAACAGACTGGCTTGAAACGGGCTGGCCTGGAACGGGCTCGCTTGCACCGGAAGGCACCGGATCGAAGCTGAATGGGTCTGCGGCGTCCGGCGCACCACGCGGTTCGGAATAGCTGGCGCCATTCGGCGCCGGCGTTGCTACCGGGTCGAGGCTGAACGGGTCGTCGAAGGCAGGCGAACTGCGCTGGTTGGCGCGCTCGAACGCTCCTGGAACGGGTTGCTCGAACGGGTTCGGCAGGTCGGCGGGACGCGGCCGGCGCGGCTCTTCTTCGACCGTGGCTGAGAAGAAGTCATCGCGGCCGATGCTTACCGGCGCTCGCGATGCCGGCGGTGACCGCTCTGTGAACGTTTGGCTGGCCGCTGGTGCGTGAGCGACCGGCGTCTGCAGATCGACGCATACGATGTAGTCACCCAGCCTCAGCCGCATGCCGTTCTGAAGACGGACCGACGTGCCGGTGCCGAGCGGGCTGTCGGAATCGTTTATGAACAATCCGCTGCTTGATGTGTCGGTGACGAAATATCCATCCGGCCCGCCGCTGATCCTGCAATGGGCGCGTGAAACGAACATGTCGGGATCGTCGATCTGCCAGTCCGCGTCCGCGCTACGGCCGATCACCAGTTCACCCTCGTCCAGCCGGGTCTGCCGTACCGCCTGGGTGCGTGGCCCGTGCTCCAGCGTCAGCAGCAGACTCATGCCGCGACCTCCGCCATTTCCGGCCGCCATCCGACGATTGTCCGCAGCCGCATATCGTCAGCATCGCCCCTTTCAGTGGGCCGCGCAAGCCAGGTGGTTCGGCCGAGCTGTACCGCTCCGATACGCGGCGGCGGCACCGCTTCACGCGCCAGCACGATCCGCAGATCGACGTCGAGCGATTCCCCGACCATGTCGCGAACCGCCTGCTTGAACATCTTCAGACGATGACCGCCCGGCAGGAACGTCTTGAACTCCTCGTAGCCGACTGGGCCGACGCGGAGTTCGATCCTGCTTTGGCGGCTGAAAACGCGCGGGCCGATCGTCGCCCCGCGACCCAGCACTGCGTAAGCCTGGGTAAGCCGGGTCTGGAGCGTCGCTGGTATGGTCATCCAGGTGGCAACGAACTCCTTGATCGCGACCGGCACCTTGAACGCTTCCGCCAGGAACAGCGTCAGCCGCTCCGGGCCGTCGACCTGGCTGGCGAGCGACGCGGCCTGGCGAAGCTTTACGGCGTCGAGATCGGAATTTTGGGTACCGGGAAGTCCGGTTCCCGCCATCGCTTCAAGCATGGCCCTTACTCGGCCGCCGACCGCACGTTCGACCTGTACCGCCGGATGCGCGTCGGCCCAGGCTCGATAGTACAGGGCGATCATGCGGTGCTGGAGAATATTGACGAAGTCCACGAACGTCGTGTCGCTGGTCTGCCGTGCGTCAGCGCCGGTGAACCAGCGCTGCGACAGACGATCGAGCACCCAACGTGTCAAATGAAGCGGCATCGGGCCTTCCGGTCCCATCAGCCCGAGATTGGCAACCGTGACCCGGGCCGGCACCCCGTCGTTCCCCGGCGTCTTGTCCTTCCCTTCGCGGAATTCGACCACGTCCTTGGCGGAAAAGCTAAGACGCACATGCTGCCCGAGCCTTGCCGGCTCGCGATCTGCGCGGCCGGAATAGCCGAACAGCCCGCCCCGTTGTTCGAGCCGGCGCAACAGTTCGAAGAAGTCGAACGTATCATCCAGTTCTTCGGCCCGGACCGGGTCGAGCTTGCCTAGATCAGGTAGCGATTGCCGGGCGTCATCGGCCATGGCACATCCTCCTGCTTCTGCAGCAACCGCGTGCGGGTCCGCACAAAGCCGTTTATCCCGGCGTGACGGGCAAACAGCCGGGCAAGCATGGCTGAAAGCAGCAATGTGCTTTGCCCGGCCAGGACCGACTGGTCCACATGCAATGTCACTTCCGTGCCCCGTCCGAAGCACATCGGCCCATCGATCTGCAGCCGTTCGATGACGGATCGCGAGTCGATGCGAACGATCGAGTGCACGTTGCGAGCCAGGCTCGGATCTCCCCGGTCGGCATAAAGATCGAGCAGCGCATGCAGCGGATCGACACCGCGGCCTTCCTTGGCGAGGCTGAGAAAGTTGAGGGCCAACTGCGCCACGAGCCGCCATGCGAGATTGTCGGCTCGAGATTCGCCTTCGGCGCCGGCGGGCAGCGCGGCCGGGATCGCCGGCTGGGGCGGGCGCAAAGCACCGATAAGCCGGACCGTTTCGACCGGATCGCCTGTCTCCAGCGTCAGGGTAGGGTTGTCGTCGAGGATCGGCAGATCGCGGTTGGTGCAAAGCGCCATGATGTCGAGCCGCTTCAGCGGCCGGTTCGCCGGGCTTCCGGCCGGCCGGGAAACCGAAAGGAAAACGTCGTCTCCGGTGTAGGAAGTGCGGGTCAGTCCGTCGCGCCGTTCATCTTCGGTGGCCCGGCGAGGGCGCCGTTCGGTGGAATAGACCCAGCCATTGCTGCGGTTTTGCCCCAGGCTGAAGAGTTCTGGAATTTCGGCGTCAGGACCCTCGGCATCGGCGTCCTCGACATGGGTCACCCGATAGATTTCGAAGTCGCGCGCCCGCGTGCGGTCGGCATGCAGCACCTGCCGCGTTCTGCGCGGATCGAGTTCGATGACGTTGCAGTCACGCTCGAACAGGTTGATGATCGGTGTCGCGAAAAGTTCGAAATCCGCCGGCGTCACATCGGCAAGCTCAGGTACCGGACGCCGGAACATGAAGATGATCTCGACCCCGGCCTCGCATCGGCGCACGACCGGTTGCAGTCCTGAAACCCGCACGTAGTGAAAGCGCTCGGGCATCATGAAATATTCACGCAGCAGGCGGTAGCCTTCGAATGTCGGCCGGGTACGAGGCATCAACGCCTCGTCGTCGCTGATGCCGACCATTTCGGGTTCCGGCAACCGCGACAGCGGATTGGCCTTGCCCTCGGCGCGTGCGCCAACCGCCGAGCAGGCGCCGAAAATCGCGTCGAACAGCAATGGCGCTTTGGTGCGCCCGGCAAAATAGAAATCAAGCCGGTCGAGCGCCAGTTCGCCGAGCTTGCCTTTTCCGGTCCGACCCAGCGTGATGCGCAGCGCCGCCTCGCCGCCTGCGCCGCCGATCGGTGTTATGCCGGCCGCCGCCAACCCGCTGCGATCCTGGAAACAGCTGACCGAATTGATGGTTATCGGCCACAGCGTGATTTCCTGCGCGGTGGTGAATGTGCAGCGCGTCGACAGGCCGGGTTGCAGACTGGACACCAGCCGCGTGTTCCGCTTGATGACATGGCCGGCAATCATCGACTGGACCTGCTGGCCGGGTTTCAGCACTGCCATTGCCGTAGCCGGGGCCGGGGTAACCAGATCGGGATACAGCACATCCAGCACGCTGCGTGAAAACCGCGAACGCTCGGCGTCGACTTTCAACCGGGTGCGTGCAGCGAGGAAGGCGACGCCGTCAAGCAGCCGCTCGACATACGGATCCGGGCACGGGACGGTATCGAGAGAAAGATTGCGCGCCACCGCCGGATGCATGTCGGCAAATTCCGCCGCGAGTCCGCGGATATGGGTCAGTTCCTCCTCGTAATATTCTACGAAGACCCGATCCATCTCAGCTGTCCCTGAATTCGGTCCGCGCCAGGCCGTTATCGAGATTGATCGTGGTGCGCAGGCGCATGCGTTCCGGCGTCGGCGTCATGATCAGAACGGCGTCTATCTCGATCTTCAGGCCGACACTTTTGTCACCGAGGGTCACCGTTACCTTGGTTGCGCTTTCCTTGAGACGGGGCTCGAAGGTGGCAAGGACCGAGCGGATCTCGCGCGCCAGGGTCTCGCGATCAAAGTCGCGGGACGAACGGCCCGAAAACGACGGCACGCCGTAGTTGACCACACTTCGGCGCACCTCCGGAAAATCGGCCAGCGACGGCGGATTGTCTGCGGCCTGTTCGCTTTCGAAATCGGAAAGAAGCGGAACAGCTTCAAAACGCTCGGTGTTGAACAAGGCCTCGATGTCGCGCCGCACCGCCTCCCTGAGGACGCGGGCCGATACAACCACGCCACGGCTTTCGATCTCGGCGCGGTGTTGGGTCTGAAAGGCCAGGCGGTGCAGACGCCGCTTCTGATCGGGAGTCAGCTCCGCGTCGGCGTCGATCAGCCGCGCGCTGCCCGCCAGCAGCGTGTCCAGCCGGTCCGCGCCCAACTCGTCCTGCAAGGTCTGGCGCAGCCCGTCTATCTCGGAGGTGACGCCCGGCAGGTCGTTGACGAGGCGGTCCCAAAGAGAGGGCTGGACCGCCTCGCGTTTTGCTCGCGAACTGCCGGTTACCTGCAGCTTGTCGGCGCCGGGCCGCCGCGCCTCACTTGCCGACATAGACATCCATTTCGATTTCGTCATCCTTGTCATAGACGAACTTGATCTTCTTGTAGGCGAAGCTGACCTCCTCCTCGATCAGGTCTTCCTCGTCCTCGGCCTGCGACATGTCGTATTCCATGATCGAAGCGTCGGTCAGGGTGACGACCAGATAATCGCTGGTCTCGCCATCGATGGTCCGGCGGGCGGAGAACACAACTTCGTCCAGCGCTTTGTTGTCGAACAGCGCCTTTTTCAGATAGGGCGATGACTTGTCATAATGCTTGGTGAACTTGATCATCCCCAGCGACACGCGACCGCGGCGTGAGAGCGAATTCGGATCGTATGGCGCGATTATCTTGTAATCGACCCCGTGGACTTCGATTTCGTCCTCATGACCGTCGCGAACGCTTGGCCCTTTGATATCCGGAACTTTTAGAAAACCATCAATTTTCACGGGCATTGTCTTCCTCCAGCGCTTTCAAAACAAAACAAGGTAGATGTTGCTGCAAAATCAAGTCTTTACGGACGGTAGTTCTGACACCAGTCGAAGCGAGGCGTTGATGCCCTCCAACTGGTAATGCGGGCGCAGATAGAAGCGGGCGTTGTAGTAGCCCGGCCGCCCCTCGACGCTGTCCACCTGGACTTCAGCGGCGGCAAGCGGGCGCTTGGCGCGCGCCTTGTCGTCGGCAAAGGCCGGATTGGCCAGCACGTAGCGGTTGATCCACTCGGTCAACCAGATCTGCATGTCGGAGCGCTCCTTGAACGACCCTATCTTGTCGCGCGCAATGGCCTTGAGGTAGTGCGCAAAACGCGAAACCGGGAAAAGATAGGGCAGGTTGGCGCTCAGCCGTTCATTTGACTGGGCGTCGGGATCGACCAGCCGCCCGGCGCGCGTCTCGTCGTCCTGCAGCGAATGCGCACCGATAAAGGCTGCGAGATCGGTGTTCTTGCGGTGCAGAATGGGCATCAGGCCGAGCTTGGCCAGTTCCGCCTCGCGCCGGTCGTCGATGGCAACTTCCGTCGGGCATTTCATCGCGATCGATCCGTCGTCCGTGGGGAAGGAGTGCACCGGCAGGTTGATCACTGTGCCGCCGTTCTCGACTCCGCGGATCTGCGTGCCCCAGCCATAGAGCTTGTGACTGCGGTTTATGTTGACGCCCATCGGGAAGGCGGCGTTCATCCAGACATATTTGTTGTGGTCGCCCTGCACTTCTTCCTCGAAAGTGAAGCCCTTCACCGGAACGGTTTCCGAGCCATACGGCAGTCGCGCCAGAACACGTGGCATGGTCAGGCCGATGTAGCGCGCGTCCTCGCTCTCGCGCAGCGATTGCCACGAGGCATAGGCCGGGTTGGAGACGATCATCTGCAGGTCCTGCGGGTTCGGCAGTTCCTGCCAGCTGTCCATGCGGAACAGCCGCGGGTCGGCGGCTGCGATGAACGGCGTATGCGCGGAGGCACAGATGCCCGAGATGTTGCGCAACAGGCCGACGTCACGCGGATGGTTCGAGAATTCGTAGGCGCCGATCAGGCAGCCGATCGGCTCGCCACCCAGCATCGAATACTCGTCCGTATAGACCTTCTTGAAGATCGGGCTTTGATCCCACATCTGGCCTTCGTAGTCTTCAAGCGTGTCGGCAAGCTGAACCTTGGAAATGTTCATCACCCGGATCTTCAGCTTCTGATCCGTCTCGGTGTTGTTGACGAGATACCATAGGCCGCGCCATGTGCCTTCCATTTCGCGGACTTCCGGCGCATGCAGAATCTCGTTCACCTGGGTAGTCAGCATCTTGTCGATGCCTGCTATCAGCGACTTGATCGATTTGATCGCGTTGGACGAGATGGTCGTGGTATCGGAGCGGGACTGCGCCGCCAGCGCGAGATTACGGACGAGCTGCTGCAGCTTCTCGCTGTCGTCCTTCTTGACCTTGAAATCCTTCTCGAGGAGCCCGCTGAATTCTCCGAGGTCTATGGCTTCCGCCTCAGCGGCGACGGCTGCGGTTTTTTGTTGTTCGGCCATGATTTACTCCTGAACCTTGTCGTCGTCGGATAATGCCTGGTTGGCGATCTTGCCGAGAAGCGGCTCGTTGTTCAGAAGTTGCGCGATGCGCTTTTCGGCGTCGACACGGCCGTCCATGAAACCGAGCAGCTCCTCGAGCTGACGACGCATCTTGAGGATCTCGGCCAATTGCGGGACTTGTTCGGCGATCTTGTCCGGGGCGAAATCGCCCATTTTGGTGAAGGTAAGATCGAGTGCTAGCTCTTCGTCCCGCTCGGCGCCCTCAGCCTGGGGCAGCGTATTCTTCACACGGGCTTTGACGCGCGGCCCGAGCGCCTCCATGAAACGGGGGAAGCGGTTCGCGTCAGTCTCGACAAAGGAGCGGTCCAGTACCGACTTCATCGCTTCCCTGGTCTGTGAAGCGCCGGAGAGGTCGGCCATCACGCCCATGACGAACGGCAATTCGATCGTCGTCGGGCTGCCATAGGTTTCCACGTCATAGGCGATCTGCACGCGCGGAGCGCGGTTCCGTTCGATGACTTTCGCTTTGCTTTCAGCTGCCATGGCTCGTTACCTTTCATCCTTCTGGGCCGTCTTCTTGGCATCGGGAACGCCGGCAAGCAGCCGGAATTCCTTCAGCCCCGACGGGGCGAGATCTTCCATCAGTTCAACGAAATCCATATGCACCATCCGGCGCACCCGGCGGGCCAGGTGCGGGATCGGGCTCGACGGTTCGGTGCGGTCATAAAAGGCGACGACGAGGTCGAGGCATTTCACGACGTCGTCGCGCGAGGAAATGCGCTCCGGCAGCCCCGTGGTCGGTTCCGCGTAACTCGCCACACTTGCCATAGTATCGGCTCCATGGCCCTTTGCAGGCATTTGACCGTTTCGAGCAGGCATTTCCGGATCTGCAGTCGTGGGGGCTGGCTCGGCCGCGCCGTTCGTCGCCGTTTCGATTGCCGAATTCCGTTCGAGGGTCGACAGCAAACGCTGCAGAAACCGTTTCAATTCCGGAACAGCGGCGCCACCGCCCTGCAGACGGCCGTTGAGAGCCGTCTCGACCGCATCAAGAGCCGTGATCGCCGCATGAGCATCGGCAATGAGCGACATCATCTCCGCATTGGCTTGATCGGCCTGCGCCTTGCACCCGCTATGAACCCGGTTCAGCAGTTGACCGTGCGCGCTGGCCAGCGTTGCCTTTTCCGCCGCATTCAATCCCGAAGCCGCTTCCAGAAGCATGACCCGCTCGTCGAGTGCGGCTTGTTCCAGATCGCGTCCGCTGATCGGTCCCATAGGGCGCGGCGCGAAGAAAATCATTCGCCGCAAGTCCGCCAGCAGCCCGTCCTGGCCATTCTGGAGGTCGAGCAGGGCGTTGATGCGACGCAAGGCGGCGTCGCGTGGTGAAGCACTGGGCCGCAGGGCCGGGTGCATGGTCTCCCAATGCTGATCGAAGCTCCGCGCAACAAGGGTCAGGCCATGTGCGAGCCCGGCGAGCCGCTGCTCATTGGCCAGCGCGCGCGTGACAATGACGAGCAGGCGCAGATCCCGGCCATGCGCACGCAATTCCTCCGCCTTGTCGAGGACGGCAGGCCAGTCGACCGGAATGGTGCTTTGCGACGAGGGCTGGTTGTGGCCGCCATGGACGACCTTGACCTGCGGCTCGGTGAGACGCTCCAGCTCATGAAAGGCTGGATCGTTGCGCAAATCCTCCCCCGACGGATTTTCACCGTCCAGCGGATTCAGCCAGAGTGCGAGATCAAGCACACCATCCCCCAGCGCGCGGCTCGTGGGCCGTGCCTGACCCAACGCTACCACACTGCGACACTTTACCACAATTTAGTTGATGCTCAATCTTAATACGAGCCTGCAACCGGCGCGCTGGGCTCAAAAGTGCTGGCGGATTTGTCGAACCCTGTCGGTGAAGGCATCGCCAACAGGCGCGGCGTTCGATGGCGTTGCAGCCGATGGCGCCGGCGCCTGCCGGGACGGAAGAAATCGACTGAATCGCACACCCGGACGCCCCGCTCATAAACGCTCTTTGTCAAGTCGCTGCTTATGTGGCAGTTTGTTGGCTGGCAGATTGGAGGGGCAAGTTCGATGGAACAGCGCCGGTCGTCGCAGAGCTTTAAACGCAAGGAACTGGTCGGCAAGCTCAATCCCATCTGTTTGCGCGCCTTCAAGGCTGCGGCCGACACCGCCAAGCTGCGCGGCAATCCTTATGTCGAGCTCGTTCACTTCATCGAGCAACTGGTGCTTTCAGAGCGCTCGGATGTGCAACTGATACTGGCAGACGCCGGGGTGGATGCGAGCCGGCTCACGGCCGATATGACCCGCGCCGTCGACAAGCTGCCTTACGGCGCCACTTCGATCGAGGAATTTTCCGATCATATCTTTCACGCCATCCAGGAGGCCTGGGGCCTGGCGGGACTGGAATTCAGCGTCGAGGAAGTGCGCAGTGCGCATATTCTGCTCGCCTGCCTGAAGACGCCGGTGCTGGAAGGCCTGCTGTCGAAGATCAGCGGCGAATTCGACAAGATCGATGCGCAGGCCGTCATTGCCCGGTTCGCGGACGTCATGGAGGGTTCGCTCGAAGCCGGCGCCGCGACTGCGGTTGCCGCCGCCGAAACACCGCGGCGGGCTCCGGGCGGGGATTCGGCGCTGGCCAAATATGCCACCGACCTGACCCAGCGCGCCCGCGACGGCAAGATCGATCCGGTCGTCGGCCGCGATCCCGAGATCAGGCAGATCGTCGATATCCTGATGCGGCGCCGGCAAAACAACCCGATCCTGACCGGCGAGGCGGGGGTCGGCAAAACCGCGGTCGTCGAGGGCTTTGCCTTGCGCATTGCCGAGGGCGACGTGCCGCCGACGCTGCAGGGCGTCAGCGTGCGCATGCTCGATGTCGGCCTGATGCAGGCGGGCGCCAGCGTAAAGGGCGAATTTGAAAAACGGCTGAAGGCGGTCATTGACGAGGTGCAATCCTCGGAAACGCCGGTCATCCTCTTCATCGACGAAGCGCACACCTTGATCGGCGCCGGCGGCGCGGCAGGAACCGGTGATGCGGCCAATCTGCTGAAGCCGGCGCTGGCGCGCGGTGAGCTTCGCACCATCGCAGCAACGACCTGGGCCGAATACAAGCAGCACATCGAGAAGGACCCGGCGCTTACCCGTCGCTTCCAGGTCGTCAAGATAGATGAGCCGTCGGAAGCGGTCGCCGTTCTCATGCTGCGTGGTGTCGCCGGTGTCCTCGAGCAGCATCACAAGGTGCAGATACTCGATGAGGCGATCGAGGCGGCGGTCAGCCTCTCCCACCGCTACATCCCGGCACGGCAACTGCCCGACAAGGCCGTGAGCCTTCTCGACACCGCCTGCGCCCGTGTCGCCATTTCGCAGCATGCCACCCCGGCCGAGGTCGAGGACATCATGCGCCGCCGCCAGGCGCTGGAGGTCGAGCGCGCCATCATCGGCCGCGAGGCAGCGATCGGCATCGACGTGGCCGACCGGCAGGCTCGGGTCGAAACCGGGCTTGCCGAGACCGAACTCACGCTTGCTGCCGCGCAGCAACGCTGGGATCGGGAAAAGGCGCTGGTTGGCGAGATACTCGAACTGCGCGCCAGGCTGCGCGGCGAGGGTGTGCCGCTCGACGCGGTGGAGCCTCCGGGGGCGGTCGCCGAAACCGCAGGCGCCGATACCCCCGAGGTCAAGGCGCCCGAACCCGATGCGCCCGAACCCGATGCGGCAAGAGCGACCACTGCCGATCCTTCTCCACCCGATCCGGCTGCCGATCTCGCGCGGCTGCGCGAGCTGATGGCCGAACTCGCAGAAGCGCAGGGCGAGACGCCGCTGATCCTGCCGTCGGTCGACCGCAACGCCGTGGCGGCCGTGGTGCAGGACTGGACCGGCATCCCGACTGGCCGGATGCTGTCGAGCCAGACCGAGAAGGCACTGCGGCTCGCCGTCACACTGTCCGAGCGCGTGGTCGGTCAGGATCACGCCATGGAAATGATTGCCAAGCGCGTGCAGACCAGTCGCGCCGGGCTCGGCGCGCCCGAAAAGCCAGTGGGGGTTTTTCTGCTCTGCGGTCCCTCGGGCGTCGGCAAGACCGAAACCGCGCTGGCCCTGGCCGAGACGCTCTATGGCGGCGAGCAGAACCTCATTTCGATCAATATGTCCGAGTTTCAGGAGGCGCACACCGTCTCTACCTTGAAGGGCGCGCCACCCGGATATGTCGGGTACGGCAAGGGCGGCATCCTCACCGAGGCGGTCCGGCGCAAGCCCTATTCGGTGATCCTGCTTGACGAGGTCGAGAAGGCGCATCCGGATGTGCATGAGATCTTCTTCCAGGTCTTCGACAAAGGAATGATGGACGACAGTGAAGGCCGCCGGATCGATTTCAAGAACACGCTGATCCTGCTCACCTCGAACGTTGGCTCCGAAGTCATCATGGACCGGACCAACAGTGGCACGGTGCGGGCGGGGCTCGACGATCTCGACACAGCATTGCGCGCCCCGCTGCTGAAGGTTTTCCCAGCGGCCTTCTTGGGCCGGGTGGTGACCATCCCTTACTACCCGCTCTCGGACATGATGATCGAAGCGATCACCCGCCATCAGTTCGCCAAGATCGCCCGCCGGCTGCGCTCGAGCAACGATGCGGAGTTGGTGATCGGTGACGGTGTCATGGATCTGGTCAAAGCCCGCTGCACGGAGATCGAATCCGGCGGCCGAATGATCGACGCCATTTTGACAAACACGCTTCTGCCGGAATTGAGCCGTGGCGTGCTGAACCGGTCGCTCGAGGGCGAAAAAATGACGAAGGTGACGGTCGGAGCCTCCGAAGGAGGTTTCACCTATTCCTTCGAATAGCTGAGCAGAACGTGGGACCCCGATTCACTCGGCGGGCTGGACCGGCTGCGCGGTGGGTTTCGCGGCCCGCCGTCAGCATGCCGGAGCCGGCCGATCGGAAGATGTCGTTTTACCCAGGGCCGTTGCGCGAGGCACGTCTTATGGTCAGATGCCTGACACGGCGCGATGCAGCTCCAGCTTTGGCGATGGCGGGCGCACTGCATTATTGATATTGTACGCCCAGAACAGGCGCGCAAATGACATCCACTTCAGACAAGGCCGATGCGGTCGAGCAGTTGCTTGACACACCTGAACTCGCAACCGCACTGGAAAGCGAACAGTTCAAGAAATTCCTTGACCAGGTGCCGATCGCCATAGCCGTTGCAGACCTGGCCGCTGAGGAGCGTGTAGTCTACGCCAATCCGGAGTTCGAGAAACTGTCAGGCCTGACGGTCGCTAGGCTAACTCGAGAAAACTGGTCGGCCCTTTCGGGCACAGGCCTCTACCAGCAGAAGGACCGCCCGCTGGCCGAGGCCGTGGTCCGGGAGACCGATTTGGTCGGCACCTACAGGCTGGAGCACAACGAGGACAAGCTGCCGATCGTCGACGTTTATTCCAATGTCATCGAGGACGACAACGGCAAGATCTGCTTCCGGTTGGTGGCGCTGGTCGACGTATCCGCCCATGGCGAAGCGGCGGATCAGCCCTCGGTGGAGGAGCGTGTCAGCGAGAAAGACACGCTGCTGCGCGAACTGCAGCACCGGGTGAAGAATAACCTGCAGATGATCACCGCCCTGATACGGCTTGAAAGCCGCAATGCGACTGAGGCCGACCGGAGACGGTTTGAACGGCTCGCCGGTCGCGTCGACGCCCTGGCGATCCTCTACCAGACGCTGACGGCCGACGAGCAGAAGGAAGAGGTCGATCTTGGCGTCTATCTCAGCCAGATCGCGTCCGCGGTGATGAGCTCGCATGCAGTCGAGGGGATTCGCCTCGATATAAGGGTGGACACATATCCGGTGTCAATCAACGTCGCCATGCCGGCTGGACTGGTGGTCAACGAATTGCTGACCAATTCGCTAAAACATGCTTTCCAGGGGCGCGAAGGCGGCACGATAACGCTGCACAGCATCGTCGATGGCGACGGCTGCCGGGTCATAGTGGCTGACGACGGAATTGGACTGCCGGAAGGCGAGACGTGGCCCAAGCCAGGCAAGCTCGGAGCCCTGATCGCGCACTCGCTGACCGAGAACGCCAAGGCGCGGCTCGCGGTCGACTCGAGCGCCAGCAAAGGGACGAAGGTGACGATCGTCTTCACTCGATCAGCGGCCGCAAGCTGACACCCGACTAAGGCAGTTGGCTTCATGTCCGGCCTTGAGCAATTGCGCAAATAGCCGGCAGGCACGTCCGTAAGGTAGCAGGATGAAGTGCGGGCGTTTCGCTCGTTTACGCCGGCGTATCAAGCCCGCTGCCCCGAGGGCCTCTTCGAAGATCTTTTCACGCCGTGGGGCAGCGGGCTAGGAGGCAGCTCTGGACTCGGCGGACCGCGGGTGAGGGGACACGTTGCGGGTGCAAAGGAGCTCCGGGCGGGCGTGAAGGCGGATCAAGCGCTCGATTGGAATGAAGAGGCCTCGCGCGAGCCGGTTACCCGATCGCTGCTCGGAGATTCCACCAGATACTCCTGTGTCGCGCCCGATCAGCAGCCCCTGGTCCATGCCATTTCGCGCATCGGTTGCATCGCGGCCCCAGACACGCTACTATACTGTCTCGCATTCCCGGGGGGGAAGGTGGATGAGCATCGTCCATAGTGTCGGTCCAATTCTAGATCAGGCAATTGCCGCAGTTCTCAACAGGGCCGGCTTTGGGGATACCGTCTCGGTCAAAGCGGCATTAAACCTGGTTCGGCAGGCTGCACCTGATTTGGTCGCATCCAATGACGATCTGACCGAAGCTATCCTCGAAGTCGCTGCTGCCCTGGGCCTGTTCGTAGCTTTCGATGAGCAGGAAGAGTATCCGCTCAGTCCCGCTTAGGTGTCCGATCGCCGCTCGGAAGGTTCTAGCGAAATATTCCGCCCCTGATGGAACCCTTTAGTAATCGGCGAGTTGCGTTCGAAGCTGAAGGTGACCGTCATGGCAACCAGAGAGAGCGATCGTGCCTTCCGAGATCTGGTCCGTTCGGAAGACAATCGTCGGAGCCTGCGCAAGCGATTAGGACTGGAGAGCGATCAAACTCTGTCGCCGAGGCTTGTCGCATTAGCTCAAAAGCTTCAGAAGGAGCTTGAGCGGCGAGAGCAAGAGATGGCCGACGAGAACCCCCCGTCGGCCTGACAGGGACGGGTAAATGGTCATGGCGCAGCTACGACGCCTCGTGCCGGTCGTCCCTGCTAGGCCACTCGCGAAACCGCTTGCTGATCCAGGTCGCATCTAGCCAGTCCGAAACGCCAGCGATGGTTCGTTGCCTCTCGTCTGCTCTGGTAGAACAAGGTCAGTTTCCCGCCCTCGATCATCACCGTCGAATGACCGTTCTCGCCAGGCTCACCAGGATCGAGCACGGGGCCGACCGAGACGTAGGGACCCTGGACGTCGTCGGCGATGGCGAAGAATACGCGCTGACGACTTCCGCGCGGGCCGTCGGGAAGGAAGCAGGTGGCGTTGAGAAGCACGCGACCGTCAGGCAATTCGACAAGTTGGGCGCCCTCGATCCCCCATTCGTAGTCCGGATGCTCTCGCGCATTGTGGTGGGGAACGTCGAGATGATCCAATATTTTGCCGAGACGTTTCCACGGCCCGAACCAGGAATCGGATTGGCTGCGCGCCAGATAGACGTCAGGCTGCGGCACCCTGGTGAATTTAGGCATGCCTGAATAGACGATGTAGCGCTTGCCGCCGATAATCGCGGGATGGGGATCGTAGATACCGTCCTCATCGGTGTCGGGCAGGGACAATATCGCTGGATTCAGCACCACCCAGTTGAAGCCATCATTGGAAACCGCGTGTTCGCAACGTCCACCCGACTTCATGAATTCGGTCTGGATAAACATATGGAAGACGCCGCATTCATGAATGACGCCGGGTGCCGCTATGCCCGATCCGGTTACCGCCAAGTCGAGCGCCTTATGCTCAGTCCACGGCCCATAAAGGTCCGGAGCCGTGGCATGTAGTATTTTCCAGCTCTCGGTCGTGACGGTGCCGCTCGAGCCGAAGACATGCCAAAGCGTGCCGTCGAACACCGGACAAGGATCCTTCAGATCATCCACGGCCTGCGGGTGAAACAACGGAAAGACGTTGGTTTCGAAGTTGAATTTCATCTCTTGGCTCGCTCACGGTGTGTTTCGTCGGCGGTCGCGGGCCCGTGCGCCACTCGGCCGAATCGATTCACAGACCGTTAACTTATAGCTCCCCTGATTAACGCTTGTTGAACGAGCAAACGTTCTCAACCGTTTTGTGGCAATGCGCCACATCTGTGGCTGGCCGCTCCATTCATCGGTGGATCAATCACGCAAGTGCGGCGTCACTGCTCGGACACGCACGCAGTTCAACTCTGTGGAACAACTTACTTCAATGAAAGTTAGATGTGTGCCTACGGGCCTCAGGTCGAACGAGCCTCGATTAACATATGTTACTTCGAGTGGATAGCGCACTATGCCGAAGGGATAACTTGTATGGAAATGGCGGGCGGCAAGCAAATAGCACCTAACATACCCGTAAAATCGTCAATCTTACTTTGCTTTTCTCACCTAAGATGGAATTTCGTACACCAACGCCCACAGCACATTCTGACGCTCGCTTCAAAACAGCAGCAGCTAATTTACTTTGAGGAACCGGTCTTCGAGGAAAGACACTACCCCTTCATGCGGATGAAAGATGAGACGCCGATGATCCGAACCGTAACCCCGGTTCTTCCGGCCGGCATCTCCGCAACAAAGGCGGACGCCATCCAGCGCAGGTTCGTCGACCAGATCCTCACCTCAGCCCCGCATGACCGGCTCACCGTATGGTACTACACGCCCATGGCGCTACGTTTCAGCGATCATCTTCGCTACGACGTGTGCGTCTACGACTGCATGGATGAACTCTCCGCCTTCAAGAACGCGCCGACAGAGTTGACGCAGATGGAAAAGGCGCTGTTACAGCGCGCCGATGTCGTCTTCACGGGCGGACAGAGCCTGTACGAGGCCAAACGATGCCTCCACAAGTCGATCTTTCCGTTCCCAAGCAGCATCGACTTGGCGCATTTTCACAAGGCAAGACAGCCCGGCGATGACCCTGTAGATCAGGTCGACATACCTCACCCGAGAGTTGGCTTCTTCGGCGTGATCGACGAGCGGCTCGACATCGAGATGATCGCGCAGGCGGCTGCGGCAATGTCCGACGTGCATTTCGTCATGCTCGGCCCGGTGGTCAAGATCGACCCGCTAAGCCTGCCGCGCGCAGCTAACTTGCATTGGCTGGGTGCCAAGTCCTACGCCGACCTGCCTCGCTATCTCAGGCACTGGAGCGCCGGCTGGATGCCCTTCGCGCTCAATGAGGCGACACGCTATATCAGCCCGACCAAAACTCCTGAGTTCCTGGCCGCCGGACTGCCGGTGGTCTCCACGGCGATTGTGGACGTCGTGCGCACCTATGGTGCCGAAGGCCTGGTCGACATTGTTGACGCCGAAGACATCGAAACCAAGCTTCGCTCCCTTCTGTCACGTCCCCGGAATTTCCTGTTGAAGGAGGTCGATGCCTACCTCGCTAACATGTCCTGGGAACGAACGTGGGACGCAATGGCTGCCCATATTCAGCGCGCCTATGCAATGAAAAGCATTGTGCCTTTGCGCCGGGGAGCCTGACCATGTTCGATTGGTTGATTGTCGGCGCCGGCTTCGCTGGCAGCGTGCTCGCTGAACGCATCGCATCGCAACGGCAGGAAAGCGTCCTGCTCATCGACCGGCGAAACCACGTCGGCGGCAACGCTTATGACTGCTATGACGAAGCGGGGATTCTGGTCCACCGCTATGGGCCGCATATATTCCACACCAACGCCCGATCGATCATCGACTACCTCTCGCAATTCACCGAATGGAGGCTTTACGAACATCGCGTACTGTCGTCGGTCGACGGAAAACTGCTGCCGATACCGATCAACCTCGACACGATCAATCGCCTGTACTGTCTTGAATTGACGCCCGAGCAGTTGGAGGAGTTCTTCGCATCCCGGCGAGAAACGGTCGAGGAAGTCCGGACCGCCGAAGACGTGGTTGTGAGCACCGTTGGCAGGGAACTCTACGAAAAATTCTTTCGCGGCTATACAAGGAAGCAGTGGGGCGTCGATCCGGCCCAACTAAGCAAGTCCGTGACTGCGCGGGTCCCTACCCGGACCAACCGCGATGATCGTTACTTTGGCGACACTTTCCAGAATATGCCGGCTGGCGGGTATACACGCATGTTCCAGCGCATGCTGGACAACCCAAGGATCAAGATCATGCTGCAGACCGATTATCGCGAAATTCGCGACAAGATCCCCTTTCAGCGGATGATCTACACCGGGCCGATTGATGAATATTTCGACTGGAGCCTTGGTCGTCTGCCTTATCGGTCACTGCGGTTCGAACACGTGACGCTTGATTGCGAGCAGTTTCAGCCGGTCGCCGTTGTCAACTATCCGCAGACGGAAAACTATACCCGCATTACCGAGTACAAGCATCTGACCGGTCAGCAGAGCCCGAAGACCAGCCTGACTTACGAATATCCAACCGATATCGGCGATCCCTATTACCCGGTGCCGCGGGCGGAAAACGAGGCGCTGTACAAACGCTATCAAGCACTGGCAGCGGCGTGCCCCGAGGTGTGGTTCGTCGGGCGCCTAGCCACGTACCGCTACTACAATATGGATCAGGTCGTCGGTCAAGCTTTGGCGACGTTCGCGCGCATTCAACAAAGCCTGCCGGCAAATGGCGTGGCGCAGATGCCAACGCACCGAGCGATGCTCGATTCGTCGGGCACGGCTCGCGGCGAACATCTATACTGATCTCGGATAGTGGTAGCCAAGTCGTGCCTTGCCGTGATCCGCCGCGAAAGTCGCTAATGGTCGCGCGCCTTTTTTCGACGGCTACGAAACACCCGCCGAGAACAATGTGCGTTGGCGCTCCAATTCATTGGCGACCGGCTGGCGAAGACTGCGCGAACCGTCGGCATGAATCGTCGAGAACAAGCCGACTTCCGCGTGGCGCGAATTGTCCCAGCCGGGATACGCGGTCACCGGGTAAAGGCATATGCCCTGAATCGGCGCACCAAGGCTCATCGCGTCACGGATCTCATCGCAAACATAGTGGAGCCATGCCGGCCGGCCTGATCCTTCAGCGCCCGTCTCGGCGATAAACATCGGTTTTCTGTAGCGCTCAGCGACTTCGACCAACATTCCCGAAAGTGCGCGGTATTCGTGGTGACCCATCGGTATGGTTGGCCCGTGAAAGTACCATTGATTGTGCGGATAAAAGTTAAGACCGATGACGTCGACACAGTCCTCGCTGCCGCCCAGTTCGGGCTCGGCACGGCCCGTCAGCATGTCATAGGCTTCAAACTGGCCTTGACGCGCATTTTCCGCGCGCCGCTGCTCGGCGCGAGTGCGGTCACGAGGAGCGACATGGATTAGCGGTTCAGCCCAGATGAACCTGCAATCAGGTTCGGCACCCCGCATCGCTTTGACGCCCGCAACCGCTGCCCTCACAAGCTGACGCTTGAACCATCCCCGCTTCTTCGGCCCCACGCGCGGGAAATAGCCGACCTCTATCGCCCATGCAAAGAACGAGATTTCATTGATGGGACATACCAGGGGAGCTGTCCCTGCAACGGAGCGGTGAACCCGGACAGCCTCAGCGGCGAATCGCACATAGGCCTCGGTGAAGCCTGAGCCACCCTGGTCGACATGATCCGGCGAGCCGTAGTGAAAGATATCCCAGATGACCTGCACCCCGGCGGCCTGAGCTGCTTCGATCATCGATATCCAACCCGACCAATCGAAAACTCCTGGCGCTGTCTCAATCAGGTGCCAGCGCAAGCCGTCGCGAATCGTGCGAAGCCCAAGGGCAGCACAACTGCGATAGTCGCCGAGGGCGTGCGTGTCGTGTGCGGTCGCGCGGATCAAATCGAGGCGCACTCCGTCGCCGCGCCGATGGGATGAACACTCGAAACCAGCCATGAAGAAGCTGGCAAACGCGGACCGGTACTCGCCTGGCGGACGCGCCGGATCGCTGCTCATACGTGCGACCCGTCGGCCAAGGCTCGCGCCGACGCTCCCGCCAGGCGACCGGCCATTGCCATTCTCGACCGCCACAATTGCTTTCGGGCCTCCATCACGTCGTCCCCTGAGCGGTACATGCCGTGCAAGCGTCGAAAGTTGACCAAGCGAGCGTGAGCGGAGCCGAGTCCAGGTGTTGTCGGTGAGCAGACGTTGACCTCCGGATGACAGACTGTCGCTCTGAAGCCGCGCCTCGCCAATCGTTGTCGGGCTTGATGATGGAATCCGAGGAAGGAGAAGATCGCACGCACGACAACTATAAAGCCGATGAGATGCAACGACACGCGCAATCTCCCCCACACTGCCTACCGAACTTGCCTGCGACCGTTAGGTTCCCCTTCGGCTAAAGTTTTTCTGGTCGGGCAGGCGACCCGCCAACCTGGCATTTCTGCCCTTGTCGACGAAGCGACGCACGACAATTCCGCTCCCTCGTCATCCGCAGCGAGGGTTCGGCCTGCAACTTCTCTGGTGATCGGTCGACATCACCAGCTTCGCGCCGCTCTTGAGGCAGGGCGCCGCGGCGTCGAGACAGGGCATCGTTGTACCCAAGATGGGGTAAAGATCATCGGCCTGCCAAGCCCGGCGAAACATTTTGCCACCGCGGCAGTTATACCGCTCCGGCGACGAAATTCGGGGCATGCCTTTGAACGATATTAGATTGGCGATACCGCTGGTCGGGGAAGTGGGAGACTCTGCGCCGAGACCGGCTGCCGGCCTGCCTTGGATTAAGTTAGCCGGCTCCTATTTCGCCACCGAGGACGGCGAGGCATGGACGCCGATCGGGCAGAATGATGCGGTAAGCTGGCCCGAACTCAATGGCCTGTTCCGGCGCGCCGATATGGCCGGCGTGGAAAATCATCTCCGTTGGCTGAAGGAAAGCGGCGTCACATGCCTCAGGCTGATGCTGGAATATGCCCAGGTTCGCCACCGCTACTTCGAGAAGCCGCAGGGCCGCTTCGTGCCGGCGATGGTGCAATTGTGGGACGACCTCTTTCGTCTTTGCGAAAAGCAGGGCTTAAGAATCCTGCTCACTCCCTTTGATACGTTCTGGCAATGGCTCCATTGGCGCCACCACCCCTACAACCGCAATAACGGAGGCGTGCTGGACCACCCGTCGCGATTCCTGGTCTGCGCCGAGACGCGCCGCGCGATCAAGGCGAGACTGGAATTCGTGGTTCGCAGATGGAGCGGCAGCGGAGCCCTTTTCGCATGGGACCTCTGGAACGAGATCCATCCCGAGCAGGCTCAGGGCAGCGCGGATGGCTTCGGCGCCTTCATCCATGATCTTAGCAATTTTGTGCGCCGCCTGGAAACGTCACTTTACGGCCGCTCTCACCCGCAGACAGTTTCGCTGTTCGGACCTGAGCTTCGCTGGCGGCCCAAAATGCCGCTGGCGGCGCCGATCTTCCGTCACCCCGACCTCGATTTCGCCTCCCTGCATCTCTATGAGGAGGGCACAATTGACGACCCCAGTAACACGGTGGCGCCGGCGCTCGGCATGGCGCGAATCGTCGGACAGGCTCTGGGTGAAATTCATGACGGCCGCCCTTTTCTCGATTCCGAGCACGGCCCGATCCACTCGTTCAAAGACAAGAAGATCACGCTTCCTGAACCTTTCGACGACGAATATTTCCGCCATTTGCAATGGGCTCACCTGGCTTCGGGGGGTGCCGGTGGCGGCATGCGGTGGCCGAACCGCACCCCGCACGTGCTCACCCCCGGCATGCGGCGGGCGCAGCGTTCGCTGGCCGACTTCCTGCCCCTGATCGATTGGGTTTCGTTCCGGCGTGCCCATCTCGGCGACAAGATGCGGGTTTCCGGACCCGACATCGCGCCGGTCGCCTGCGGCGACGATTGCCAGGCAGTGGTCTGGCTGGTTCGCAACGACACGATCGGGCGAAACGGCATGCTGCGTGCCCGCACTGCGCCCATTCCTGCCGTCCTGGAGCTGCCCGGGTTGGCTCGCGGCACCTATCGCGTCATCGCCTGGGACACCGCGGCCGGCAGGCAAACAGCGGAATGGCAGGCGAATTCGGATGGCTGGCTGAAGCTTGATGTGCCGCCGTTCTCCGCAGATGTCGCGCTTGCCGTCCACCGGATCTAGGGAGGCAACTCGCGCGATGCCGTTCAGTGATCTCGCGTCGCCCTAGACAAAGTCGATAGAGGCGGAAGCTGTCCCAGACATTTCCGACCGTGGCATGCAAGTCAAAGCTTTGGTCCTTCGTCATGGCGATGGCGGCCACTCACCCTGCCAGTTTTTTTAACGGAGGCGGGAACATGGATGCTGCCTCGCGGTTGGATCCCGGGTAGCTAATTCGCAGCCTGAGGAAAGCGGCCGAACCCGCTTTCTTAAAAGAAGCAGTAATTCCGCAACCCCGTTCCGTGACATGCGAATTGCCGCGGGAGTTGCTGCGACGCCGCGAACCGCCCCTATCGGAGATTACGCATGCGAGCGCTGGTTTGGCATGGAAAAGAAGACATACGTTGCGACGAGGTTACCGACCCCGAAATCGAGGACCCGCGCGACGCCATTGTCAAGGTGACGAGCTGCGCGATCTGCGGCTCGGA
>NZ_JBVVQA010000040.1:0-3947 GCF_055811455.1 Mesorhizobium sp. WSM4845
GCCGGAAGTCCTCCCGCCGTTTCCGTGGAAAAATCGGTCTCGGCAGCGAGCTTGCGGATTGCGGCGGTCTCGGCGCGGGGCGCCCCCCCCCCCCCCCCGGGGGGGGCGGGGGCGGCCCCCCCCCCCCCCCCCACGGAGAGGGGGTCTGCGGCCGATGTGCGCCCAGGACAGCCATGACCACCTTCACCGCCGCCACCACCGCCGAAACTCTCGCCACTGTCGCCTGGGCGGCGGCGGAAGAAACGCCGCTCGAAATCCTCGGCCATGGCTCCAAGCGCGGCATCGGCCGTCCGCTGCAGACCGAGCACACGCTCGACCTGTCGAAACTGTCAGGCGTGACGCTCTACGAGCCGGCTGAACTGGTGCTGTCAGCAAAGGCCGGCACGCCGCTCGCCGAGATCGAAAAATTACTTGCCGAAAACGGCCAGCAACTCGCTTTCGAACCACTGGATTATGGCCCGCTGCTCGGCGGCGAAAAGGGAAAAGGCACGATCGGCGGCGTACTGGCCGCGAACCTTTGCGGTCCGCGCCGGCTGAAGGCGGGGGCGGCGCGCGACCATATTCTTGGCATTGCAGCGGTTTCGGGGCGTGGCGAGGCGTTCAAATCGGGCGGCCGCGTGGTCAAGAACGTCACCGGCTATGACCTGTCCAAGCTCATGGCCAACAGCTGGGGCACGCTTGCCGTTCTTACCGACGTCACCTTCAAGGTGCTGCCCGCTGCCGAGACCGAAGTCACGCTGGCTGTGCGCGGCCTGCTCGACGATCATGCCGCGGCCGCTATGGCGCTGGCGCTCGGTTCCAGCGCCGAAGTGTCGAGTGCTGCCCATCTTCCCGAACGCGTTGCCGCACGGGTCGCCGGCGGCGGTCTCGGCAGCACCGCCGCGACATTGCTGCGCGTCGAGGGGTTCGGCCCGTCGGTCGCCTACCGCATCGCAGCGCTGAAAGATCTGCTCGGAAATGCCGGCCCGCTCGAGGAAATCTCGGGCGAGACTTCGCATTCGGTCTGGCGCGATATCCGCGATTGTGCGCCGTTTGCCGACGGCCTGGAAAAGCCGGTGTGGCGCGTGTCGATGGCGCCGGCGCAAGGCCACCAGATGGTGCTGGCGCTGCGCATGCAGGCGGCCGTCGATGCCTTTTATGACTGGCAGGGCGGACTGATCTGGCTGCGCATGGAGCATGGCGATCCCGAAGCCGATCTTCTGCGGCGAGCAGTGGTGAGACAGTATGGCGGCGGCCATGCGACGCTGGTGCGCGCCGCCCCTTCGCATCGCGCCGCTGTGCCGGTGTTCGAGCCGCAGGCGCCGCACCTGGCAGCATTGTCGGCGCGGCTCAAAGCCGAATTCGATCCGAAGGCGATCCTCAACCCCGGCCGCATGGCTTAGGAGGTACGAGATGCAGACCAATTTCTCAGCTGCCCAGCTTGCCGATCCGCATGTCGCGGAATCGGAAAAGATCCTGCGCAAATGCGTGCATTGCGGCTTCTGCACGGCCACCTGCCCGACCTATGTGACGCTTGGCAACGAACTGGATTCGCCGCGCGGGCGGATCTACCTGATCAAAGACATGCTGGAGAACGGCCGACCGGCCGACAAGCAGATCGTCACCCATATCGACCGTTGCCTGTCCTGCCTCGCCTGCATGACAACCTGCCCGTCGGGCGTCAACTACATGCATCTGGTCGACCACGCCCGCGTCCATATCGAGGAAACCTACAAGCGGCCGCTGCCCGATCGGCTGACGCGCGCCATGCTGGCCTTGGTCCTGCCTTATCCCTCGCGGTTTCGCGCTGCGCTCAAGCTGGCAAAGCTCGGCCAGCCATTCGCCGGATTGCTGGAAAAGCTCCCGGCGCTGAAGCCGCTGGGTGCGATGCTCAAGCTCGCCCCGGCGTCGATTCCTGCGGCCTCGCCAATGGCTTCGCCGGGCATTCATGCCGGGCAGGGCACGAGCAAAAATGGCCGCGTCGCCATCCTTACCGGCTGCGCGCAGTCCGTGCTCGATCCCGCCATCAACGACACGACGATCGCGCTGCTGACGCGGCTCGGCGTCGAGGTCGTGGTTCCCGAGGGCGAGGGCTGCTGCGGCGCGCTGGTGCATCACATGGGCCGCGAGGCGGCAGCCCTTGCCTCGGCCAGGCGCAATGTCGACGCCTGGACGCGCGCCATCGACCAAGGCGGGCTGGATGCCATCGTCATCACTGCGTCGGGCTGCGGCACCACCATCAAGGATTATGGTTTCATGCTGCGCCTCGATCCCGCCTATGCCGACAAGGCAGCGCGGGTGTCGGCGCTGGCCAGGGACGTCACCGAATATCTGGCAAGCGTCGATCTGCCCGAGCCGGTGCGCAAGCCGGGCACCATCGTCGCCTATCACTCCGCCTGCTCGATGCAGCACGGCCAGAAAATCACCCGCCAACCGAAGGAGCTTCTGGCCAAGGCCGGCTTCGTTGTGCGAGAGCCGCGCGAGGGGCATTTGTGCTGTGGCTCGGCCGGCACTTACAACATTTTGCAATCGGAAATTTCGGCTCAACTGCGTGACCGCAAGGTGAGAAATATCGAGGCGACCGGTGCTGAAATCGTCGCCACCGGCAACATCGGCTGCATCACCCAGATTGCGTCCGCCGCGAAACTGCCGGTGGTGCACACGATAAAGCTGCTCGACTGGGCCTATGGCGGGCCGCAGCCGGAGGGCGTTCCGGACAGCAGGGCAGCCGTTGCGGCGGAGTGATCCACCGGCGCTGCCGGCTTATTCCGCTGCGAGCTTGTCCACCACGCCATAGGTCGCATGGTAGCGCGCGCGCTGCCGGCTGAGCGCCACCATCGTGTTGCGCAAAAGAATCGCCACGGTGATCGGGCCGACGCCGCCCGGCACCGGCGTGATCCAGGACGCCACATGCTTGACGCTCTCGGCGTCGACGTCACCGACGATGCGGCTCTCCCCGTCCGGTCCGATCTCGGAATTGATGCCGATGTCGATGACGGCCGCACCGGGCTTGACCATGTCGGCCTTGATCAGCCGCGGCTTGCCGACGGCGACGAACAGAGCATCGGCACGCCGCGCATGCGCGGCCACCGAGCGCGTCATGTGGTGGCACACCGTCACCGTCGCGCCCTCGCTCATCAGCAGGAAGGCGATCGGCTTGCCGACGATCTCGGAGTGACCGACGATGACGACCTCGAGCCCCTTGAGATCGAGACCGGTTTCCCTGAGCAGTTCGACCGAAGCGGCGGCCGTGCAGGGTGCGAGGTCGAGCTGGTTGTAGACGATGTTGCCGATCGAGGCTGGATGCATGCCCTCGACGTCCTTGAGCGGATGCACCGCCGCTTGCAGCGTCTTGATCGGGATATGCACCGGCACCGGCCGCTGGATGATGATGCCGGTGACGCGCGGATCGGCGTTCAGGCCGTGGATCGCTGCTTCGAGTTCGCCGGCGGTGATGTCCGCGGGAAATCGTCTTTCCTCGAAGCCGATACCGGCGAGTGCCGCCTTGGCGCGCTGGTTGCGCACATAGACATCGACTGCAGTCGTGTCGCCGACGGTGATCGATATCAGTTTGGCCGGAAAGCCTTCGGCGGTTGCGATCGCTGCATCCTCGCGCACCGAGGCGATGATGCGTTGGGCGACCGGACCGCCCCGGAGATAGCGGCTGTCGTCGGACAGGGACATTGAGCAAGGCCTTTTGTCTGGAAGCGTTGCAGCCGACATAGCAAAATACAGAGGAGAATGGCAGCGAGAATGCGAACCGCCATGCCGCGGGCGCGACGTACCACCCGATCCTGTCAAACTAAACTATCCTATGGCGTCCCGGAAACAGAAAGGGGGGGGGGGGGGGGGGGGGGGGCGCGTGTGGGCCCCCCCCCCCCCCCCCCTTAATTTTGGGGTTTTGTGGGGGGGGGGGGGTTTTTGGGGCCCCGCGCCAGCATCGACAATTGGCTGTCGCTGGACTCGCA
>NZ_JBVVQA010000040.1:3957-53066 GCF_055811455.1 Mesorhizobium sp. WSM4845
CCCCCCCCCCCCCCCCGCCCCCCCCCCCCCCCGGGGGGGCCCCCCCCACCCCCCCCCACATAAAAAAAAAAAATAACTTCGGCCCCCCACAAAAAACACGGGCCGGGGGGTGCCCCCGCGCCCCCCTTTCGTGACCGACCGTATCCCCACACGGCCCGTCCCCCGTATTCTGATGATCCCGAGACTTCTTGACAGACTCGGCAACAAAATCAACCGCAGATTACATCACCACAACCGTCGTGCCAACATCGACCCGCTCATAAAGATCGACGACGTCCTCGTTGCGCATGCGAATGCAGCCCGACGACACGGCGCCGCCGATCGTCCATGGCTGGTTGGTGCCGTGGATGCGGTAGAGAGTCGAACCGAGATAAAGCGCGCGCGCGCCGAGCGGGTTCTCGACGCCGCCGGCGACATAGGTCGGCAGATAACGGCCATTGGCGGCCTCGCGCGAGATCATCTGCGCCGGCGGTCGCCATTCGGGCCAGACCTTCTTCTGCGAGATCTTGTGCTTGCCGGCCCATTCGAAGCCCGGCTTGCCGGTGCCGACGCCATAGCGCCGCGCCTTGCCGTTGTTCTCGACCAGATAGAGAAAATTCTCCCGCGTATCGATGACGATCGTGCCCGGCTTCTCCGGGCCGTCATAGGCGACTTCCTGCGGCAGATAGATCGGGTTGATCTGCGGGCGCGCGATAATGCGCTTCTTTGACGGCGCCTGCACCGCCGCCGTGTGCAGCTGAGCCGGTTGCGCCTGCCGCTGAGAACGGCGCTGCGGCTTTTGCACCTCTTGCCGGTTCTGGCGGACGATGCCTGGCGCGCGGCCAAGCTGCAGCACCCAGGGCGCCGAAAGGTCGGGGCTCACCATCACCGGTGGCCTGTCGGCATAGCGGTCGTTGGCGCTGGAGGATGTAGCGGCAGTGGCCAGCACAGCTGCGGCGCCGAGCAGCGGGAACAAAAATGTCTTCATCGGAACGCACCCTGATCGTCGAACATGCCGGGGCGCACAAGCGTCCCCGATGTCGCGAACATTGGGCGCGGAGCAGCAACCGAAACGTGAATCGGAATGCGTAAAATGCTGCATTGTCAGTAAAGCTTTCGGTGTGGTTACCGGCCGGTTCAGGAATCTGGTAAAGCCGCGGTAAAGGCAGCGCTGAGGCGCATTAAGCAATGGAATTCCGCCATGGATGAGAAGACAGGCCTGCTCGCTGGACCCGATGGTATCGCGCGCTGCTTCTGGCACGGCAATCTGCCGGACTATTTGCACTACCACGATCACGAATGGGGCCGGCCGGTCGACGACGACCGCAGGCTGTTCGAAAAGATCTGCCTCGAAGGCTTTCAGTCGGGCCTGTCCTGGCTGACCATATTGCGCAAGCGCGAGAATTTTCGCGAGGCGTTCGCCGGCTTCGATATCGACAGGATCGCCGCCTTCACCGAACAGGATGTCGAGCGCCTGCTCGGAAATGCCGGCATCATTCGTCACCGCGGCAAGATCGTCTCGACCATCAACAACGCCAGGCGCGCGCGTGAATTGGCCGACGAGGCCGGCTCGCTGGCGGCCTGGTTCTGGAAATTCGAACCCGGCCCGGACGAACGGCCCGAAATCGTCGATCTCGCCCATCTGCGCGCCAACCCGACCACGGTAGTCTCGGTGCGGATTTCGAAGGAGCTGAAGAAGCGCGGCTGGAGCTTTGTCGGCCCGACCACCGTCTACGCCTTCATGCAGGCCATGGGGCTGGTCAACGACCATCTCGAAGGCTGTGTCTGCCGCGAGCAGGTCGAGGTGGAGCGCAAGGCGTTCAAAAGGCCGAAGTAGCTCCCTTCTTTTTCCTTCTCCCACAAGGGGAGAAGGCAACGGGCGCTCAACAACTCAAGCGCCGGCGCCCGCCAGAAAGAGCCCGGCAACGATAGCCGCTATCGTGGCAAACGCCGGATAGATCACGAGCAGGCTGGTCAGCAGCGCATCGCGCATGGTCGGCCCCGTACGCTTGTCTGCGGCAACCTCGAACGGTCCCGCCATTTGGGCTGCAGGTCCCGGTGCATGATGATCGGCCGGCCTCAGCTGGGCGGGCAGCTCGCGGGTGCGGCTGTCGATGATGTCGAATTTCTGCGCCAAGGTCATGGCCCGAACCCCTTGTTTCGGCGAGCTTTATCGGCTGCGATTGTGTCGGCACGATGCCGCGCTTATGGCGGAATTGTTTCAGCTTCTTGCCTTCTCCCGCACGGGGAGAAGGCAGGGAGCAAACCCTTGCCGCGCCAAGCCCCATCGGTTAGGACACGCCCACTCGAAACAAGTCAGCTTTACCTAGCGAAAAGACCCATGCCATGGCCGACAAATCGGAAAAGATGAAAGCGCGGCTGCCGCGCGGGCTTGTCGATCGCGGCGCCGTGGATATCCGTGCCGTCGAGAAGATGATGGCGACGATCCGCTCGGTCTATGAGCTGTACGGCTTCGAGCCGGTCGACCAGCCGCTGATCGAATACACCGATGCGCTGGGCAAATTCCTGCCCGATCAGGATCGGCCGAACGAGGGTGTGTTCTCCTTCCAGGACGACGACGACCAGTGGCTGTCGCTGCGCTACGATTTGACCGCGCCGATGGCCCGTTTTGTCGCTGAAAACTTTGAGCGCCTGCCGAAACCCTATCGCAGCTACCGCTCCGGCTGGGTGTTCCGCAACGAAAAGCCCGGCCCTGGCCGCTTCCGCCAGTTCATGCAGTTCGACGCCGACACGGTCGGCACGCCAGGTGTCGCGGCCGACGCCGAAATGGCGATGATGATGGCCGACGTGATGGAAGCGCTCGGCATCAAGCGCGGCGACTACATCATTAGGGTCAACAATCGCAAGGTGCTCGACGGCGTGCTGGAGGCGATCGGCCTTGGCGGCGACGAGAATGCTGGGCGCCGGTTGCAGGTGCTGCGCGCGATCGACAAGCTGGACAAGTTTGGACCGGAAGGCGTCAAGCTTTTGCTGGGCAAAGGTCGCTGGGACGGCGGTAAAGAGGGCGAGGGGGATTTTACAAAGGGGGCTGGGCTAGACGAAGTTCAAGCAGCGTTCATTGTCGCCGTCGTTCTTCACAACCAACACGTCGAGGCTGGGCTCAAAAACGATGTAGGAAAATGGAACAGAGTACTTGAGGCCAACCCCACGGCCGAAGCGGGATTTGCTGAACTCAAAGAGATTGAAGCGCTTGTCCTGGCT
Source organism: Mesorhizobium sp. WSM4845 (assembly GCF_055811455.1). Lineage (NCBI taxonomy): Bacteria > Pseudomonadati > Pseudomonadota > Alphaproteobacteria > Hyphomicrobiales > Phyllobacteriaceae > Mesorhizobium > Mesorhizobium sp. WSM4845. The sequence continues at coordinate 7,159 of NZ_JBVVQA010000040.1, forward strand.
GCCGGCTATGGTCCGGACCGCATTCGCATAGACCCCTCCGTCGTCCGCGGCCTCGAATATTACACCGGCCCGGTCTACGAAGCCGAACTGCTGGCCGAAATTCCCAACGAAGAGGGAAAAATCGTCCGCTTCGGCTCGGTCGGCGGTGGCGGGCGCTATGATGGCCTCGTCTCGCGCTTTCGCGGCGAGCCGGTGCCGGCGACCGGCTTTTCCATCGGCGTCTCCAGGCTGATGACGGCGCTGAAGAACCTCGGCAAGCTCGATACATCGGACGTGATCGCGCCGGTCGTCGTGCTCACCATGGACAAGAACACGGACAGTCTCGGCCGCTACCAGAAAATGGTGGCCGAGCTGCGCGCCGCCGGCATCCGTTCCGAAATGTATCTCGGCGGTGCCGGCATGAAGGCGCAGCTCAAATATGCCGACCGCCGCGGCAGCCCGGTCGCCATCATCCAGGGCGGCGACGAGCGGGCGAAAGGCGAGGTGCAGATCAAGGACCTGATCGAGGGCGCCCGGATGTCGGCGGAGATTGTGGACAACGCCGAATGGCGCGCGGCGCGGCCGGCTCAGGTGACCGTGACGGAATGCGAGCTGGTCGCCGAGGTAAGGAAGATACTGGCGGCACAGGCGGCCGACCGTGCGAAGGGTGGCGCGTGAACACCCCCCTCTGGCCTGCCGGCCATCTCCCCCTCAAGGGGGGAGATTGGCAGCCGTACCGCCGGCACTTACCTTTCAACCTTGAAAATAGGGCGAAGGCTGCGACGAGACTAATCTCCCCCCTTGAGGGGGAGATGGCCGGCAGGCCAGAGGGGGGTGCCTCGCACCCAACCGATCAATGACCTCCCGCTACCCCGCCATCGCATCAGACATCACAAAACTCTTCGCCGCGCGCAACACGCATGCGGTGGAAGTCGCGGTGCTGCAGCCGGCCGACCCGTTCCTCGATATGGCCGGCGAGGATTTGCGCCGGCGTATTTTCCTCACCGAAAGCGAGACCGGACAGACGCTTTGCCTGCGGCCGGAGTTCACCATCCCGGTCTGCCTCGACCACATTGCCAGCCAGGCCGGCACGCCGCGCCGCTATTCCTATCTCGGTGAGGTGTTTCGCCAGCGCCGCGAGGGCGCAAATGAGTTCTTCCAGGCCGGCATCGAGGATCTCGGCGACGGCGACATCGCACAGGCCGATGCCCGATCGCTGGCCGATGCGCATGCGCTGCTTTCGCTGGTGCTGCCGGGCCAGGAACCAACGATCACGCTCGGCGACCAGACTGTTTTCGAGGCGGTGCTCGCCGCACTCGGCCTGCCGCGCGGCTGGCGCATGCGGCTGGCCCGCGCCTTCGGTTCGGCGGCGATGCTGGAGGCAGCGCTTGCCGACCTCGCCAACCCGCCGCGCAACGGCCAGCTCACCGGTGCGGTCGCCGCCCTTGTCCTCGACGGCAATCTGGAAGCGCTTTCTTCGCACATCGCCGGCGGCATGGAGCAGGCGGGGCTGTCGGCGTCGGCCGGACGGTCGCCGACCGAGATTGCGCGGCGCTTGGTCGAGAAGGCCGAGCTGCGCAGCGTCAGGCTGTCGAACGAGGCGTTTTCGGCGCTGAAGGATTTTCTGGCGATCGATGTGACGCTCGACGGTGCTGCACAGGCGCTCGAAACTTTCGCAGCCGGCGCCGGCCTTTCGCTGGGCGCGGCGCTGGACAATTTCTCCGCGCGCGCCAAGGCGATTGAAGCGCTCGGCCTGCTCTCGGCAAAAATCCGCTACGACGCCGCCTTTGGCCGCCCACTCGATTACTACACCGGACTGGTCTTCGAGATCGCGGCGGAAAACGGTGACCGGCCGCTGGCCGGCGGCGGCCGCTATGACCGGCTGCTGACGTTGCTCGGCGCGAAAACGCCGATCCCCGGCGTCGGCTTTTCCGTCTGGCTCGACCGCATCGAAGCGTTGCGGGAGAAGGCGCAATGATCACCCTGGCGATTCCATCGAAGGGCCGGCTCAAGCAGCAGGCGCTGGAGGTGCTGGCCAAGGCCGGGCTTGCCGTCAGCCTGCCCGGCGACGAGCGCAAATACCGCGCCCGCATCGAAGGCGTGGAAGCGGTCGAGGTGGCGTTCCTGTCGGCCTCGGAAATCGCAGGCGAAATCGGCCAGGGCTCGGTCGACCTCGGCATCACCGGCGAGGATCTGTTGCGCGAAAGCCTCGCCGACTGGGCGGCGCGCGCTGAGATCGTCGCCCGCCTCGGTTTCGGCAATGCCGATGTCGTGGTGGCGGTGCCCGACATCTGGCTCGACGTCGATACGATGGCCGACCTCGACGATGTCGCCGCCGATTTCCGCCAGCGCCACGGCAGGCGGCTCAGGATAGCCACAAAATACTGGCGGCTGACGCAGCAGTTCTTTTCCCAAAAGCACGGCATCCAGGTCTATCGCATCGTCGAGAGCCTCGGCGCCACCGAAGGCGCGCCGGCGGCGGGTTTGGCCGATGTCGTCGTCGACATCACCACGTCAGGCTCGACGCTGCGCGCCAATCACCTGAAGATTTTGGCGGACGGCGTCATCCTGCGCTCGCAGGCCTGCCTGGTTGCATCGCGGAAGCCGCGTGCGGCGGCCGACGAGGCTGTCATGCGCGGCATCGCGGCGAAGATGGGTGCCTTCCCTCCCCCTTGAGGGGAGGGTGGACAGCCGCCGAAGGCGGATGGACGGGTGGGGTCGTTGCGGCAGTGCTCGACGCGAGACGACCCCACCCGCCTCGCTTCGCGAGGCACTCTGCCCTCAAGGGGGAGGGATTGCGCTCCAGTACCCTCAACGGGATTTCCACCACCCCGGCAGGCTGATAGACTCGGGTCGCCTGCGGAGGAGACGGCGATGCCGATCAATCTCGACGAGTTGAAGAATGCCACCAGCCTGCGCGGCCGTCGCCCGGGCAATGGGGCCACGTTTGTCGCGCCGGTCGACGGCAGGGCGCATGTGTCGGGCGAGCGCACCGTGCCGCTGCTGCAGCAAACGATCCCGGCGGTGCTTTCGGACACCGTCAGCAAATACGGCACGCTCGATGCCGCCGTCTTCGTCGACCAGGACAAGCGCTTCACCTGGAGCGAACTTTCAGACACGGTGGACGCGCTGGCCGCAGGCTTCCTGGCTCTCGGCCTGGCAAAAGGCGATCGCGTCGGCATCTGGTCGCCGAACCGCTGGGAGTGGCTGGTGACGCAATTCGCCACCGCCCGCATCGGCCTGATCCTGGTCAACATCAACCCGGCTTATCGGCTGGCCGAACTCGACTATGCGCTGAACAAGGTCGCTTGCCGAGCGCTGGTCACGGCCGTCAAATTCAAGAGCTCCGACTATCTCAGCATGATCGAGACGCTGGCGCCGGAGATCGCGACGGCGACGCCGGGCGAGCTCGATGCGAAAAAATTGCCGGCGCTAAAAATCGTCATCCGCATGGGCGAGGAGCATTCGCCCGGCATGCTCAATTTCACCGACGTGCTGGCGATGGGCGGGCGCGACGAGCATGACAGCCTCGACCGGATCTCCGAGGGGCTGAAGCCCGGCGATGCCATCAACATCCAGTTCACCTCAGGCACGACAGGCGCGCCAAAGGGTGCGACGCTGACTCACAACAACATCGTCAACAATGGCAATTTCGTCACCTCGGCGATCCGGCTGACCGTCGACGACCGGCTGTGCATCCCGGTGCCGCTCTATCACTGCTTCGGCATGTCGATGGGCACGATCGGCTGCGTCACCAAGGGCGCGACGATGGTTTTCCCGGGCGAGGGGTTCGATGCCGGCGCCACGCTGAAGGCGGTGGCGGGCGAGCGCTGCACCGGCCTCTATGGCGTGCCGACCATGTTCGTCGGCATGCTCGACCATCCGGATTTCGACAGCTTCGATCTCACCAGCCTGCGCACCGGCATCATGGCCGGCTCGCCGTGCCCGATCGAGGTGATGAAGAAGGTAGTGTCACTGATGCACATGGCGGAGGTGACAATCGCCTATGGCATGACCGAGACCAGCCCGGTGTCGTTCCAGAGCAGCGTCGCCGACCCGCTGGAAAAGCGCGTCTCGACCGTCGGCCGCGTCCACCCGCATGTTGAGGTCAAGGCGATCGATGCCGATGGCGCGACCGTTGCGGTCGGCGCGCCGGGCGAACTCTGCACGCGCGGCTATTCGGTGATGAAGGGCTATTGGGACGACGAGGAAAAAACCCGCGAGGCGATTGATCCCGACGGGTGGATGCACACCGGCGACCTCGCCACCATCGACGCCGAGGGTTATTGCAACATCGTCGGCCGGGTCAAGGATATGGTCATCCGCGGCGGCGAGAACGTTTATCCGCGCGAGGTCGAGGAGTTCCTCTATCGCCATCCCAAGGTCAAGGAAGTGCAGGTGTTCGGCATTCCCGACCCGAAATATGGCGAGGAGCTTTGCGCCTGGATTGTGCTCAAGCCGAGCCAGATCGCCACCGAGCAGGAGATCAAGGCCTTCTGCGCCGGCCAGATCGCCCATTACAAGATCCCGCGCCACATCCGCTTTCGCACCGAATTGCCAATGACGGTGACCGGCAAGCCGCAGAAGTTTTTGATGCGCGAGGCGATGGTTGACGAACTGGGGCTGGTGACGCCGAAGACCGCCTGAGCGGGCAACGGGCTCCCGTTCGTACTTACGCGTTTGAAGAACAGAGGCGTTGTCTCAATGTCGGGCACAATGACCCGGTCGAACGCGGCCTCCCCGCTGAGATCTGCGACGACGGACCCGAGCCAGCACCAGTGACAGACCGCGATAAGATCGTACTGCTACCCGGGAAGTGTAGGTGTGTACTCACGCCTCGTCTTTCGCGCGGCGCGCCATTCCTCGAACCGTTGCAGGATGACGAAGAAGGACGGTACGAAGAGAACGGCGAGACAGGTCGAGGCGATCATGCCGGAAAAGACCGTGATGCCGATCGACTTGCGCGCGCTGGCCCCGGCGCCTGTCGCCAACACCAGCGGCGCGACACCAAGGATAAACGCGAAGGACGTCATCAGGATGGGCCGGAAGCGCGCTCGTGCCGCCTCGATCGCCGCTTCGACTATCGGTCTGCCGGCGGCGCGCAATTCGCGCGCGACCTCGACGATCAGGATGGCGTTCTTGGCGGATAGCGCGATCAGCAGGATCAGGCCAATCTGCACGTAGAGATTGTTGTCGATGCCGAGGCCGTTGAGAACCAGGACCGGACCCACCAGCGACAGCGGCGCGGCGAGCAAGATCGAGATCGGGGCCAGCCAGCTCTCATATTGGCCTGCCAGCACCAGATAGACCAAGAGCAGCGCCATGCCGAACACCAAATAGATCTGGCTGCCGACAAGCTTTTCCTGGAAGGACAGCGCCGTCCAGTCGAAGCCGGTGCCGGGCGGCAATGTGTCGGCCGCAACCCCTTCCATCAGTTTGATCGCGTCGCCCGACGAGAAGCCATGTGCCTGCACACCGATGATCGATGCCGAGGGATAGAGGTTATAGAGGCTGATCAGTGATGGGCCGACGCTTGGCGTGACTGTCAGCAATGTCCCGAGCGGGATCATGTCGCCGCTCTGGTTGCGCACGCTCAGGCGGGCGATATTCTCGGGCGTCAGGCGAAATTGCGCATCGCCCTGCACATAGATCTGGAACACCCGCCCGAACTTGTTGAACTGACTGACATAAGTCGAGCCCAGATAACCGGCGAGCGTCTGGAAGACCTGGTCCGTGGTCAGCCCCAGGGTTTGCACCTTCTCGCGGTCGATTTCGACCGTGTATTGCGGGACGTTGGCCCGGAACGGCGCCGATACGCGCTGGATACCTGACTGCGTCTGAGCGGTCCTGGTTATTGCCTCGACTGCTCCTTGCAGCTTGGCGAGGTCGAAACTGCCGTCACGCAGCTCGACCTGCATGGTGAAGCCGGCGGCGTTGCCGATGCCCTGGATCGGCGGTGGAGGCAGCACCAGTACAGTTCCGTCACCCATGTCGGACAGATTCTTGTTGAGCGTTGCGTAGAGCGAGGCAAGATCCTCGCCCTTGCCGCGCAAGCTCCAGTCCTTGAGGATGATGTAGGCAACGCCGGCGTTTGCCAGCGTCGAGTTATTGTCGAGTGCCGAGATGCCCGCGATGGTCACGACCTGATCGACGCCCGGCGTGGCCTTGGCGAGCTTCGAAACCTGTTGCAGCGTCTCCTGTGTACGGCCAAGTGCGGCGCCGTCGGGCAGTTGAACCGAAGCAAGCAGGTAGCCCTGGTCCTCGATCGGGATGAAGCCGGTGGCCACGCGCGATATGCCATAGCCTGCCGCCCCGATGATCAGCAGCGCGATGATGCCCATCACCGTGCTGTGACGCACCATGGCACCGATCAGGCCGGCATAACGGTTCTCCAGGCGCTGGTAGACCGCGTTGAAGCCGCGAAAGAAGACATTGCGCTGGTCCGGCGGCACCGGCCGCCTTAGCCATGTCGCACACTGCGTCGGTTTGAGCGTTGCCGCGTTGATGGCGCTGATTATGGCAGTTGCCGCAATCACCAGTGCGAATTGCGCATACATTTGCCCCGTGAGGCCGGGCAGGAACGCAGCCGGGAGGAACACCGCCATCAGCACCAAGGTGATGCCGATGATCGGCCCGAAGAGGGCGTTCATGGCGGCAATGGCCGCGTCGTGGCCCGACATGCCGCGCTCCATATTGTGAGTGGCGCCCTCGACCACGACGATGGCGTCGTCGACGACGATGCCGATGGCAAGCACGATGGCGAACAGGGTCGACAGGTTGACCGAAAAGCCGAGCGCGGCCATCGCCGCGAACGCCCCGATGATCGTCACCGGAACGGTCGTTGCCGGCACCAGCATCGCCCGCCAGTCCTGCAGGAAAAGCAGGATGACGATGAGCACCAGGACGGCGGCTTCGATCAGCGTCTTGTAGACCTCGTGGATCGCCTGGCTGACGAAAATCGTGGTGTTGAAGGGGATCGAGTATGCCAGGCCTTGCGGAAACTCGCGTGACAGGTCCTTCATCCTGGCCTCGACCTTGCCGGCCACATCGAGCGCATTGGCGCCCGGCGACAGGAAAACGGCCATGCCCGCAGCCGGCTGGCCGTCGAGATTGAAGAACTGCCCATAGGTCTGGGCGCCGAGCTCGACTCGGCCGACGTCGCGCACGCGCGTCATGTCGCCATTGGCGCCGGTCTTGACGATCACGGTGCCGAACTGGCCGGGATCGTCAAGGCGGCTGGACACTTCGATCGTGTACTGGAAGGACTGGCCGTCGGGCGCCGGCGGCGCGCCGACCTGGCCTGCGGTGACCTGCTCGCTCTGCTGCCCCAGCGCCTGGACGACGTCCTGCGTGGTAAGGCCGCGCGCCTGCATCTTCTCGGGATCAAGCCAGACACGCATGGAATACTGGCCGGCGCCGAACACATTGACATTGCCGACCCCCGGTATTCGGGAGAGCTCATCCTTGAGCCGGATGGTCGCGTAGTTGGCGAGATAAAGGCTGTCATATTCCCCGTTCGGTGAAGTCAGCGTGACGATCTCGAGGATCGAGGTCGACTTCTGCTGAACGGTGACGCCTTGCACCTGCACCGCTTGCGGCAGCGTCGCCAGGGCTGAGGACACACGGTTCTGCACACGCACTTGCGCCTGGTCGAGATCGGTGCCGATCGCGAACGTGACGGTGAGATTGTAGGTGCCATCCGATGCAGCATAGGACTGCATGTAGATCATGCCCTCGACGCCGTTAACCTGCTGCTCGATCGGCAACGCCACCGTGTCGATCACCGCACGCGCGCTCGCTCCCGGATAGCGCGTCGTCACCGAAACGGTAGGCGGCACCACGTCGGGATACTGCGCCACCGGCAGGGCAAAGAGCGAGATGACGCCTATGACGACCATGAGGATGGCGATTACGTTCGCCAGGACCGGCCGCTCGATGAAGAATTTGGAGATCATTGCGCTGCGCCGTCCGTGGCGACTGCTTCCAGTTTCTTTTCTTGCGGTTCGATCTTCTGGCCAGGGACTGCCGTCAACAGGCCGGAGACCAGGACGCGGTCGTCCGCCCCGATACCCTTGGTGATCACACGCAACGCGCCGACCAGTTGGCCGATCTCAACCGGACGCTGTTCGACCACGTCGTCCTTTCCGGCGACGAGCACGTAGCGACCCTTCTGGTCGCTACCGATCGCCCGGTCGGGAACGAGCAGCATGTCCGGCTCTACGCCCAACGGCACGCGCACACGCACGAAATAGCCAGGCAGCAGTTCCCGGCCTTCATTGGGGAGCACTGCGCGGACCGCTAGCGTGCCGGTGGCAGCGGTAACCTCTGGCGCGGCGTAGTCCAGCGTTCCCGCGTGGGGATAACCCGTCTCGCTCTGCAAGCCGACCTCGACCGGTATTTTCTTGAGATCCTGCGCGGTCATTCCACGCTTCGCCATGGCGGTGCGAATGCGCAGCACATCCTGCTCCGAGATATTGAAATTGACGTAGATGGGTGCGGTCTGAACGATGGTCGCCAGGGTGGTGGCGCTGCCGGCGCCGACAAGCTGCCCCATCGATACCTGGCGGGAGGTGACGGTGCCCGCGAACGGCGCCTTGACCTCGGTGTAGCTCAGATTGAGTTGAGCCTGCTTGACGTCGACCGCGCTCTGCTTCTGCTTGGCGATGTCGACGTCTGCTGCCGCGGCGGCCTGGTCGGCGGTCGATTGCGAGATGATTTTCTGGGACAGCAGCTCCTGCTGCCGCTTTAGGTCAGCACCGGACTGCTTGGCGGCGGCATCGGATGAACCCTGCCCGGCCTCGGATTGCTCGAGCGCCAGCTGGTAGGAATCGGGCTCGATCAGGAACAGCCGGGCGCCGGCCTTGACCTCGTCGCCGTCCTTGTAATCGATTTCCTGGATGAAGCCCGAGACGCGCGCAACCAGGGGCGTCGTGTTCACCGCCGCGGCACTGCCGGTAGCCTCGAGATATGGGGTCACGCTCTGCTTCAATGGAAGCGCCACGTCGACCTTGGGCGGAGGGGGCGGTACGTATGTGTTTTCCTCGCTACAAGCGGACAATACTAGTGTCGCGGCGAACAAGCCTGCCGCCTGCGCAATTCTACCCGATAGTAAAAGCATTTCCCCCCTCTATATACTTCCCGGTGTATATCGCATTATATAAAAGTGAGCTAATCTACATGTTTGAGGGGAGTTTGTCATGCGGATTGCGTTGAGCGTGCTTTTCTTGGCAACTCAGATGGCAACCACCGTGGCGCTGACGCAGACGGCGGCCGAGCGTGAGGCCTGCCAGGCAGATTACCAGAAGATCTGCGAGGGCGTGTTGCCGGGCGGCGGCCACATCATCAAATGCCTGGCCGATCACATGAGTGAGCTGACGCCCGAATGCCAAAAGGTCGTCAAGGCGAACACGCCTGGATAGCACCACTGTGCCTTTCCGAGCCGCAGGTGAACATGACGTGTCGGACTGGAGCGCCGGTGGGCGAGGTCTGCGGGTGCCGGATCGTGGCCCTGTCGTCTGGTCGGAAAGTTGGTCTGCTTTGTGGATTTTCCAGACATTCGCGACGCATTTCAGGGGCGGGCCTTCGCTTATCGTCCGGAACCCGTGCCAAAGCGACAGCGACATTAGGGTAAGCTGCTCTTTGCGTTCGCGCGGGCGAGACGGACGCTTCCGGGGTGGAGAAAAGCGGTTGGCTACCTATCTCGGAAGAGAGCGGATGGGGAAACAAGGCCGAAATCTTGGCCTCAAGCGAAAGGAACCCGCAAATGGCAAAGAATACGATTTGCCTCTGGTACGATAAGGACGCCGAGGCTGCCGCCCGCTTCTACTCCGAGATATTTCCTGACAGCGTGGTGGGTGCTGTGCACCGTGCACCCAGTGACTACCCGGCCGGCAAAGAAGGCGACGTGTTGACGGTCGAATTCACAGTCGCAGGCCTTCCTTGTATCGGCCTCAACGGGGGTCCCGAGTTCAAGCACAACGAAGCATTCTCGTTCCAGATCGCCACCGACGATCAGGAGGAGACCGACCGTTATTGGAATGCCATCGTCGGCAATGGCGGCCAGGAGAGCGTGTGCGGCTGGTGCAAAGACAAATGGGGGATTTCCTGGCAAATCACGCCGCGCGTGCTGACTGACGCGATGGCGGCTGGCGGCGACGAGGCAAAGCGCGCGTTTGATGCCATGATGACTATGAAGAAAATCGACGTCGCCGCGATCGAGGCGGCGCGACGCGGTTGATGCTCAATCGCGTCTTGCTGCCAAATTGCTGCCAGAGTGTGTCAGCTCGCCACCCAGTGCGGCCGTCCAGCCGCCAGCTTTGCGTTGCGGCGACCATCAGTCACTTACCACTAAAAACGGTCTGATTTCCCGGTTCGAGTCTCAAGCGGGACCACTATCCTGCTACAGTGCGTCGCGTATGCTGCATCTTCGGTATCCCTTCGATGATTTGGCGAGCGCGAACCGTGCCACTCAAAACCCGACTGACCGAACGTTTTGCGATCAGGCATCCCATCCTCCTCGCTCCTATGGGCGTGATGGCAGGCGGACGGCTTGCAGCAGCGGTGTCGCATGCCGGCGGGCTCGGTTTGATCGGCGGCGGCTACGGCGACGAAGCCTGGCTGGACAAGGAGTTTGCCGCCGCAGTCAACGCCCGTGTCGGATGTGGGTTTATTACATGGTCGCTGGCAACCAGGCCGTATCTGCTCGACCGCGTGCTGGAGCGGCAACCCGCGGCGCTGATGCTTTCATTCGGCTCGCCAGCACCCTTCGCCGCGCATATCAGAGAAGCGAGTGCCTTTCATCTGCCAAGTCCAGTCGATGTTGCACGCCCGCGAGGCGCTCGACGTCGGCGCAGATGCAATTGTGGCGCAGGGCAATGAAGCCGGCGGCCCACAGCGGTCCCCGCTCGACCTTCACACTCGTTCCCGAGATTGCCGATCTTCTCGCGAAACAGGCGCCTCAGACGCTTCTCGTGGCGGCGGGTGGCGTTGGCGACGGTCGAGCGCTTGCCGCGGCATTGATGCTCGGCGCCGACGGCGTCCTGGTCGGCACGCGGTTCATGGCGACTGCAGAGCCCGTGCGCCGCGCGGATTCCAGGAGGCTATCATCGCCGCTGATGGCGATGCGACGATCAAGACCACAACTGTCGACATCGCCCGCAACTATCGTTGGCCGACAGACGAATTCGTCGCGCGCGTGCTGAGGACTCGATTTGTCGCCGCCTGGCATGGCCGCGAAGGTCAGCTGACTGAAGCGCCGACGCTGGCCATCCAGAGCAGCGACTATTGGGACGCCTTTTACGCTGGCGATGCCGAGAACACCGGCGTTTTGATGGGGGAAGTGGCCGGAGTGATCCGAAGCGTGGAGTCGGCTGGACGCGTTATCGACGACATGATCGGACAAGCCGAGCGTCTGCTCACGGACGGCCCGCGACGTATCGTCGATTGACTGCTCAGTTTCTCTTCTACTCTACCTGATTAATTGCACACCACCTCAGCCATTGCGCGGATGATCTTGCCACTTCGACGCATTCGTCGTGCCGCATCTTCTTGCGCCGCCAGACGAGGCAGATGGCGCTGCGGCATCGGTTCCTGGAGTGGGCACGATCTCCAGATCGCGCAATGGCGCTGGCTGGTCCTGCCGCTATTTCCGGGATGAGCGTGACGCCCGAGCCCATGCGCCACCATCTGCAGCAGCGTCGGGTCGCGGGCGATCAAAGCGACCTCCGCACACTCGTGCGAAGCGCACGCCCGATGCCAAGAAGCGCCGGTGATCACCGCTGTCTTTCCGCTTCAATCCGACTGTGCCAGGTCGGTGCTGGCAAGGCTAAACCGCCGGTCCTTCGAGCCCGCTTCTCTCGTGCGACTTCCACAGGTACCAGCCGAGGACGGTACCGAAGAAGAATGTGTGGGCAATGAACTGCACGACCGGGCTTGCTTGCAGGAACCAGGGGAATGCGATCGGCGCGATCACATAGAAATTGACGAGCCACAAGGCGAGTCCAAAGATGCTGCCGAGACCGATGAAGGCTGCTCGCCCTCGCAGCATTGCGGCAATCTCCCCGAACATGATCCCATAGGCGATGGCCAGGATCAAATGCACGACCACGCCGGCGATGCTGGCCGTCAAGAGCGGGTAGCCGGGATCGAGGGCTTCCGGTCCAAGCGCGATGGCGCCGATCATGCGCAGGGGCATGAAGAACGCTTCCGCCCCCATCATGAACGCACTCGCCGCCATTTCGAACGCCGCAAAGACGATGCCTGCGACAATACCCGCGACGGCCCCCTGCTGGAGTCCCCATCGGATGTCACGTGGCGTCACCGGCGTATGGATATAATCACGGTAAGCCATAACACTGCTCCCTGTTCTGGACGCAGATTCCTCCGCAAAATCAATGCCGGGAACGCGTCTGCGGTTCCGGGCGTCCGGTACAATTCACGAGGATTTGATTGAATTGATGTTTCTCAGGCCGAGCGGACGGTTCGGCTCATTGCCCGCATCGAAGCTGCAGCCTTGCAGCTTTCCCGCGACCGCCCAAAGCCCGGCTGTTACCTCGCGCGAGACCTCAACTGGCTCCATAGATCGTAGCCCGCAAGGAGGACGCCAATGCCGACCGCAACGCCTAGATCGGGATGCGGGACGAACCGGATTACGACGCCAAAAAACGCCAGAAAGACAACAAACGCCAAGACGGCCAGGAAGCGGCTCAAATTCATCTATTGTCCTCCACTCGCCGCGGCATCGCGCCTCAGCCCCCGTAGATCAGGTTGGGCAGCCCGTACACGATCTGCGGGAAGACGTAGATGATGACCATGCACAGGATAACGATCAGCATATAGGGCATCATTCCGCGGAAAATATCCGAAAGCTGAACATGCGGCGGCGAAATGCCCTTGAGGTAGTAGGCCGACATCGCCATGGGCGGCGACAAAAAGGCCGTCTGAAGGTTGACTGCGACGAGCACGCCGAAAAACAGCGGATCGATCTCGAAATGCGCCAATAGCGGCAGGAAGATCGGAACGAAGATCACGATAATCTCCGTCCATTCCAGCGGCCAGCCCAGGATGAAGATGATGATCTGGGCGACGATCAAAAACATCAGCGGCGACATGTCGAGGCCGGTGACGAAATCGCTGATCAGTTGCTGGCCTCCCAGATAGGCAAAGACCGAGGCGAAGGTCGCGGAGCCGACGAACAGCCAGCACACCATCGCGGTCGTTCGCGCCGTCAAATAGACGGACTCCTTCAGGCGTTGCCACGTCAGCGCCCGGTAGGCGGCGGCCAGCACGACGCCGCCGAGCGCGCCGATGGCGGCAGCCTCCGAAGGCGTGGCAAGGCCGAACAGGATAGCGCCGAGCACCGCAAGGATCAGGACCGCCAGAGGGACGAAGGAGGTCAGCAGCATCCAGCTGATTTGCAGGACCGAATAGTGGCCTACCTCGTCTCGGGTCGGCTTCGGCGCCAGCTGCGGCTGCAGCACCGCCTTCGCCACCACATAGATCAGATAAAGGCCGGCAAGCAGCAGTCCCGGAAGCAGGGCTGCCGCATACATGCGGACCACCGACACACCCGCCGTCGCGCCATAGACGATGAGCAGAATCGACGGCGGAATGAGGATGCCGAGGGTTCCGCCGGCGCAGATCACTCCCGAGGCATAGCTGACGTCGTAACGCGCCTTCAGCATGGCGGGAAACGCCAGCAGACCCATCAGTGTCACGACCGCGCCGACAATGCCTGTGGCCGTTGCGAAAAGGGTGCACGTGATGAGGGCGGCGACCGCCATGGAGCCGGGAACGCGCCGGGTGGCGATATAGAGGGTGCCGAAAAGACGCTCGATGATATTGGACCGCTCGACGATGTAGCCCATGAACAGGAAAAGCGGGATGGCGGTCAGCACGTCGTTCGAGATCACAGAATAGGTCTGATTCACGAACAGATCGAAAATGCGGTTGTTGAAGAAGCCGCCGATCCAATGCTCCGTAAGCGTCCAGCCGTCGGCGCCATCCTCAACCGCCCGTTCGTAGGCGCGCCACATCCGTCCCGGATTTAAATAAGCGTAGTAGCCAAAGGCGACCCCGAGCGCCATCAAAGTGAACGCAACCGGGAAGCCAAGGAAGATCGCCAGAAGCAGAATGAGCAGCATCGCGACGGCGACCTGAGGATCGCTCATCTGTCTTCTCCGTCGCGGTCAGGTTGATTGTCGGGATGGAGGAACGGGAGGTCGACTGCCTCCGAACCGTGATGCAGAACATCGAGCGTCTTGGCTTCCATCAGCACCTTCTCGGTCTCTTCCACGTCTTCAGCCGCGCGCGGCCATGTTCCGGTTCGCAGACAGACGACGCAGCGGAACACCTGAGCAATCCCCTGCACGAAGAGCAGGATGCCTGCCGCCACGATGACGGCCTTGAACTGAAAGATCGGAATCCCGGCCGGGCTGTTCGAGCTTACTTCGAGATAGCGAAAGCTGCGTGCGGCATACTTCCAGCCGGCCAGAATCAGCGCCGTGACGCCTGGGAAGAAGAAAATGAAGTAGAGGACAAGTTCGACCGCCGCTTGCACGCGCGGCCGCCACAGCCGGTAGATGAAATCGCCGCGCACATGTCCGTCTCGCGACAAGGTGTAAGCGCCGGCCATCATGAACATGGTGCCGTAGAGCATGTAGCTGAGGTCGAATGCCCACGCAGTCGGCGCGCTGAACAGGTATCGCACGACGACCTCATAGCTCACGCCGAGCGTCATAACGACGACGCTCCAGGCGAACACCTTTCCAAACCATGCCGAAAGTTCATCGGCGAACGCAATGTAACGGAGCATTTACTGGGTTCCGTCAGATACAATCCGGCGGTCCGCAAAACCGCCGGATTTGCCGAAGCGGAGACGCGAATTAGAGCTTCAGCTTGCCGGGGAAGTAATGTTCGTATGCCAGTGTCAGGTCGGCTGAATTCATAAGCTCGTAGTAGACGACGCGTTCGACCCATTGGCGCTGGCTATCGAGCACCCGCTTCATGAACGCATCCGCCTCCAGCGTCGGGATGATCTTGTCCCAGGCCTGGAGTTGTGCGTCGAGAATCTCCTTGGAGGTGCGGTGCACGGTGACACCGTGCTCGGTCTGAAGTTTCTGCAGGTCGGCCGAATAGTTGTCGAGGGCGACTGCCGTGGTCGCGGTGCTGGCCGCCTCCACGCCATATTCGAGAATGGCCTTCAAATCGTCGTCGAGGTCGTCGAATACGTCCTTGTTGAACAGGAATTCGAATGACTCGCTAGCCTGATGATAGGACGACAAGATATAGTTCTTGGCGACGTCCTGCGAACCGAAGCGAAGGTCGGATGACGGATTGTTGAATTCGAAGGCGTCGATAACCCCGCGCTCCATGGCCGGCACGATTTCACCGCCGGGCAACTGCGCCACGCTGAGGCCGAGGTTCTGCATGAGATCTGCGGCAAGACCCACCGTCCGATACTTGAATCCCTGCAGTTCGGCGGGGGTCGTGACAGGATTCTTGAACCAGCCGAACGGCTGCGCCGGCATCGGGAAGCCATAGAAGCCGACCACGTTGAGGCCCATGATGTCCTGCGTCAGCTCGCGGTAGAGATCCTTGCCGCCGCCCTGGTGGAACCAGGCAAGCATGGTGGTGGCGCTGCCGCCGAACACAGGGCCAGTTCCGAAAAGCGACGCGGCCTTGTGCTTGCCGTACCAATAGACGGGGACGGTGTGCGCAGCGTCGATGACGCCGTCATTGACGCCATCCAGCACCTGGAACGCGCCGACGACCGCACCCGCGGGCAGGAGCTCGAACTTCAGCCGGCCGCCCGACATCTTTTCGACGCGCTCTATGTATAGCCGCGCGAAATCCATCCAGATGTCGGAAGCAGGCCAGGAGGTCTGCATCTTGATGGTCACCGGCGCCTGCGCCAGTACGGCCGGGGCCGAGAGCGTCGTCGCTGCAGCCGCACCGGCGGTGATGGCGGTGGACTTTTCCAGGAACCCGCGACGCGAGATTTTATTGTCGGACATTTACTCCTCCCATTGTTGTAAACGCTTCTGCCACAACCAGAATATGCGAACTCGCCCCTTGCGCAACCAGTTTCGCTGCCGGTGACATCGGGGCATCGGGCGCTCGGTCGGGCACAAGCGCCAATATGTTTCCGCATTCGACGATTTTTTTGTCGGCGCTTATCCTTGTTCTGGCCTCCATAACGAATGTAGCACTGCTGCGCGGCATGCCAAGGCGGTCGGACCCTCTGGCCGACATTCCCACCCTCACGCCGCCAACACCGCCTCGTCCAGGCCGCGGATGATCTTGGCCAGTTCGACGCATTCGTCATGCCGGACCTTGTTGCGTCGCCAGGCGAGGCAGATCGTGCGCTGCGGCATCGGCTCCTGGAACGGCACGATCTTCAAATCGCGCATGGCGCTGGCCGGCCCTGCCGCCATTTCCGGGATAAGGGTGACGCCGAGCCCGTGCGCCACCATCTGCAGCAGCGTCGTCAGGCTCGTCGCGCCATAGCTCGCCATTGCCACCGGCCGCACGCTGCCGCAGACGGCAAGCGCCTGTTCACGCAGGCAGTGGCCTTCCTCCAGCAGCATCAGCCTTTCCAATGCCGGGCTTTCCGGCGGCACCGGCGGCGAGGCGAAGGCTGGATCGCCGGCCGGCACGGCAAGGAAGAACCGGTCGGAGAAAAGCGGCTCGGTGATCAGTCCGGGCTGATCGAGGGGAAGGGCCGCAATGAAGGCGTCGAGCTTTCCCAGGGCGGTGTCCTCGACCAGCGAGGCGGTCACCGCTTCACGCAATTCGAGCTGCAAGGCCGGGAAATGCCGTTTTAGTTCCGGCAGCACATGCGGCAGCAGATAGGGCGCCACCGTCGGGATGATGCCGAGCCGGAAGCGCCCTTCCATGGCGGGGCGGCCACGCCGGGCCGTGGTCTCGATTTCGCGGATGTCGGCAAGAATGCGCTCGATACGTGGCAGCATGGCCAGTGCCTCGTCGGTCATCCGAACCGATTTGCCGCCGCGCTCGAACAGCCGGCAATTCAGCCGCAGCTCCATCTCCGCGATCTGCGACGACAGCGCCGGCTGGCTGACGCCGGCCAGTTTCGCGGCGCGGCCGAAATGCAGCGTCTGTGCCAGTGCTTCGAAATATTGCATCTGCCGGACGGTGAGACCAATCATAAGGAAAACCTATCGCAACAAACTGGAAAGGCAATTTGTTTTTATCGGCAATGCGGCCTAGTCTGGAACCGTTCCAGAGTGGCGTGGCTCAGGGCCCGTCCGGAAAATCATCAAATCCCCGGAAGATCGACAATCCCGGAAAACGACAAATCCCGGAAAATTCAGAAATTGGAGAGAACGATGGACGCAAAGACCGATGACACCAGCGCCGGAAAATGCCCGGTCGTGCACACAACTATCGCCAGGGCCAACCGTGACTGGTGGCCGAACCAGCTGAATGTGCAGGTACTTCACCAGCAGTCCGCACTGTCCGATCCGATGGGCGAGGCATTCGATTACGCCAAGGAGTTCAAAAGTCTCGACCTGAACGCCGTGATCAAGGACTTGCATGCCTTGATGACGGACTCGCAGGAGTGGTGGCCGGCCGACTTTGGCCATTACGGGCCGCTGTTCATCCGCATGGCCTGGCACAGCGCCGGCACCTACCGCATCGGCGACGGCCGTGGCGGCGCCGGAGCCGGCCAGCAGCGCTTCGCGCCGCTCAACAGCTGGCCGGACAACGTCAATCTCGACAAGGCTCGCCGGCTGCTGTGGCCGATCAAGCAGAAATACGGCCGCAAGATCTCCTGGGCCGACCTGATGATTCTCACCGGCAACGTCGCCCTGGAATCGATGGGCTTCAAGACCTTCGGTTTTGCCGGCGGGCGCGCCGATGTCTGGGAGCCCGAACAGGACATCTACTGGGGCCCTGAAGGCAAGTGGCTGGCCGACGAGCGCTACAGCGGCGAACGCGATCTCCAGAACCCTCTTGCCGCCGTGCAGATGGGTCTGATCTACGTCAACCCGGAAGGGCCGAACGGCAATCCGGACCCGTTGGCCGCGGCGCGCGATATCCGCGAGACCTTTGCGCGCATGGCCATGAACGATGAGGAGACCGTCGCGCTCATCGCCGGCGGCCACACCTTCGGCAAGACCCACGGCGCCGGCGATGCGACGCTGGTTGGCCCCGAGCCGGAAGCAGCCGGCATCGAAGAGCAGGGCCTCGGCTGGGCGAGCACGTTTGGCACCGGCAAAGGCGGTGACGCGATCGGCAGCGGCCTGGAAGTGACGTGGACGACGACGCCGACGAAATGGGGCAACAACTTCTTCGACAATTTGTTCGGCTTCGAATGGGAGTTGATCAAGAGCCCGGCCGGCGCGCACCAGTGGACGCCGAAGGGCGGCGCCGGCGCCGGCACTGTGCCCGATGCCCACAACCCGGCAAAGCGTCACGCGCCTTCGATGCTGACCACCGACCTCGCTCTGCGGTTCGATCCTGCCTACGAAAAGATCTCGCGGCGCTTCCATCAGAATCCGGACCAGTTCGCCGATGCCTTCGCCCGCGCATGGTACAAGCTGACCCACCGCGACATGGGCCCGCTCGTGCGCTATCTCGGCCCGCTCGTGCCCAAGGAAGAGCTGCCGTGGCAGGATCCTATCCCTGCCGTCGATCATGTGCTGGTCGATGAGCTGGACGTGGCCGCCCTGAAGTCAAAAATCCTCGCCTCCGGCCTTTCGGTGCCGCAGCTGGTCTCGACGGCCTGGGCGTCCGCCTCGACCTTCCGTGGTTCCGACAAGCGCGGTGGCGCCAACGGCGCGCGCATTCGCCTGGCGCCGCAGAAGGACTGGGACGTCAACCAGCCGGCTCAGCTGGCGAAGGTGCTGGAGAAGCTCGAAGCGATCCGCAAGGAGTTCAATGCTTCGCAGTCCGGCAACAAGAAAGTCTCGCTTGCCGACCTGATCGTCATTGGCGGCGGCGCCGCAATCGAAAAGGCCGCGAAGGACGCCGGCAACGAGGTGAAGGTTCCGTTCACGCCGGGTCGCATGGATGCCTCCCAGGAGCAGACCGACGTCGACTCCTTCGCCCCGCTCGAACCGACCGCCGACGGTTTCCGCAACTATCTCAGCGGCCCGCAGCGTTTGTCGCCCGAGGAGGCGCTGGTCGACCGGGCGCAATTGCTGACGCTGACGGCGCCGGAGATGGCAGTCCTCGTCGGCGGCCTGCGCGTGCTCGGCGCAAATGCCGAGCAGTCAACGCACGGCGTCTTCACCAAGCGGCCTGAGACGCTGACCAACGACTTCTTCGTCAACCTGCTCGACATGGGAACGGTGTGGAAGTCGACATCGGAGGCCAAGGAATTGTTCGAAGGACGCGATCGGACGACAGGCGAGCTCAAGTGGAGCGGCACCCGCGTTGACCTCATCTTCGGTTCGCATGCCCAGCTGCGCGCGTTGGCGGAAGTCTATGCGACCGCGGACGCGGAGGAGAAATTTGCCAACGACTTCGTGGCGGCGTGGAACAAGGTGATGAACGCCGATCGCTTCGAACTTGCCTGATCGGCCAAGGCCCGGAGCGGGTAGCGTCCCGCCTGGATAAGTTTTTCGAACCTCAAACAAAAAGGCGCGGGGCGGGTCCCGCGCCTTTTTGTCAGACCAAAGCCTGTCAGTCCTTCTCGAAGATACGGGTCTTGGCGACCACGCCGGCGATGGCGCCGCCGATCAGCGGTGCGACGATGAACAGCCAGAGCTGGCCGATCGCCGCACCTCCCGAAAACAGCGCCGGGCCGATCGAGCGGGCCGGATTGAGCGATGTGCCGGTCACCGGAATGATGGCGAAGTGCAGTCCTGCCAGCGTCAGGCCGATGACGAGGCCGGCAAAGGCCGTCGCGTGGCTGCCGCTGGTGACGCCGAGGATGACCGTGACAAAGGTGAAGGTTCCGATCAGTTCCCACAGGAACGCCGAGCTGAGACCCCACTTCGTCGCATCCCAGCCATTGGCGCCGAAGCCGCCGGTATGGCCGCCGACCTGCCCGGAGACGATGATCCACAGCGCCAGCGACGCAATGATGGCGCCGATGACCTGCGCGATCCAGTAGGGGATGACGTTCTTGGCCTCCATTCGGCCGGCGAGGAACACGCCGAGCGTCACCGCCGGGTTGAGATGTGCACCCGAGATCGGGCCGATCGCATAAGCCGCCGCGATCAGGCCGATGCCGAATGCCAGACCGATGCCTTCCTGGCCGAGCGGCAGCGCGCCGCCGAAGCCGCCCGTCACCACCGAAGCCGTGCCGATGAACACCAGTAGAAATGTGCCTAGAACTTCCGCCAGGTAAGTCTTCATTGCCCTCTCCACGTAATTTCCCGCCGATCCGCTTGCAGTTCTTGGCGAATCACGCAGCGGAAGACTATCGCAACTTCAAAAGTTTAAAAGCATAGCAATGCGAGGGTCGCTGATATCAAGAGAGCTGCCTTTGATCTGGCGTTCTCACGGGGAGAGGGTCAGGGTGAGGGGCAGCGCAAACCTGAAGCGAGCGCCCTCTGCCTCCAGGACTCTCCCCGCTTGTGTGCGCCGGTCGCGCGCTTTAGAGCAAGACCCCGGAATTGATTTGCTGAGTAACGGAATAACAAGATGCGACTGGGCGGACGGCTGGCAGCAGCCATCGAAGTGCTGGAGGATATCGGCCGGCGGCACCGGCCGGTCGCCGATGCGCTGAAGGATTGGGGCCTGTCGCACCGCTTCGCCGGCGGCGGCGATCGCGCCGCGATCGGCAACATCGTCTATGACGCGCTGCGGCGAAAGCGCTCGGCCGGCTGGCTGTTGGGCGAAGATACGCCGCGCGCCATCGGTTTTGGCGCGCTGCTGCTTGAATGGAACCAGACGGCGCAGTCGTTGAACGAAGCGCTCGACGGTGACAAGTTTGCGCCGCCGCTGTTGAACGACGATGAACTGAAGGCCATCGCTGACCGCCAGGTAAACGATGCGCCGCCGGCGGTGCGCGCCGATATTCCGGATTGGTGCGAACCGTTGTTCGAGCAGGCCTTCGGTGCCAGCTGGGTCGATGAAGGTGCGGCGCTGGCGACCCGCCCGCCGCTCGACCTCAGGGTCAACACGCTGAAGGCCGATCGCAACAAGGTGCTCGCCGAACTGGCCGAGACCGGCGCCAAGGCTGCACGAATTGCGCCGCACGGCATCCGCATTCCGCCGATCGCGAGCGACGGCAGGCACCCGAACGTGCAGGCCGAACCGGCCTTCCAGAAAGGCTGGTTCGAGGTTCAGGACGAAGGCTCGCAGATTGCCGCCACGCTGGCTGGCGCCGAGGCCGGGATGCAGGTTCTCGACTTCTGTGCCGGAGCCGGCGGCAAGACGCTGGCCCTGTCAGCGGCGATGGACAATCGCGGCCAGGTGTTTGCCCATGATTCCGAAAAAGCGCGGCTGGCGCCGATTTTCGACCGCATCCGCCGCTCGGAAAACCGCAACGTGCAAATCGTCACCAAGCCGACGGAACTAAGCCCCCTCGCGGGCCACATCGACATCGTCGTGGTCGACGCGCCCTGCACCGGCAGCGGCACCTGGCGGCGCCGGCCCGATGCCAAATGGCGGCTGACGCAGAAGCAGCTCGATGCGCGCAAGGGCGAGCAATCGGCGATCCTCGATGTCGCCAAAAACTTCGTCAAACCGGGCGGGCTGCTGGTCTACATCACCTGCTCGGTGTTCGACGAGGAGAATGGCGAGCAGGTCGCTGCCTTCAGGGATCGTAACAGCGGCTTTGTCCCGGTCGATCACCGCCAGCTCTGGGACAGCCGCTTTCCGGGCCACGAGGCGGCAGCGCGTATCGGCGCAGGCGGCATTTCGCTGTCGCCGGCGTTGAGCGGTACCGATGGGTTTTATGTCTGCGCACTGCGCAAGGGTGGCTGAACCTTGCCGGCGGGCTGATTGCTGCAGTGCAGCAATAGCGATTGCCTGCCGCTCATACCTCTGCAATAAGCTTTTCTGACAGGAGCGTGACAAGCTATGGCAGCAGAGATCGTAACCGCCCCCAATTATGAGGATCGTGTCAGGACGTCCTTCGCGCGCCAGAACGCCATGATGACGATCGGCGCCGAGCTGACGTTGGTGACGCCGGGCATCATCGAGATCGAGATGCCCTATTCGGCGGCGCTGACTCAGCAGCATGGCTTCCTCCATGCCGGCGTCATTTCGACGGCGCTGGACTCGGCCTGCGGCTATGCGGCGTTCTCGCTGATGCCGGAAAGCTCCAGTGTGCTGACCATCGAGTTCAAGGTCAATCTGCTGGCGCCGGGCCGGGGCGAGCGTTTTCTGTTCCGCGGCTCGGTGACCAAGCCCGGCCGCACCATCATCGTTGCCGACGGCCAGGCCTATGCCTTCGCCGTCGACGGCGAGGCCAAGCTGATCGCCACCATGACTGGAACGATGATGACGGTGGTCGGTCGCGATGGCATCGAAGGCTGATCCGATGCGCAAGGCCGTCAGAATTGCCGGCAGGGGCGTCCTCTTCGTGATGGCGGCGCAGGCCGAATACGGGCCGCATCTGCAGCGGCTGTTCACCCCTGTCATGACAGGGGTGGGGCCGGTCGAAGCGGGTGTCAAGCTGGGCGCGGAACTGTCATGGCTCAAATCTGAAAAGGCGCTGCCGGATCTCGTCGTCTCGCTCGGTTCGGCCGGCAGCCGGACACTGGAACAAACGGAAATCTACCAGGCTGTTTCGGTCGCCTACCGCGACATCGACGCCTCGCCATTGGGCTTCGAGAAGGGCGCGACGCCGTTTCTCGACCTGCCGGTGACGGTGCCGCTGCCGTTCAGGATTCCAGGCATAGGCGAGGCGACGCTGTCGACGGGCGCGGCGATCATCTCCGGCAGCGCCTATGATGCGATTGGCGAGGACATGGTCGATATGGAGACCTTCGCCTGCCTGCGTGCCTGCCAATTGTTCGGCGTGCCGCTCGTCGGCCTGCGCGGCATTTCCGACGGGGCTGCCGATCTCAGGCATGTCGGGGACTGGAAGGAGTATCTCCATGTCATCGACGAGAAGCTGGCGGATGCGGTGACGCGGCTGGAACAGGCGATCGGCTCCGATGCGCTGCAGTTTGGACCATCGCATGACGCGGAAACGGAGTGAGGGAGACGCCTTCGCAACCCATTGCGCCGACTCGTTTCTTTCTCTAAACGCTCGCCATGAAGATAGCCAATCGTCCCGACACCGTCCTGCCAGACACCGTCCTGCCAGACACCGTCCTGATTGTCGATTTCGGCAGCCAGTTCACGCAGCTCATCGCCAGGCGCATCCGCGAGGCCGGCGTCTTTTCCGAGATCGTGCCGTTCCAGTCGGCCGAAGCGGCGTTCAGGCGCATCAATCCGAAGGCGGTGATCCTCTCCGGCGGCCCGGCCTCGACCGGCGACATCGGCAGCCCGCGCGCGCCGCAGATTGTCTTCGACGCGGGCGTGCCGGTGCTCGGCATCTGCTATGGCCAAATGGCCATGTGCGTGCAGATGGGCGGCGTCGCCGAAAGCTCCGACCATCGCGAATTCGGCCGTGCCTTCGTCGAGATCCAGAAGGACAGCCCGCTGTTCGAGGGCCTGTGGGCGCCCGGTCAGCGCCATCAGGTGTGGATGAGCCATGGCGACCGCGTCATCTCGCTGCCCAAGGGATTCGAGGTGTTCGGCAAATCGGAAGGCTCGCCCTTCGCCATCTTCGGCAATGTCGAGCGCAAGATGTACGGCATCATGTTCCACCCCGAAGTGGTGCACACGCCGGACGGCGCCCGGCTGCTGCAAAACTTCGTCCAAAAGATCGCCGGCATCGAAGGCGACTGGACGATGCGCGCCTACCGCGAGCACGCGGTCGAGACGATCCGCAAGCAGGTCGGCAAGGGCAAGGTCATCTGCGCGCTTTCGGGCGGCGTCGATTCCTCGGTCGCAGCACTGCTGATCCACGAGGCGGTCGGCGACCAGCTCACCTGCATCCTTGTCGACCACGGGCTGATGCGCAAGGACGAGGCATCAGGCGTGGTGGAGATGTTTCGCCAGCACTACAATCTGCCGCTCATCCTGGTCGACGCCTCGGACCGCTTTATCGGCGCGCTCGAGGGCGAGTCGGATCCGGAAAAGAAGCGCAAGACCATTGGCCGGCTGTTCATCGAGGTGTTCGAGGAAGAGGCCGAGAAACTCGGCGGCGCCGATTTCCTGGCGCAGGGCACGCTCTATCCCGACGTCATCGAAAGCGTCTCCTTCACCGGCGGCCCGTCGGTGACGATCAAGTCGCACCACAATGTCGGCGGCCTGCCCGAGCGCATGAACATGCAACTGGTCGAGCCGCTGCGCGAATTGTTCAAGGACGAGGTTAGGGTGCTCGGCAAGGAGCTCGGCCTGCCCGACAGCTTCGTCGGCCGGCACCCGTTTCCCGGACCCGGTCTTGCCATCCGCTGCCCGGGCGGCATCACCCGCGAAAAGCTGGAGATCCTGCGCGAGGCCGATGCCATCTATCTCGACGAGATCCGCAAGGCCGGCCTCTATGACGCCATCTGGCAGGCCTTCGCCGTGCTGCTGCCGGTGCAGACCGTCGGCGTGATGGGTGATGGCCGCACCTATGAATTCGTCTGCGCGCTGCGCGCCGTCACCTCGGTCGACGGCATGACGGCGGATTTCTACCACTACGACATGGCGTTCCTCGGCGCCGCCGCCACCCGCATCATCAACGAGGTGCGCGGCATCAACCGCGTCGTCTACGACGTGACGAGCAAGCCGCCGGGCACAATCGAGTGGGAATAAAGTTCAGTCGTTCGCCAGCATTTGCTAGCTATCGGCTCCAGACACTTAACTCACTGAACTAGAATTGTTTTCCTCTCTTTTCCTATCGCTAACTATCGCCCGCAAGCGGGATCATTTGGCGGTAGACCTGACGGTATCCCATTCCTCTTCATTCCCGCTCGAAGCTAATACCGTCACCACCTTATTTCCTAGAGAGTTAGGTAATCTCTAGGTAAGCCATTGAAGCTCAAACAATATGGTCATGCCTTGACGGTAAAAACGATGACGGTAAAATCTGGCGCTGGATATGCGGCCACGCGCTTGGATTGCCCTCGCCATGCTCACCGACATTGCGCTTAAGAAGCTGAAACCAAAAGACAAAATATACAAGGTCGCTGATCGTGACGGTATGTACGCCACGGTGTCCACGGCCGGGCAGATCTCGTTCCGATACGACTACCGAATGAATGGAAGGCGAGAGACAGTCACGCTGGGCCGCTATGGTGAGGGTGGCATCTCCCTAGCAGAGGCGCGTGACCGCTGCATTGCCGCTCGAAAAATGGTGGCAGCCGGACAATCGCCGGCGCATGAAAAGCAGCGTGAGAAGCGGCGCCTATCTGCAATGGCCACCTTCGGCGATGCCGGCCGGGCCTGGTTTAAGGAGGCTAAAATGGCGGATAGCACGCGCTCAATGCGCAAGGCCATCTTCGATCGAGACATCTTGCCGATCTGGGACAAAAGGCTCCTCACAGAAATAACAGCTGACGATTTGCGGGCGCTCTGCGCGAAGGTGCGCGACCGTGGCGCGCCGGCAACAGCCATTCATGTCCGGGATATTGTTAAGCAGATCTATGGTCATGCCATTCTGCACGGCGAGAAGATTGCCAATCCAGCGGACGAGGTAGGACCGGCTTCGATTGCCACGTTCGAGGCAAAAGACCGAGCATTGTCCCCCGCAGAAGTCCGAATCATGCTGAATGAGTTGGAAAATGTGCCAACGTTGGCGACGATACGGCTCGGCCTAAAGCTGATCCTGCTCACGATGGTTCGGAAAGGTGAGCTGCTGGACGCGACGTGGGACGAGGTCGATTTTGAGAACGCTGTTTGGAGCATTCCCAAAGAGCGAATGAAACGGAAAAAGCCACATAACGTCTACCTGTCCCGCCAATCCCTCGATATCCTGATTGCCCTCAAGACTTGCGCAGCGAACTCCCGACACGTGCTGCCATCTCGCTATGACGCCGACGAACCCATGTCGCGCGCCACCTTCAATCGGGTCACCATAGCCATTGTCGATCGCGCAAAAAGACAAGAATTGCCGCTTGCGCCCTTTACAGTGCACGACCTACGGCGGACCGGCTCGACACTCCTAAACGAGATCGGATTCAATCGCGACTGGATCGAAAAATGCCTTGCCCACGAAGACAGCCGCACTTCGCGCGGCGTCTATAACAAGGCTGAATACGAGCCGCAGCGTCGTCATATGCTGCAGGAATGGGCTGACATGGTTGAGGCCTGGGCGGCGGGCAAGAAGCACTCGCCCGTACTCCAGCCGGATGCCGGGGCGGCGATCATTCTCGATCCGATTTGACAGGCCTCGTCTTCCGCGACCGCACATCTGGACCTGGGGCGATTTCGATATTGCCGGCAGACGACGCCTTTCGCCTTGCCCGGACCCAAGCCTCGACCTCCGCCAGATCCCAAACAACACAGCGGGGGGTCAGGTTGAAGCGTCGTGGGAACTCGCCACGCTGTTCCATCTCGTAGATGGTCGTGTCCGATAAAGGGACGATTTCTCGCAGCTGCGCCCGACGAACAGTTCGCACGACCCGACACGACCCGATGTGTGGCAGAACCGGAAACGGGCCAGGCTGCTCAATTTTGAATTTGTCCACCTCTGAAGACGACTGCGGTTTGACCATTGCGTAACCGGGAGGGTTGTCTTGCTGGCCAACCATCGCGCAACTTTCCGAGATCGCGTACAGCCATCAATTGCGACCACATAGCCTCGCTTACGAACGAGGGAAATCCAAAGGCGCTCTATTACAGACAGTGTCAGGACCGCACTGGAAACTTTTCTCAATGTTTGCCGGTCATTGAAACCTAGGAGTGTTACACGTGACGTGAAGTGAAGTGGTTGCCAAAGCTTCCACTTGTCGGAAAACACCGCCACTACGTTTCTAACCGTGTCATTATCTTCCTCGCACCAAAGGCGAAACCGGCCGTCTTCTCAAACCACCACCTCCGCAAAGGTGCGGTGGATGTCCATTCCAATCACACGTCCCATTGGCTCCCTCCTCAAACAGTCGGGAGCCGGCTGGCCGACGCGACACCTACGGATCCGCGCTCTGGGCCGCAACCGGCAGGTCGCAAGGGCGACCAGCTCCTAACGACGGTGCCGTCCGAATCCCCGCTGGAGATGGGCGATTTTCGGCGTATGGTGTGACCATCCGGGACAGGGCACCGGGAGCACGCCAAGTGCGGGCAGGCCGACCAATTCGATCAGCTGCGACCTCGCGGAACGCTCGTTCGCAGGGCGTGCTGATTATTTCAAAGAGCACGGCGACCGATGCCACCAGCTACACCTGTATGGGGCGATGAGTGTCAACGCCTGCTCCTGCATTTCTCCATCTCCTAGTTCGGCGAATTGGCGACCATCTCCTTGTACCGATGTCAAACGGCTTCCAAAACTGGCTCTGACTCAGTTTTGATGACATTGTGACGTCGGCTGGGACTGGTTTCACAAAGGAATCAATGCCATGGGCCAGGCCTCCGACCATCGACCCTCGTGGCTTTGTTGTTGAAGATGTCGCGGGTGAGGTCGACGCGACGCTCATTACGGTCCGTCCTTTGAGCATGGCGAGTGCCTGTCCGGGCTGCGGAACGAGATCGGAGCGGATCCACAGCCGGTATCAGCGGCGCTTGGCGGATCTGCCGTTAGCTGGAAAGCCTGTTCGGCTGGTCGTCCTGGTGCGCCGGTTCCACTACGCTGTGCGGCCGGCGAATCTTCGCCGAGCGCTTTGACAATGGTGTCCTTGGCGCCATGGGCGCGGCGAACGGCTCGCCTCGACGATATCGTGCTTCATCTTGGGCTTGTCCTGGGGGGCGCCCGGCAGCGAGCTTCGCCCAGAGGCTGATGCTGCTAGTGAGCAACGACACCCTGCTGCGCGTCGTGCGGCGGCGCGGCAGCCCGCGCTTGCAGACGATGCGATTTGGGAAAGCGCGAGACGACTTATCTTCCTACGTCGGGCTTTGAAGCCGAACCTCGAATTAGAAAATAACAGTGACCCTTTAGGAAATTTTCGCCCGTGGGGGGTGAGACTCTGCGACTTGAACTTTTTTCATAGCCTCGTGCAGGGAGATATGTTCCTCGCTGGCCAAATCCTCTGCCTCTTCACGGATAATCGCGATGTACTCATTGGGCGAATACGGGCAGAGCATCCCGAATAAAGCACCGTCAGAACTGTCGAGACCATACGAAAACCGGTAATGGTCATGGATATCCCACGCTGGATATCGCCGCGCGAGCCAATCGTCCCGGACTAAGGCTCCAGTGGTCCCAGGCGATGAAAGTACCGTTTGGCACAATTCCTGCAACGTTTGCTCGGGAAAATTCCCCGTAACTGGTTTGAAACGCCGGTATATAACGGGTTTGTTAGCTCGGAACGCCATTCGACTGTCCCCCCAATGATCAACGAGGGTGTGCCATCGCCAGATGCGAGTCAACCTTTGCAATCAGGCCGTCATACTAGAGTGCCTGCTGACCTATATTCGCCTGCTCGACGCCGCAGCCGACGATGCGGACGCGCGACCGCCGGTCTGTTTCAGTAGGCGTATTTTGCCGGCCAACGCCAATCCGTCTGCGCCTTTCCGTAGCAGTAGCCGTAGTCGACAAAACGGCCGGTAGCTATCTCTCGGCAGGCCCAAACCACCTGGCCATACTGATTGTAGAACGCGTCCCAATCGGCGCCTTGGTAATAGTTCGGCCTGCTGTAGCCCCCACCGCCACAGTTGTTGTTCGAGCACACAGCCACCGCGGCGCCCACTGCGGCGATCGCTACGCCCACAGCAATCGCTTGATTTTGTTTCCGGGTCATCTCGGCGCATTGACGTGCATCGACCGACCGCCGAGCTAGTTCCATGTAGAGGTCGTCACGGAAGCGTTCGTCACGGGTCGAGGCGTATGATCTGCAAAGGGCAGAGGTACTCACCGCACTCGGATTTTTGCTAAGCGCCTGCTGTGAGGTTGTGCATGATGCGTTTGCAAGCGCCAAAACTACCGCAGCCGAAACTGCGGCACGTCGACCGGCCGTCCCCATTATCCCACCCCCTAAATTGCCCAAGATTATGCCGGCCGTTTGGTCCTTCGTAGCCCGCGCTTAATTAGCGCGCTAGCACAGCGTTTCGCATGCAACTCCGTCGCCATCGCGGTCCAGCTTACCGCCCCACGAGCAATTGCTGAGATACCACTGCGCTTCATCGCATGAGCTGATTCGCGAGCAAGTCCGCCGCGGCTGGCACGAGTAACTTTGCACTACCTGTCGGCTGATGATGCCGAGAGGCTGGCTGACGGCCGGTCGGGCATGGTCCGCTTGCTCAGCGCGCCAATCCCATGGCGCCTCGAACTCGCCAGCCC
Organism: Mesorhizobium sp. WSM4845; assembly: GCF_055811455.1. Classification (NCBI taxonomy): domain Bacteria; kingdom Pseudomonadati; phylum Pseudomonadota; class Alphaproteobacteria; order Hyphomicrobiales; family Phyllobacteriaceae; genus Mesorhizobium; species Mesorhizobium sp. WSM4845. Next base: position 36,527 of record NZ_JBVVQA010000040.1, read on the forward strand.
AAAGACCGACCTTCGCCGCCCTGGCCTTCGCCTGCTGCCCTGCATAGCCGCCTTGGCTGTAACGGGGCCAGTCGAGCGCCTGGCCGTGCTCGACCATCCAGCCGGCCACACTGGCGCCGTCGGCCCGCGAGCAGTCGGCAACAAAGCGGCCGTAGCGGTCCCAAGTGACAAAAGTGCACCGGACCGGCCTCGAGGCCGCCAAGAAGGCGTCAAGAGCGGCGGCGGACTTCGCACCGCACTGGTAGTGGAAGCCCTTGGCGTCATCGCACTGTTGCGCGGCCTCCGGGGCGTCGATTCCACTGAAACGGATACGCTGGCCGCGGATTTCGATCGTGTCGCCGTCGATTACGGAAGCAACACCCGCTATTGGAGCGGGAGCCGGGCCGACCCATTTCGACACGTCGGTGCGCTGCAGGAAGTACTGTGTCGCCAATGCGGCCACTGCCGCGATGGTCACATACACCAGCCGCATCGGCACGCCCGAGAGCCGACGCGCACGATACCGCCTTAAGCCAGCGCGCTTCCGCCACTGGCCAGACCGATTGTTATATCGAGATTTGTCCAAGTCCCCCGCTCCCCTCGGGAACAATGCGTTCTTTGCTCCGGAGAGTCCAGTGGGCCTTCACGGTGCGTTCGGCTTCGTGGTCATGAAGCCATTGACCTCGTGGTCGCCGGGACCTTCCTGGGCCTTGCGCACCCCCCCAACAAGGAACGCGACGGCCCACCCGATCGTTGACTGTTTCGAGCCGCCGTCATGCCATCCACCTCGATACGCAAAACGGAATACGATCTGGATCGCAGAATCCTTTCGGTGTGATTCGTCGCCAGCGGCAAACCATACGAAGATGTGCCGCCGGAGACCTTTGCCGAGTTCCGAGGCCCGGTCGTTGCTGCCGGCCTCGCTAGGGCGTCCTGCGCGCTCTGTCGCGCCACCCCTACAAGGTACGCGAAACGGTCGCATCACCGATCTGCGGGGCGCTGGCAGCGGCCTATCTGACGCTTCCCGTCGTGCACTACTTCCGAGCCACCGGCTTGCCGATTCCGGCGACTGACGACGACACCACGACGCTCGCCGCGGCATTCCTGATCGGGGTGTCGGCAATGTGGATCTCGGATATCCTGTTCGAGATGGTCATCCGGAAAATCAAGCCGGCGGCGTGAATGGATGGAACGTTAAAGGATTCCGACGAACAGCGCTTCAACGAGACGCTGACGCGGATGCTGAAGACGCCGCCGAAGCCGCATGAGAAGCCTATAAAGAAGAAGCGAAATCAGAAAGTGACGGCGCGAGCCTCTAAGTCATGAACGCTTTGAGAATCATGACGAAGGAACCGACATTGATTGCCGTGTTAGTCGTCATATAGAAGCACATGCTATCGAGGAAATCCTTATCGTAGGTCCTGATTTCGTGCTCATAGAGCTGGCAGCACCGGAAGGCCAGGTCAAATGCCATACCAGGGTTAGCATAGTTGTTTGCCCATGAGGTATAATTGTCCCAGTGCTGAACATCGCCGTAGCTGACGCCAACATTGTCGAAATTCTTCAATCGCTCGATCTCCTCGCTCCAGTTCACGGCAACGACAGGCTGCGCACGATAAAGCGCGTGGAGCAGTGCGCCGGCTCGCTTGTAGTGGTCGGGGTTTTGCGAATTGAGAACCTTCGTGTAGCTCTCGATGTTGACCTTGTAGAGGTCGTAGGCAAATTTGATAAGATCGCGATCTACGGTAAGTGTTGACCCGCTGCTGTCCGCTAGCGCAGACCAAGCCTCGGCATGAAAGGATTCTACAAAATCGAGGAAAAAGGTCTCGTCATCGAGATCTTGAAACTGCTTGAAGGGAATCATCTGTCCAGCCCTGCCCAATTGATGAGCAATAAAAAAAGCCCCCGCGTTCAGCAAGGGCTTTCTTTCAGTTTAGTTTCTAAGGCCTATTTTCCGGGGAAAAAAGCCTTCATCAGAACGGTTGCGGCGCTAAAGGTGTCTTCGAACTTCTGAACCGGCTCTTTAAGGCCGTTATTTGGGCACGCCCGAACGACCTTTTCGCTCGAGCCGCTCTGGGCTTGAGTGTCTGGTCTGGTCATGTCTTCTTCTCCCAGTGTCCAGAAAGTGCGGAATTGCACTTGTCTGGCGTTAGTAATAGGTGATGCTGCAATGCAGCATTTTCAAGGCTGCGACTCGGTTTTTCGCCAACCACAATTCGCCTTGAAGGTCAATAGCGAAGCGCTGGTGAACTTCACGTTAACAGAGTCTTGCATCACAACGCCAGAGGGCGATTGCAGTTTCATGTGATATTTTGGTCACATTTTTCTTTTTCCTTTGCGAAGGATGCGCCTAACCTTCTGCTTAAGCGTGATCGGCTTCACCAATCCGCCGATAGGTAAGGCGACGAGTAACCGACGCCACGTTGATCTTTGCAGTTTGGCATATTGCCAGCCCGTCGTGCCGAAAGGTGCCAACTGCCGGTTGGTAGACGCGCGCCGGCGGCGCGCGTAGGTTTCAAACGATCCGGGCACACCACCCCCGCCCACCCCCGTGCCTGGTGAACGACTGATCGCCCGCCGTGCCGAAAGGTGCGGCGGGCTTTTTTGTTGTCTGGGGGGAACACGATCTGGCGACAATCGTTCGGGCGCCAAGAAAGCGCCGTACCGTCAGATCGAGGACAACAATGCGGGAAAGGCGATACTTATCCGATAAAGAAAAATACGACAGACAGGAGCGCACATCGGATGCTGCGCGGGAATTGATCGAGGTCGAGCGCGCGGCACGAGATGCAAAGACGGCTCGGCTGCGGGAGCAACGGCTTAAAGCCGAAACTGCTCTTTCTACTGCACCGGCACCGAAACCGAAGAGGAATTGGAAGATCAAGAAGTCGTATTAGGCACGCTGCACCCGGCGCTCTCCGATCACCCGCGGCCGTCTCCGCAAGGCGCAGTTTAATTCACAGGCTGCACCGGTGGATGCTCGGGTTTCGCATGATGAAGCACCTGGCCAAGGTCGCGCTTGTCGAAGTCCTGTCGGCACACTGGACAAGGCTCGAAATGCTCTGCCTCCCGCTTAATCGGCCGGTCGTAGTCCTTGCCCTTGTAACCCGTGCCTTCGTTGTTGGTCCGGTATCTCATTTCTGTTCCCGCAATCCCCTCGCGGCTTCTGTCAAAATGGCCTGGTCGTTGCCCTTCCTTTTGATAAGCTGGCGGACTTGGTCTGCCGAGACGCCGTTCTGCTGGGCAAAATATTCGATCTCGTAGTCGTCACCGGCGGACACACGGTCGCGGTCGCGGAAGTCTCGCTTGCTCTTGTCGTCGGCCATGTCGTTCTCCTGGTGCGCTTCGGTCGATGGCAACGCTTGCAAGCGGATGTGGTTTCCGCGCCACTGCGGAATCACGTTCTGTTCACTCTGGCTAGTAGAAGCCCGCCACCTAGAATCGAATGGGTGCGTAAAATTGTAAGTACCGGCCCCGCCGGCTCGAGTTCATTCCGCCGATGGAGCCCAAGCTGGTCGCCAAGCCGCCCGCAGGTGAAAATTGGATTCACGAGATCAAGCTCGACGGCTACCGCTCTCAGATCGTCATCAACAGCCCCGAGGATATTCGCGTCTTCACCAAAACCGGTGCGGACTGGACGAACGAGTATACAGGGTTTGTCGAAGCCGCGCGGGAGCTTGAGGTCGAGAATGCGATCATCGACGGTGAAGCGGTCGTCACCAACGAGGCCGGGCTGCCCGACTTCGGCGCGCTGCAGAAAGCCGTCCACAGCGATCCCTACGCCATGATCCTCGGCGCCTTCGATATCCTACACCTGAATGGCCACGACCTACGTGACATCGGCTGCAAGGGGCTCCGCGAAATCCTCTACGGCATCACCAAGCCAAACAGCCGGATCCAGTTCAGCGAGGCGATGCCTGGTGACGCAAAGGCGAATTCTATCTCGCCGACCAGGCCGGTCTCGAGGGATCGTCTCGAAGCGCGCCGACAGCAAATATCGCAGCGGCCCGACTTCGAACTGGCTGAAGACAAAGAGCTTCGGTCGACGAGTTCGAACTGATCGGCGTCGAACGCGAGCCCGGCAAGCAGCATTCGCGCTACTGGCAGAGCCTGGCACCGGGAAATATGTCGGTTCGGCCTTCATCACCCTGGGCCGCGACATGAAGGAGCGGCTATGGAAGCGTGTGCAGGAACACGCCGGCCCACCCCTGAAAAAGCGGCCGGCGACGCAGTGGGTCGGGCCCGGGGTGAAGCTGCGCGTCAAGCATCTTCGCGGCGACCACGCCCACATACGCCATGCATCGCTGCTGGGCTTTAGCGATGAAGAATAGCAGTCAGCCGGCGAACAGGTGCTTGGAGCCGGTCGTTACCATGCCCGGTCGATATGGCTGCGAACAGCGTTGCGGGTGCGCACCGGTTCAAGAGCCGGGTCGATGCCGAGAATGAGTTCTGCCATTTCCTCTATGTGCATTGTCGGCGCAGGCGTCCAGGATCTGAAGGTAGATGGTGAAATTCTCTTTGTCGTAAACCGTGATGGAGTCATCTGACCAGGGAACTTCTTCAAGTAGTCCAGGCTTCATGACGAACTTGCTCGCTGGTGAATGGCGCTACTGTACCACAGATGATTGGCGCGGGATTGGCAATCGTCAAGAGCCAGAGCTATATCGACCGAATGGCGAAAGGCTGGACACTACAATCATTGATCGATGGCAAGATGCGGCTCATCGCGTTCTGCCACAATCCAAAATGCCACCACAATCAAGCGCTCGACCTGCAGGCGATCAAGGCCAAGCTCGGCCCTGACGCGCCCGCGATGTCGGATGATCTCATTCCCAAGCTGAAATGCGCCAGGTGCGGCGGCAAGCAGGTCGGCCTGACATACACTCCCGCTGAGATGAAACGCGTGGACGTGAGTGATTATCGGAAGGCGAGGGAACGGCGCTGACTGCGCCCAGATACGACCGAAAATTCCGGCGCTAAAAGGGTCAGGGTAAGCTCATCGGATCACAGGAGCCCTCGCTCCATTTGCCGATCCGGTGACCCTCATCATATGCCGGACGAGCCGCTAATTTCGAATCTTTCCAGTCTCAGGCGGCATCGTGAACCCTGGTTGGGCCACGCTCCAGTTCGGTTCAGAGGCGGATGATTGATGTCCCCACCGCTGACTGTCTGCGGATAAGCCGCTCACATTGTCGGAGCGGGCGCTCGGCGCGTCGGCGTTCATGCGAAAGATTTTGCTTCCATCAGAGGTCTGTGTCACGGCAACTTCCTCCATCCTTCGAACGTTTTTGTGCTTCCTATCGGCGCTCCAGCGGCCACTGGCGCTGCCACTTCCCCTTGCGTGACGTAACCGTAGCAGCCTGCTTCCGTCGCCTCAATCAACCCTCTCACCAAGGTATACTGCGCATGTGGTGCGCCCGCCAGTAGGCCTTGTAGGCTAAACGGCTCGAGAGTTTTGAGCTCAGAGTGATAAGATTTCGTTATGCTAGATAGAATCTTGTATAACTCGTCACCGGGTTTCTCGACTGCAAGACCAATCTCCGCGGCAACCCGACGATTTATGGTATAGTCATGACTACCTGAGTCAGAGCAAAGTAAGTCGATGATGTCGTTCTGCTGCTTCTCGTCTTTGACCTGGCCTTTGATCAGCGACTTAGCCATCGAACGTATTTGGCCTCCGAGACGGAATATCTGCCCGAGTACTAGAGGATGGATCTGAGTCGCCAGATGGGTCCAAATCGACGCAAGGGCTACTGGGTCGGTCACATCCTTTTTGATCTCGCTAAGATACCCACGTATTGCTTCTGCGCTGACCGGGACGCGCTCTCCGGTGCTGATGATCGGATTTAGTGCATGATTTTCTAAGCTCGGATCAATGGGTCCAAGCGCAGCCTGTTTGGTCATCACGATTTTATCGGCGCCCAGAGCCATGAGAGTGCCAGCGCTCATTGCTTTTGCTGGCACAATTATCTCGATCTCGTCACCAAAAGAACGTAGCAGATGGATCAAACGCCATGCCGCCGAGGTGAGGCCTCCGTTCGTGTCCAGGATCAAAGATAGTTTCTTCGTCGGACCGATAGTGTCGAGCAGAGCCACGAAGGGCTCTATGGCGTCGCCAGCTATTATGGTCTGCAGGCCAAGTCGCTCGCCATTGACGAAGGCGATTACTTTGGAGCCGCGCGTCTTTTCGATTTCTCGATAGTACGCCTGACGCGCAGCATAGTTCATTATAGCTTGCCCCCACCCTTTTTGGCTTGCTCCGCCTGTTCGCCGGAGAAGTCAAGACATTTTTCGTGTACAAAGGCGTCGGATGGTGCGTCTGACCACGGCTTTCAGTTCAAAGTTTCTCTAAATGTTCCCCCTGCTATTGCCGGCTCAAAGTTAGACCTATCGCAGACGAAATTGAATTTCTTCCGGCCTTCTAAGCCGGTGCTCTGCGCTCAGAAAGCGCCCAGATACCTGATCACCGCGCGGAAGCCGCTTCGGGTCTCGTTTCGCTATTTCGTCCCTCTTTTCGCTCACCGGCCTTGCATCGTGCCGCCATGGCCATTCATCATCCTGGTGCGCTTTTCCTGGGGCATTGCCATTGCCACCGTCTTGAACTCAGGCATCGGTTTTTACTGAGTCAGAAATACGAGCAGGCGACTGAGACTCAGGACCCATTGATCGAAGCCAGCATGGCGCCCCCCTTGCGCCGCCAATGAATCAGAACGCCGTTATCCTGTGTATCCCTTTAATGGGTCCTGAGCCTAGACTGAAACCTGTGAGCCTCGTAAGCTACCCCTTGCTGCAGGCTAACATGCGGGCTCCCCTACCTAATCCCCTTTCGACTAGCAAGGCGTCGACGCGCACCCATCAGTTGCTAAGAAAAATGGGTCCGTCGGGGCAACAGAGGGAGATGTCGATGATAACGGTCAGAAAGATTGGTTTTGTGTTGATGGCATGCATCGTCGTCGGCGCGACAAGTGCGGCGAACGCCGCTTCCGAGAAACTTAAAGGCAGTGAAATCAAACGAACCTTACTGGGAAACAAAATGCGATTTGTTGGCACTATAATTGGAGGGTTCTCAGGAGTGATACATTGGACCTCCGCCAGTAAATTGATTGTGGTGTCCGGAACGCATGGGAGAATGGCTGTTTCTAATGTTCACGGTACGTGGAAAATCGACGGCGACAAATACTGCCGAGTTTTAAAATATGGCTCTAAAGTCGACGACCGCTGCTTGTATGTATACAAAACTGATGTTGGGACTTATAAGTTTTATTATGGTGTGTTACTCATAAGCACGGGAACGCCAGAGTGAGATAAATTGTTTTATCCTATGTTGTAACACCAGAATGTAATATCACTTTTATCCGATGTCGAACGTTGCGAAAATATACTAAGTCACAGGAGCGATCGCTTTACCCGTGGTTGGGTCAACCTTTTGTCCAACAAATCTCAAGACTATTATATAGAGAAGTGTGTTTCCGACAAGTAGAGCCGCTCTTATGCAGAATCCAACCTCTATCGCCCACACTATGGTGTCGCCTTCGGCGGAGCCTGGGCCTACGAGCCTGGCAAGCGCTAACTCTTGCGCACTCATTAAACAAAGAAACATTAATAAACCCACGTTGCTGATTACGGCTAGACGTATAAGTCGAAAATTGTACTTGGAGACGAGGCGACGTACCTCGTCGTATTGGATCAGAGCGTAGTAAACGGCAAAGGCCAAGCCAAACATAAGAACAACCAACTGGTTGCCCGCGTCCCAATAGTTTTTTGCATACGCCAGCGCCAGGTCACTTACCGTTGAGCCCACGTTTTGCTTCCTAGCGAGATCCGCATTAGATGCCGTAATGCTATCTAGCAACGGCAGGTTGATCGATGGTCGGGATCGAAACGTTCGAAGTTTTGATAGTACGGCACTTCTTCGAGCGGTAGAAGTCGTTTTTCCGCTTAAATGCGGGGTTCAATCTTGGGCGCGGGATTAAAAAACGGGAATGCGCATGGTCTGAAAGCGACGGCCTTGGTGGCCTCGCAAGGTATCGCCCCAATGAGTTCTAGTCCGCTCCAACTCCAGCAATTCCTAGAACTTGCTGGAGCGACCGCTTGCCTCGTGCTGTCGGTGCCAATCAATGCGTTGGCTGCCAACTAAATTACTCGCTAGAAGATTTAGCCGACGTCTGAGCGTTATCCACAGATGTATTTGACTGGCGCGCCTGGACCTACTGTTCATGATGACGCCGTTTGCTTATAGTTGATGCAGATTTGGGGGTGGTGAATATTGCGATGGTTAAGGTTGCACTCACAGTGCTTGCTGCAGCGTGGGTGTCTTTCGTCTCGACGCCCGTCGCCGCGGCGATGTGCAAGGATTCTGATGCTGCCCGGCCGAAAGACTTGGCGGACTTCTGCTCGGCTATGGCGGTCGTCGAAACATATTTGTCGACCTACGCTGCCCAGAATCCCGGAAAAGGCCTTCCGACGGATGCCGCGCAGAATCTGAATGTTTTCATCCCAGCCTATATCGACCGCGCGAACGAATACGATGCTTCGGCGCTACTCACGAAGCTGGCTCCGAAAATCGAGGCGCTGGTTAAAAATGCCGAGCCGCCCGTGCTAAACAATTCCGACGTGCGCAGCGCCCTCAACTCGCTTCGTGCAATGCTCAACGACAAGCTTTATCAAGTCACGGCTGCGGAGGCGGGTCTCCGTCTGGACCTTGTCATCAAGATCGCGGCGGAACAGGCCGCGGCAACGATATTCCTGAAGGATCAAAACCTTATCACCAAGGCCAGGAGTGCCATCGACACCCTGGCAAAAAACTTGCCAGCCGACGATTTGTTTCTTGGCCAGGTCAAGGATGATGCCGTGGCGCTGACCAAAAAGGTCACGCAGGGGACGCCACAACTCATCCAGGATGGCGCGGCCGCCAGCCCCAAGGCGTTCACCGATCTGAAGGCACTGCGCGCGGCAATCGACAAGGTGACGATCGCGCTCACGCCGCGCGTTCACATCTACTATGCCTATTACGGTGATATCGGCGCTTCCGCTTCCTCGATCCGCATGTGTGATGCCACGTCGACGATGCGTGCCCGCTGCGAAGCAGGCATGAAATGCAATTTGCCTGACGCCTTCGAAACCAAGCTGTGCGGCTATAATCCTGTTCCCTTCGTCGAGGCGCGGGACCGTGGCGCGGTCGTTTCCTATGATTGCCAGATCGGCGGTGAGGACCTGTGGACACGCAATGTCAGGGTGAAGCCCGGCGAGCTTATGGCGCCGGGTATGCCAAAGCCCGTCGTTTTGCAAAGCACGGAAATGGAGATCGCATGCGCTCGCACTCCATGACGCGACCCGCGTTTTTTCGCTCTCTGAGTTCCGTAGTCGTGGCGGTGCTCTTCGCCACATCCTGCAGCGTGGTCGAGACATCACCCGTTTTCGAGCCGAACGGCTACTATCCGGTTCCGGACCGAAACTGCGAGAGCAGCCTGGGCAGTTATGTGCTGCCCAAGACCAAGCTGGTCTTTGCGATAAGACAGAATCTGGAAAGCCAGGTCAGTGTCCTGCAGCAGGTTAAGGAACTGCGGGTGCCCGATGATCCTCAGCGCTACACATTTTGCCTAGACTTCCTCGAGAACGGCTTTGCCGACGACAAGGTGCAGGTGCGTCGGACGTCGGATTCTGTCACGCTCGCCGCCGCCGCGCGCACTTCGGGCGGGTTCCTCGATCTTGTTGCCTCACATTCCGTCGATATGACGGGCGTGGTCCTGACCAAGATCATTCGCGCGATCTTCATCTATCTGTCCGGAAACGCCGGGTTCATTTCCGGCCGTGCCGCCGACGTGAGTGACGACAGTAAATGGACTACCGTGCTCGAACCGACCATAGACCCGTTTGATGCGGAATCCATGGCTCAGTGGAACAAGTCGATGCGACGCTATGGATTCTGTATCGCGCTTGCTGATTTCAGCTTCAACACGGACACTGTCGAATACGGCAGATATTGCGACGATCCCGTCGATGTCGGCAGGGCGAATCCATCGCCGAAGCAGGCCCAGATCGCCGCCATACGCAATGCTCCGATCAAGAACGTCCCGGCCATATATTACCGTCCGCGTATCTCCTATCCGGTCACTATATTTGTCAATCCCGACGCTCTCGGCCACGGCGAATGGCGGCCCGGTAGGACCATCTACATCGAAATGGAAAACATTTCACCGGTACTGGCGCTTCGCATCAACAGGGCCTTTCTGGCCGTCAAGAAGACGGCGCTGATCTTCGAACAGGGCCGCCTGCGCAATGTCTGCTTGGTAAAAGGTAGCGAGGTGCAGGGCGCTGTGACGCCGATCGTGGAACTTGTTTCCGGACTGGTCCAGCTTCCTTCGGCAACGATTTCGGCGGAGATCGCCCTGCTGCAGAAGAGCCAGACCGTCTACGACGCCGAGCGGCAGGTCATTGAAATGCAGAACCGCCTCATCGAGCTGAAGCAGGCGCAACTCGACCGCAATGTTGAGGCGATCACCAAGCTTGCCGGCGAGAACGACACGGCCGACGGAGACGGAGAGTTGGTCTACAGCAACACGGATGAATTTGCTGCGGCCACCGGCGCGCCTGACATCAAGGAGCCCACAGTCAGCATCAGCGAAAAGGAAATCAATTCGATCTGCGACAAGCTCAACGGCAAGGACGGTCCGGCCTTCAGCGCGTATTTCGATCAAAGCTTCGCGGATTTCCAGGACAGCAAGGAGAAGTGATGCACCGGCTTTACGGCGCTCTTTTGGTCATGCTCCTTACCATGGGCGGCTGCACGGCCGTGCTCGATACGCAGAACTACGCACCCGAAGACCAAGCCGACGGCCAGGGCTGCCTCGGCTCCGCGAGTTCTTATTCACTGCCGAAGGGCATAATTGAGCTGCAGGTGGTCGAAAGCGAAGGCGAGCAGCGGCGTTTCGATGTTCTCGCCCGGTCCATTAAATGGGTCACCGATCCGGCTTATGGTCCTTACTGTCTCGATTATCTCGGTTCAGCCTTTGCCGAGGATGCGCTGGGCATCCAGAAGGATGGCGCCAGCGAAGCGCTTACGCGCATCGCCAACCGCAGCGTCGACAAATCCAAGGACATTACGATCTCGTTACTGGAGGCGGCAGGCGATGCAGCGGCAGCTACCGCTGCTGGTGGCCGTTCTGTAGATCTCGATTCCAAGATTTCGACCGACGGCAAGACGGTCGTCTACGCCGATTTCGAGCTTGATCCGTTCGATTACAGTCAGATGCGTATGATCAACGCAAGCTTGAAGAAGATCGGCTATTGCGTGTTCATCGACGCGCGCGAAAATGTCTTTGCTCCGGCGTGGTCGAACGACCTATGTTCCGAGACAGGGTACCCCAGCGCCGCGCCGCATTTCGACTTGAAGGATCCGCTCGGCGAGGAGGCCCTACCGGATCCCGTGGCCTTCACCAAGCGCGGCATCCTCTACCGGCCAGCCATCGGTTACACGCTGGTCGTCATGAAACGGGATGACCCCACCTCGCGCGATTACAACAGATTCCCTTGGTACCAGCAGCGCGCGGTCGATCTGCAACTTCCAAACGGAGCCCCCCTCTTCCTGTTGGAAATCAAGCGGTCGCTTTTCGTCGAGCGCGTGACGGACGTCACTTTCGATCACGGCGTGCCAAGTGACATCACCATCGCCAAGAAAAGCGAGCTGAATGCGGTTGCCGATGTGGTTGTACGGGCGGTTCAGATCGTCGTTCAGGTTCCAATGCGAGCATTGACGATAAGGCTCAACCAGGCACAGAACGAACAGAAGCTGATCGCAGCCAACTCGCAGCTGATCAAGGCGATCGACGAGTATGAACGGGCCAAGCAGACCATCATCACGCCGCGGACGGCAGTAGTGGCCACCGGTGAGGCACCACCTGTGCAGGTCATCCAGGCTGGCGGCAACCGCAACGCGCTGCAAGTCGATGGACGCAGTGCAGCGGTCGCCAACTGCATGCTCGACCAGCGCTTCGCCAACGATCCGAACGGACTGGAGCTCTGCAACCGGATTGTGGCGGAGGGGCAATAGCATGTCCGCCTCAAGGACGATCGGCATGGCCGTTGCTCTGGCTATGCTGACCTATCCGGCCATGGCGGGAGACGTCATTCTTCATGATTACCTTACAGTTCAGCGTGGCGAATCTGAAGACGCCCCGCCGCTTGACCCGAGCCAAGGCGGCATCGAAATAAAGGTGGCAGACGGCGCACCGGCCGATTGGAACAAGGAATTCAGCTCGCTCGTCCGCATCAACTTCAGCACGCCTCGGGGCCCGAATCAGTGCACGGGCGTTATGATTGGCGACCAGACCGTCCTTACTGCCGGCCATTGCTCCTGCGGCAGCGATTTCATCTTCACCTTGCCTTCGGGTCAATCTGATAAACCGACGAAGGAGTATACCCTCAACGGCTATGTCAGGCCATATCCGGGTTTCTCCTGCCTGGCCCCGCTCGACACGCAGGCTTCGCGGGATCTCGCGCTCATGTGGCTGAACGACAGATATCCCGGACACGCGCCACGCATCGTTCACATCCTCGACCTGGAGCAGCAGCCTGATGTGAGAAAACTCGCCGTCGTAGGTTTTGGGCGTGATGAAAACGGAATCGTGCAGAAGACGCCACGCATCGGCCAGGTGCCAATCTACTCGTTTTTTTGTTCCTCCGGTACGGCGGCGCGTTCAATATGCCGGCCGTTCCGTGAATTCGCGCTGGCAGTGGCGCCCGGCGACGGCGAGAAAGTCGACACCTGCGAAGGCGATAGCGGTGGGCCGGTATTCGCCTTTCGCCGCAAGACGAGAAAGGAAGAAAGTATCGCGCTGGAAAACATTCTGGTCGGCATTACGTCTCGCGCCATGGCCGGCACCAAGAACATTCCAGGCCTTAATTGCGGCGGCGGCGGCATCTATACCTCAGTCGGAAATTCGGACGTGGTAAACTGGCTGTTGCGCGAAGGGATTCCGGTAGGGCTCGTGACACAGTCCGAACTGGCCGCCGAAGGTCCTCCGCCATAAGCCAACGCGCGATGGACAAACCTCAATCGGGCAAAGGTAAGGTAGCCCACTTCAAAGGGTTCAGGGCGCGAGGTACGATTTGAGGTGCAGTGCCGCCTCCTGCGAATCCTTTGGATTTGCGGTTCGATTGGCAATGTAGCAAGCGGGGACTTTTTTGGGATCCAGGTTGAAGTCGCTCAATCCACCGACCATCAGTCCGATCACACTGCCTGTATCGGAATCGAAGACCGGCGCCCCGGAATCGCCGTGATAATTGTCGCCACCGACGAAGAATTGGCCATATTTGCCGAGCGTCGTCAAATGCGATTCCTCGGCGTCTATGCTGAGAGGCATGCCGACGGGATAGCCTGCGACTGTTAGTTTGAGCAAAGCCAACGACATATCCAAAGGCCGATCATCTCTCTTGAAAGGCGTCGCCACATCGCTCGGAACCGGCCGGTCGAGATCAAGCTCGATTATGTCGGAATTGAATACCAAGTTGGTCGTTGCAGCTTGGCTGAAAAAATACACATTTTCCGGCGGGAAGGTGGTCGGCGGCTGGCCCGTCGAAGTGTCACGCGCCTGAAAGCCGAAGACAACCGCGTATTGGCCGGTCTGAACGTTGATCAGCGAGGGGTTATCGCCAGCACCTAACGGTATCGCCTGGCTGGTGTCGTGCATGCAATGGCGCGCCGTGACGAGTCGGCTGTTCGAGTCCAGCAGGAAAGCAGTACAGACCCGGCCTTCCAGGCGCGGACTGGCACGATAACGATACATGAAGCTTTCCTCATCCTCGCACGGCGGGTAACGGGTACCGTTGAAGGCGAGATTCACGTTGGTCGTTGTCAGCTCCCAACCGGAAGCTGCTTGCTTGAGCTGATCGCGCTGCACGATGACACCAACACCGGGAAGCAGACCGGTTTTGTCAACGATGTATGGGGGAGTCTTTGGAAAGGCCTCCCCTTGCCCGCCTCCGGCAAAAATCGGCGTGCCACTATAACCAGGCCGGGTGAAATAGCCGGTGCCTTGCTGCGAATCGCTGTTCACAACATGCATGGAATAGCCGGGCATGTTCTTCAGCAGATCCTGGGCGCCCTCAAAAAATTGCCTGTCTTGGCTTTTCGCGAACCCTGGCGTGATGGCGGGGTCGTATTCGTTCAGAAGACGCCCGTAGATCGTCTGCATGGAGGAACCTTCCCAGACTTTGGCGTCGATCCTCACCTTGGCGGTTTCAGCCAGTTTGGCGATGACATCATCGTTCTGCCGGATCGCAGGCGAATCCGGCGGCACAAAGAAATCGCTATTGTCGTTTGTGCTAACGCCGGTTCGGCCTATCACATCGATGAATTGCTCTTGCAACGCCTTGGGTATAACGACATCGCGGCCGCCCGGGTTGAGCTTGCCGGCATCGAGGCGAAAAGCATCGAAACGGTCGAGAAGATCCTTGTCATTCAAGTTGAAGCCGGTCGGCCGCTGTATAGCGGGCGCGGCAGCAGAGTCGGCTTCTTGTGCATTTGCCGGCGCATAAGGAAATATGCTCATGCCGAACAGGAAAAACGCAGTACCAGAACGGAACTTCCGGTTGGACATCGCTACAAATCCATATACTTGAAACAATTTGTAATCTGGAATATTACCCAATTTGTTAGTTTCAAACAAGCGCACGAACGATCTGTCCGCAAGATATCGCTTTTGTAGCAAATTGGAGGGGGTATGGCAGACCTACCACAGCCGGCTATTGTAGAATGGGGCGAGTTATCGCAACTGGCCAGCGTTCCGGCTCAGGCGCGGGTTGCTGCTGTTGTCAAGTCTCCAGATGGGCGGTCTCTATCGATTCTGCTGGAAGGTCTTGATGCGCGGTGCGAGGGAAATGGGCAGAAAGCTGCTACAGCCGTTTTCGTGGGATCAATTGATGCGAAAATCCCAGCCAAAACCGATTGGAAAGCGACTCGGGCAGACTTTAGAGGTCAACTGGCACTAACCGATGGTGGGCGAGCAACTGTTCAGTTTGGATTAGCTCGAGGGATCGACGGCCAAACGTTTGTCGCTCCACTTGAAGATGCGGCCAACAGTGTCGAATTCGTCAGAACCCTCTACAGCCCCGCGGAAGCCTGGCCGTCGACCGGCGGAACGGAGGGCGCATCCTATGCTCCAGTCACCCTGTCTATTCAACTCACGCTCGCGTGTCCTGGGGACTCGAGCGCCGGTCTTGCCGCCGTCGATTCCATTGACCTGGAGCTTTGGGCTCGGTGACTAACCGCGCGGGCAAAGTTCCCCCGCTTTGGCCTTTTGGGTCGCGTGAGCCGACGGGCGTCTAAGGATAGACGCAAATTACCAGTGTTAGCCCAGCGTTTCGGTTGTATAGACCCCGCCAGTATCGAGGAGGCAGTCCTTGCGTCCGATCCGCTTGTCGCTGTTCCGTAAATGATGTTTTGCGACTTCCGACAATCGACTTAGCGCCAGTCAGATGGGGCTACGTGTCTTTCCGGCGTTTTGTCTTAGCAGGCTGCGGAAGTCGCGGCGTCAGTGAAGCGCTCTGGGCCAAACCGGCGATGACTGGTCCGAGGCACAGCGGAATTCGCCGATGGGCCATTTTAGGAGATCGGGAGCGCAGGCGTCTCGTATCGACTTGCGTTTCTCATCGCCCCATCTTCCCGGCCTAGCGCTAGCAGACTTCGCTCCCTTCCCATGGAGCTCGTGAAACAAAGGGGGATCTGATTGTGATGCTTCGGGCCAGGCATCCATCGCGTATCCCAGCAGACCATCGTGGTGGTGTGTGTGTTGTCGGCAAGGGCATAGTGATAGTGGATACCTTGATGGAGGTGGCGATCCAAAATGTCTTTGCAATCATTGATGGTGAGGAAGGCGAAGACTTTCAACGTGACCGGCACTCCGGTGGCCGCATTGCGAATAGGAACGAGGAAGCCGCGGAGAATGTCTCGAGGAGCCAACACTTCGAGCTCGCTGCCGAGGGACCAATCGCCCTCGTCAAACTCACGTGACACATTTTCGTTGATCTCCATCTCGGGCAGCGCAGCGTCAAACTCTTCAATCGCATTGAACCGCGCCGGGTTTGCCGGAGGCTCCAAACCTTGAGAAGGTGGAGCCATCATGAGCAAGACGACTAACAGGTTTTCTCCCGAGGTGCGCGCCCGCGCGGTGCGCATGGTTTTGGATCACGAAAGCGAGCATGGGCCGAAGAAATTCTAGTCGGGCGAAAGCGTTTCGCTGAGTTTAAGGCAACTCGTCCAAAATCGGAACGTGAAGTAAGAGCGTTTGCAGATGAGGTTAGAATTCATCCCGGTATTGTGGTTGGAATGCTTCAGCACCGTAGAATTGTACCTTTCGGAAATTTGAATGGCCTGAAGGAGCGCTTTGAGTGGGCTGATGGCTAGGGAAGCGGACGCGCAGTCCCCAAAGGTACTAAGCCGGATCATGGAACGGCGGGCGACAGCGCAGGTGCGGACGGTATCCATCTTGACCTGCCACGGGTAATTTCCTCCATCTGAGATTAGAGTCCGGCCTCGATTGAAGGACGGACTGATGAAGAGAAA
>NZ_JBVVQA010000041.1:0-9135 GCF_055811455.1 Mesorhizobium sp. WSM4845
ACACTCGTGCCAATTGACGCCAGGCGTCGCGGCTGCGTGGCAATTGTGAGCAGCAGTGGCGTTCTGCCAAGCAAACACAGTGCAAATCGCTAGAACCAAGCCGGATGCGGCGTAAGCTCTGGTTCGCCTCAAAGTCATGGTTGCTGGACCTCTGCTACTCGCCGACACTCAACCTGACCACATCTGCTGACACTCGAGAGTGCTCCTCGTCTACACCACCGTCAACCCGGGAGCAGAGGACATGGCAACGGTCGCCGCAGATGCGCAGCGGACGTCAACAATGGGAAGCCTGCTCGGGTGCTGACCGCCACCGCCGGCGTCCGCCGCCGACAAGGGTGAATCCGCTTGGGTCCGCACCGATCGGTACTTCCCGACGGCGAGGTTGACCCGGCACGGGGTGTTAGTCGCCTATCCTGATTCCGTTGTCGCTACCCCACGACTTCGCTTAGCGAGGCCGAAGTTGATCTCTGCCATCTACCAGGTCGAAGCATGAACCCCGCATATTTGTGTCGTAAGCTGACGTGCCGCGAATACGGCGTTTTCGGTAGGCGGGCTTTATGGCGGGCGCGCAACCTATTCTTTGATTTTTATCAGTGCAAACAATGTCGTATGGCGGAGAGGGAGGGATTCGAACCCCCGATGGGCTTGCACCCATGCCGCATTTCGAGTGCGGTGCATTCGACCACTCTGCCACCTCTCCGCGGTCATGGTCCGCCGTTGCCGGCGCGGCGCACTAGATAACGGCTGGACGGACAGGTTACAAGGGCCAATCTGCCTGATATCAGGCTTCTCTCCGGGCCGTATGGCTCCTCCCTCGATACCTCTGCCGCTTGTGCCAACGGCACCGGCTTGCTTTCGGCCGTTTGCCTTGACTCGCGCCGCACCTTCGGCTAGGGACAGCGCGCAATCGGCGTGGAGGGCTCTTCCGCGCCGCTTGCTTTTTGAACCCGCAGACTGACAAAAAGACGGCCGAACCGCTGAAGCGGTTCGTCAAGGCCGACCGAACAGCGAAAGGCAAAAAATGTTCGCAGTCATCAAAACGGGCGGCAAGCAGTATCGCGTCGCCGCCAACGATCTCCTGAAGATCGAAAAAGTCGAAGGCCAGGTCGGCGACATCGTCGAGATCAGCCACGTGCTCGCGCATGGCGAGGGCGAGAATGTCACGTTTGGCGCGCCGTTCGTCGACGGCGCTTTGGTCACCGCCGAAGTCGTCGAGCAGGGCAAGAACCGCACCGTCATCGCTTTCAAGAAGCGCCGCCGGCAGAATTCGCGCCGCAAGATCGGCCATCGCCAGCTGTTGACCACCGTGCGGATCGCCGAGATCCTGTTGGGCGGCGCCAAGCCGACGAAGAAGGCCGCGGCCAAGGCCAAGGCCGAGGCGAAGGCCGAGGCGAAGGCCGAGATTGCCGCAAAGGCCGAGACGAAGGCTGAAGCCGCGCCAAAGACCGAGGCAGAGGCTGCGCCGAAGAAGGAAGCCAAGGCAACTGAAACCGCCGCCGCGCCGCTGTTCAAAGCGCCGAAGGGCGAGCCGGACGATCTGACCGTGATCAAGGGCATCGGCCCGGTTGCGGCCGGCCAGTTGAACGAGCAGGGCATCACGACCTTCGCCCAGATCGCCAAGCTGTCGGACAAGGATATCGCCAAGATCGACGAGCATATGCCGTTCAGCGCCGACCAGATCACGGACTGGCGCGAGCAGGCCAAAGATTTGGCGAAGAAGTAAAGCGGGCCGGCGCGATCGTCGCCGGTTCGGACTTGAAACGGAACGCGAACGCGTTCATAAGACCCTTTAAGCGCCTAGCGGCGCATCGGAGTTAGTTAGATGGCACACAAGAAAGCTGGCGGTTCGTCGCGCAATGGTCGCGACTCCCATTCCAAGCGGCTCGGCGTGAAAAAATTCGGCGGCGAAGCCGTGATTCCGGGCAACATCATTATTCGTCAGCGCGGCACGACGTGGCATCCCGGCACCAATGTCGGCATTGGCACGGATCACACGCTGTTTGCGCTCGAAGCTGGCGCAGTCACCTTCAATAAAAAAGCCAATGGCCGAACCTACGTATCGGTGAACCCGATGACCAAGGCCGCGGAGTAGCCGGTTCCGCACGAGAACACCGGCACCCATCTCGGGAACCGGTGTCTGGCCAAGCCAGGAAATGGATCAGGGGAGATGGGTTTCCATCTCCCCTTTTTCTTGCCTGGAGGACTGACATGGTTGCCGAAGCGGATGACACAGACGGTGAAAGTTACGCGATAGATTGTCCGGTCCTGGTGACCGAGCGGCTGGTCCTGCGGGCGCCGCGCGAAAGTGACATCGAGCAACTGGTGGCGCTCGCCGACAATCGCCATGTCGCCGAAATGCTGGCCCGCATGCCGCACCCCTATGGCGAGGCCGAGGCACGCGCCTTCCTCGCGATGACGGCATCGCGCCGGGCCGGCATTGCCTATGCCTTGACCCTGGCCGGCACCGAAACCTTCGTCGGATGCGCCGGCCTCAACACCACCGATCGCGGGCTGGAGCTCGGCTACTGGATCGGCGAGCCATACTGGAAGCGCGGCTATGCGACGGAGGCCGCGCATGCGCTGGTCGACCTCGCCTTCCAGAGGACGTCGATCCAGGTGCTGCATGCCTCGACGCGGGTGATCAATCCGGCCTCGCGCCGGGTCATCCACAAATGCGGCTTCCAATATGCCGGCCAGGGCATGCTGAACTCGATCGTCGCCGGCCAGGTGCCGGTCGAGCGCTACCGTCTCGATCGCAAGACCTGGACGAGCCTGCGGAACTGGGTGCATTTCTGACGGACGCTGGTCAAACCATCTCGACCCAGACCGGCAAGTGGTCCGAACCGACTGCTTGCCGGTCGACCCACAGGCGCTTCAGCGATTTGGCCAGCGAGGCGCTGGTGAAGACATAGTCGATGCGCTTGTGGCGGCTGGCGTCGCCAGGCCGCTTGGGGTCGACCCAGGTGACGAGATCGGCGCCTGCGGCGGCAAGGCGCAGGGCGGCATCGACGGCAAGATCCGCGGTTACCGGCATGCCGAATTCGTGATCCAGGCGGCCGGCGAATTCGACATATTCCGGCGATCCGGCCAGCATGTTGAAGTCGCCCATGACGACGAAGCCTTCGGGACAAGGCAGGTCCGGCAGGCCGACCTCGGCGACGCCCGACAGCGCGCCGCCCTCGATCGCATAGTTCAACAGGCGCCGGCGCAGAAACCGGATCTGGCTGGCGCGTTCGACCGGGCTGCGGTGGTCGAGATGGGTGGAATAAAAGCGGACGAAGCCAAGCGGCGTCTCGATCAGCGCCTCCAGCGCGCCGCGCTGGAAATTCATCACTTCAAAACTGCGGCTGCGCGGCAAGAGGAGATTGCGCGACAGATGAACGGGGGTTTTCGACAGCACCATGTTGCCGAGCTGGAAAGTGGTGGTGATGGCGCGGCCGTTTTCCAGACGCGAGCCGACATTGGCCTCGAAATTGCTGCCGTAGACGGCGAAATATTCGGGCAGCGCCTCGCCAAGCTCGGCCACCATGTCGCGGCCGCCATTGTTGGGGTTGTTGCGCGAGACCTCCTGCAGCGCGATCACGTCGGCGCCGCGCACGGCATCGGCGATGCGGCCGACATCGTAGCGGCCGTCAAGACCGACGCCGTAGTGGATGTTGTAGGTTACAAGCTGCATTGCGACTCCGGCGATGTTCAGACTCGGACCATGTTCAGACTCGGGCCATGTTGATAAACAGCCTCGCCCTTCGCCCCGCCTTGGTTTAGAGCAGTGCCAAACGTTAGAGCAATGCCGCAAGGCCGTTAGCAGAAACTCAGCAATACGATGAAATTTCTCGATCAAGCCAAGGTCTATGTCCGCTCCGGCGATGGTGGCGCCGGATCGGTGTCGTTCCGACGCGAAAAGTTCATCGAGTTCGGCGGTCCCGACGGCGGCGACGGCGGCCGCGGCGGCGACGTCTGGGTGGAGGCGGTCGATGGGCTGAACACGCTGATCGATTATCGCTACCAGCAGCATTTCAAGGCCAAGACCGGCACGCACGGCATGGGCCGCAACATGACCGGCGCCAAGGGCGCCGACGTGACGCTGAAAGTGCCGGCGGGAACGCAGGTCTTTGCCGAGGACAACGACACGCTGATCTGCGACCTGACCGTCGTCGGCCAGCGTTTCCTGCTGGCCAAGGGCGGCAATGGCGGCTTCGGTAACCAGCATTTCAAGACCTCGACCAACCAAGCGCCGCGCCGCGCCAATCCGGGCCAGCCGGGCGAAGAGCTCAACATCTGGCTCCGGCTCAAGCTGATCGCCGATGCCGGCCTGGTCGGCCTGCCCAATGCCGGCAAGTCGACTTTCCTCGCCGCCGTCACCGCAGCGAAGCCGAAGATCGCCGACTATCCCTTCACCACGCTGCATCCGGGCCTCGGTGTGGCCCGTATCGACGGGCGCGAGTTCGTCATCGCCGACGTTCCCGGCCTGATCGAAGGCGCGCATGAAGGCGTCGGCATCGGCGACCGATTCCTCGGACATGTCGAACGCACGCGGGTCCTCCTGCACCTCGTCTCGGCGCAGGAAGAAAATCCGGGGAAGGCCTACAAGACCGTGCGCGCCGAACTCGACGCCTATGGCCATGGGCTGGTCGAGAAGGTCGAGATCGTCGCACTTTCCCAGGTCGACACGCTCGATGCCGACGCGCGCAAGAAGAAGGTCGCTTCGCTGAAACGCGCCGCCGGCCGCGCGCCGATGCTTTTGTCCGCCGTCACCGGCGAAGGCGTCGAGGCGGTTCTGCGCGCACTGATGACGGTCGTCGCCGAGGCGCGCGAAGCTGTCGCCGCTCCGGTCGAGACGCGCTGGAGATAGCGATGGCCGCGCAGTCGCTGAAAAAATACCGGCGCATCACCGTCAAGATCGGCTCGGCGCTGCTTGTCGACCGCACGGCGGGGCTGAAGCGCGACTGGCTGGCCTCGCTTGCCGACGACATTTCAGTGCTGGCCGAGAATGGCGCCGAGATCCTCGTCGTGTCGTCCGGCGCCATCGCGCTTGGCCGCACCATTTTGGGCCTCGGCAAGCGGGCGCTGAAGCTCGAGGAAAGCCAGGCGGCGGCGGCCGTCGGGCAGATTGCGCTGGCCGGCGCCTGGTCGGATGCGCTCGGCAAGGGCGGCCTGAAATCGGGCCAGATCCTGCTGACGCTCGGCGACACCGAAGAGCGCCGCCGTTATCTCAATGCGCGCGCGACGATCTCGACGCTGCTCAAGATGAAGGCGGTGCCGGTCATCAACGAGAACGATACGGTGGCGACCTCCGAAATCCGCTATGGCGACAATGACCGGCTGGCGGCGCGGGTGGCGACGATGATGGGCGCGGACCTTTTGGTGCTGCTCTCCGACATTGACGGGCTCTACACGGCGCCGCCGGCGCGCGACCAGCATGCCAGGTTCGTCGCTGTCGTCGACCGCATCACGCCTGACATCGAGGCGATGGCGGGTGCGGCCGCTTCGGAGTTTTCACGCGGCGGCATGCGCACCAAGCTCGACGCCGGCAAGATCGCCACCGCCGCCGGCACTGCCATGATCATCACATCAGGCACGCGGCTGTCGCCGCTGCTGGCGATCGAGCGTGGCGAGCGGGCGACGTTCTTCCGGCCGAGCGCCAATCCGGTCAAGGGCTACAAGACATGGATCGCCGGGCAGCTCGAACCGGCAGGCCGGCTGACAGTCGATGCCGGCGCCATCGGCGCGCTGCTGTCGGGCAAGTCGCTGCTGCCGGCCGGCGTCAAGCTGGTCAGCGGCAATTTCTCGCGCGGCGACACGGTGGCGATCCTGTCGCCCGAAGGCCGCGAGATCGCGCGCGGATTGGTTGCCTACGATGCCGCCGATGCCGTAAGGATCGCTGGCTTGAAAACAGCCGAGATCGAAACGGTGCTCGGCTATGAAGCGCGATCGGCGATGATCCACCGCGACGACCTTGTGGTGAGCCATTCTAGTGACCAAGTACAGGCCGGCGACCAAGTACAGGCCGCTGACCAAGCGGTCGGTGACGAGGTGAATAGCGGAGGATGAGCCATGCTGAAGCTGCATGAAAAATCCCGGGACGATACGGTGGCGCTGATGGCCGATATCGGCCGCCGCGCCCGCGCTGCCGCCCGACCGCTGGCCGTCGCCACAGCCGAGCGCAAGCACGCCGCGTTGATCGGTATGGCGCAGGCGATCCTTCGCCACGAGCAGGATATTCTCGACGCCAACGCCATCGACATCAAAAATGGCGAGCAGTCGGGGCTTTCGGCTTCTTTCATGGACCGGCTGAAGCTTGATCCCGGCCGCATCCGTGCCATGGCCGACGGCATCAGTGAAATCGCCGGGCTGCGCGATCCGGTCGGCGATGTCATTGCCGCATGGGACCGGCCGAACGGCCTGCATATCGAGCGCGTGCGCACGCCGCTCGGCGTTGTCGGCGTCATCTACGAAAGCCGGCCGAACGTGACCGCCGATGCCGGCGCGCTGTGCCTCAAGGCCGGCAATCCGGTGATCCTGCGCGGCGGCTCGGATTCGCTCAACTCCTCGGCGGCGATCCATGCCTGCCTGGTCGAAGGGCTGAAAGCGGCCAAGCTGCCGCAGGATGCCATCCAGCTGGTGCCGACCGCCGACCGCGCCGCCGTCGGCGAGATGCTGAAAGGACTTTCCGGCAATATCGACGTCATCATTCCGCGCGGCGGCAAGAACCTGGTCGAACGCGTCCAGAACGAGGCGCGGGTGCCGGTCTTCGCTCATCTCGAAGGCATCTGCCATCTCTACATCGACCGCTCGGCCGATCTCGACATGGCGGCCAGGATCGCGGTCAACGCCAAGATGCGGCGCACCGGCGTCTGCGGCGCGGCCGAGACGCTGCTGGTCGACCGCGCTGTTGCCGCCACTCATCTGGTGCCGATCCTCGGGGCGTTGCGCGCGGCAGGGTGCGAAATCCACGCCGACGCCGAGGTGCTGAAAGTGTTTGCCGACGCCCAGCCTGCGACCGACGCCGACTGGGTGAGCGAATATCTCGATGCCATCATCGCAGTAAAACTGGTCGATGGCGTTGCCGGTGCGATCGAGCACATCGAGAATTTCTCCTCGCACCACACCGAGGCGATCGTCGCCGAGAATACGAACGCCGTCGAACGGTTCTTCAACGAGATCGATTCGGCGATCCTTCTGCACAATGCCTCGACGCAATTTGCCGATGGCGGCGAATTCGGCATGGGCGCCGAGATCGGCATCGCCACCGGCAAGATGCATGCGCGCGGCCCGGTCGGTGTCGAGCAACTGACCTCGTTCAAGTACCGCGTGCGCGGGACGGGACAGGTGAGGCCTTGAGCTTATTCGCGGTTAGAGCCTGAGAGGCGTGCGCCCAGCCACCCCCCTCTGTCCTGCCGGACATCTCCCCCTCAAGAGGGGAGATTGGCTGTCATTTCTGTTTTCGCCAATCGCCGGCGCTGCAAGATTTGCACCTGCGATGAAGCCGCCAATCTCCCCCCTTGAGGGGGAGATGCCCGGCAGGGCAGAGGGGGGTGCTTAGCACGATGCTCTCCCCTTCCGGCCCCACCGTTCCCTCCCACTATCTAAAAATGCCGCATGCCGAAAAGGGCCTGGCCGTCGGACTGTTCGGCGGCTCGTTCAATCCTGCCCATGCCGGCCATGCGCTGGTCGCCGAGATCGCGCTCAGGCGCCTGGCGCTCGATCAGTTGTGGTGGATGGTGACGCCGGGTAATCCGCTCAAGAGCGCGCGGGAACTGGCGCCGCTGGCCGAGCGGCTACGCCTGTCCGAGCAGATTGCCCGGAACCCGAAGGTCAAGGTCACCGCCTTCGAGGCGAGCCATTATGTCCGCTTCACCGCCGACACGCTGGCCCTGGTCAAGGCGCGCAACCCGGGCGTCGACTTCGTCTGGATCATGGGCGCCGATTCGCTGCGCGATTTTCATCGCTGGCAGCGCTGGCGCCAGATCGTGATGACGTTTCCGATCGCGGTGATCGATCGCCCTGGCGCGACGCTGTCGTTCCTGTCGTCGGTTGTCGCCAAGACCTTCGACTACGCGCGTGTCGACGAGGGCGACGCGCCGCGGCTCGCCCGCATGAAGGCGCCGGCCTGGACCTTCATCCACGGCCCGCGCTCGTCGCTGTCATCGACCGCGATCCGCAAGATGGCGCAGGGATAGGAGTCTCTTTCTCCTTCTCCCCTTGTGGGAGAAGGTGGCCGAGCCCACGGGTCTTGCCTCCGGCAAGCCCGAGGACAGGCTCCGCTCGGTCGGATGAGGGGTGCTGGAAGGATCGCTACCTTGAAGACCTAAGCACTTACGGCGATGTCGCATTTGCGGCTGCCTTTCCTCGGTCCGTGAGCGATCCTGCGCGGGTATGGCGATTCTCGAGCGAAACCAGACCAGACGCGACCCGGCACAGGGCAGCCCGCCGGCCCCGGCGATCGCCATCGCCAGCGTCGTCCTGTCGATGGCGCTGGTAGCGGTCGGCAACGGACTGATGTTCGCCTATATCCCGGTCCGGCTCGGCGCCGAAGGCTTCGATCCGACCTGGGCCGGGCTGATCGTCACCGGCCTCTCGGCCGGCGGCCTGGCAGGCTGCATCCTGACCGGTCCGCTGGTACGACGCGTCGGCCATGCGCGCGCATTCATGGTGCTGTCGGCGTTGATCGTGCTGTCGAACGCCGCCGTCGGGGCCGGACCGCACCCGCTGTCGTGGATCGCGGCACGCGCGCTCTACGGCTTTGCCATATGCGGCCTGTTCATCGTTGCGCAAAGCTGGCTGAACGACGTCATCGCCAACGCCATACGCGGCAGGGTCATGGCCTTCTTCTACGTCGCCTATGTCGCCGGGCTCGGTGTCGGCTACTCCACACTGGCGCTGATCGACATACGGGCTGCGGACGCGCCGCTGGTCGGCATCGCCTTCACCGCGCTGTCGATCCTCCCCGTCGGGTTGACGCGGCTTGCCCAGCCGCGGCCCCCCCCCGCGGGGGGGGGGGGGGGGGGGGGGGGGGGGGGGGGGGGGGGTTTTTTGGGGGGGGGGGGGGGGGGGGGGGGGGGGAGGAGGGGGGGGGGGGGGGGGGTTGGGGGGGGGGGGGGGGGGCCCCCAACAAGGGGGGGGGGGGGGGGGGGG
>NZ_JBVVQA010000041.1:9145-52589 GCF_055811455.1 Mesorhizobium sp. WSM4845
ACCGGGGTGCGGCCGCGCGGCGGGGGGGCTGGGCCTCCACGGCGCTGTCCATCCTCCCCGGGGGGTTGCCGCGGCTTCCCCAGCCGCCGCCGCCGCCGGGGGCGTCGGTGGCGCTTGGCCGGGCCTGGCGGATTTCGCCGGTCGGCGTCGCCGGCATGTTTGCCGTCGGCGGCCTGTCGATGACGATTTCAGGCTTTGCGCCGATCCATGCCACGGCCAAGGGCTACAGCCAGGCCGATGTGGCACTGCTGCTGTCGGCGATGCCGATCGGCACATTGATCCTGCAGATCCCGCTCGGCTGGATTTCCGACCGCACCGACCGGCGCTTTGTGCTGGTCGCCGCTTCGGCGCTTGCCATGGTGGCGGGCCTGTTCGCGCTGGGCTTCGATGGTGGTGCGCTGGTGGCGCTGGTCGTCATCTATGTGGTCTGGGCCGGCGCGTCGGAATCGATCTATTCGCTGGCCAGCGCACATGCCGCCGACCGCGCCGGCAAGGACGACATGGTGGCGCTGTCCAGTTCACTGCTGTTCGCGTGGTCGCTGTCCGGCTTCATCGTGCCCGGCATCGTGACCGGGCTTTCCGCCGTCTACGGAACCCAGGCCTTCATCCATGTGGCCATCGTCATTGCCACCGTTTTTTGCCTGTTCGTGCTGTGGCGCGTCGTGGCGATGTCGCCTGTTCCCGCCGCCGAGACCGGCAATTTCGCGCCGATGACGGCGCAGGCACCGCTGCCGGTCGATCTTGCCTTTCCGTCCGAAGAGCAGCGCCGGGCGGATAAGTAGCTATACCGGGAATCGTCTCACTGTCTGGTGACGGTTTCCTGCTGCGGTGCTTCCGGCGGTGGCGCGGGTATAGAAATGCCTTCGCTGTCGAAGGCCTGCTTGGCGCGTTTGGTGAGATCGATCTGGGTCGCGAAGAAATCCGCAGCCGAGGTCCAGTAGCGCAAGGTTATGGCGACGTTGCTGTCGCCGACGGTCGCCACAAAGGCAATCGGCGCCGGCTCCCGCCTGACGCGTCGCTCGGCGGCGGCGACGCCCAGCATGGTCTTTTGAGCGAGATCGATATCGTTCCACGAGCCGATGGTCAGGGTGATGTCGGCGCGGCGGACGCCGTTGCGTGTAAAATTGCGGACGGGCTGGTTCCACAGCGTCGAATTGGGAGCGAGCACGTAAACGCCTTCGACCGTTCTCAGTGTGGTGGCGAACAGCCCGATTTCCTCGATGGTCCCGGAAATGACCCCGACCTCGACATATTCGCCGATGCGGAATGGTCGCAGCGCCAGCAGCATGATGCCGGCGGCAATGTTCTGCAGCGTGCCCTGCAGCGCCAGGCCGATGGCCAGGCCGATGGCGCCAATGGCGGCAATGATCGAGGTCGTCTGGACGCCGAACTGGCCGAGCACCATGACGACGACGAGGATCAGTATGGCGTAGCGGACGATCCGCGAGAAGAAGTGGCGCAGCGTGGTGTCGAAGCCATGGATATGGCCGAGGCCGGCGTAGATCGAGCGCTGGGCAAGGCCGGCGACGATATAGCCGAGGACCAGCAGGATGACGGCGCCAATGGCCGAGAACGAGTACGAGACGATCAGAGCGCTGAGCTGCGCAAGGCCGGACTGCACGGTGAGGAGAGCGTTCTGAGGGTCGACAGGCATGAGGGGGATCCGATTGGTCAATGCGCCGATAACCCTCGCCGGGCGGCAAGAGTTCCGATTTTTCTTCCACAGCGGAACCGGAAGAACGGTTCTTCGTTGGCTACGGTAGGGCTGCCGTCTTGAAACTGCAACGCAACTCTGCCTATCTAAGGGTGTCACCTGCTTTGAAGGGTGATTTGGTTGTTCTTGCTGCGAAAGGAAATACACTGAGAACAGCACTTTGGAAGAAGGCCGACATCGTGCCTTCGCCGGCCGGGATCAGCGTAAACGACGCCGTGTCCCGCGCCATCAAGACAGTCCTTGCCAGTCTGGAAGACTCCAAGGCCGAAAACATCGTCTCAATCGACATTCAGGGAAAATCGAGCCTCGGTGACTATATGGTCATCGCGTCCGGCCGATCGCACCGTCATGTCTCGGCTGTGGCCGATCATCTCCTCAAGGCGCTCAAGGATGCCGGGCTCGGCACGGCGCGCGTCGAGGGACTGGCCGGCGCCGACTGGGTCCTGATCGATTCGGGCGACATCATCGTCCATGTCTTCCGCCCCGAAGTCCGCGACTTCTACAATCTTGAAAAGATGTGGCAGGCGCCGGACCTCGAGGAAGAGACCCTCCACTGAGCCGCATTTGATTGATGCATGTCGTGTCCCAAAACCGGTGACCACTTTTGGTGACATGCATTAGCGGCTCTTCGAGGCAGGGATGAAAATTACCGTTCATGCCGTGGGCCGGATGAAAGCCGGCCCCGAGAAGCTGCTCGCCGACCGGTATTTCGAGCGCTTCGCCAAGAGCGGACCGGCCGTGGGCCTCGAATTCTCAGGGGTCGTCGAGATCCCGGAGGGCCGCGCCCAGACCGCCAACGAGCGTCGCCGCGAGGAAGGCCAGAAACTGCAGGCGCAGTTGCAACCTGGTGCCGCGCTGATGCTGCTCGACGAACGCGGCAAGAGTTTTTCTTCCGAGGATTTCGCCGGGCGCATCGGGCTGCTGCGTGATAGCGGCCGCAAGGCGCTAATCATCGCCATCGGCGGCGCCGACGGTCACGACCAGTCGCTGCGCGACCAGGCCGACCTGATGGTGTCGTTCGGCGCGCCGACATGGCCGCACCAACTGGTCCGTGTCATGTTGGGCGAGCAGCTTTACCGGGCGGCCACAATCCTGTCCGGCCATCCCTATCATCGCTCGTGAGCCGTTGCAGATTCGACCGAAACCGGTGGATTGGCGTGAGCCGCACGGATTTTCGCCTCAATGCGTCACGAGGCTGTTTTCGGTCGGCGGGCTCTCGAACATGGTTGATTGTTCGTTAACGAAGCCACGCATAGAGTCGGGCTTCAATGGCTGAAGGTTGGAAATCGCGAACGGGCTTTTGGCGCGCAGGCTGCGGCTTGGCAGCGGCGGTGCTTATGCTGTCGCTCGGTGCCGCGCGGGCGCAGAGCAGGCTCGACATGGCGCCCGACCCGGACCAGAGCCGCGCCGAATACGAACGGATATCGCAGGAGATCACACTGTCGTCGGAGCGGCTGGCCAAGCTCGCCGCCGACATGGCGACGGTCAAGAAGGACCATGCCTCGATCACCGCGGCGCTGATCCAGTCGGCGATGACCGAGCAGAAACTCGGCCAGGACATCGAGGACATCGGTGCCAAGCTGGAAGGGCTGAAGGGCGACGAGCAGAAAATCCGTGCCTCACTGGCCGCCAGACGCGACGTTCTGGCCGAGGTGCTGGCCGCGCTGCAGCGCATGGGGCTCAATCCGCCGCCGGCCATCCTGGTCAAGCCGGAGGACGCGCTGTCGTCGGTGCGCAGCGCCATCCTGCTCGGCGCCGTAGTGCCGGAACTGCGCCAGCAGACCGAGATATTGCTGGCGGAACTCAAGGAGCAGTCACGGGTGACGGCCTCGATCGAGGCGGAGCGGGCGCGGCTGACGGCGGCAGTCGCCGAGCAGACGGCGGAAAAGAAGCGGCTCGGCATGCTGCTCGAAGCCAAGCAGAAGCTCGAGGCCGAGACGCAAACGGCCCTGGCGGCGGAAAAGCACCGATCCGCAGCACTGGCGGCCAAGGCCGGCAGCCTGAAGGAACTGATCGCCTCGCTCGAGGCCGACAAGGCCCGCAAGGCTGCGGACGCGGCGAAGGCAGCCGAGCAGAAGGCCGCCGAGCAGAAAGCCGCGGAGCAGAAGGCAGCGGGCGCCGACAAGGCCCCGGGGGTTCCGGCGCAGACGGCTCCGGCACAGAAGGCCCCGGAACAGACGGAACTGGCGGCCCTGCCGGTGCCGGAAGCCAACCGGCTTACCGCCGCTGCACCGTTTTCGGCGCTTCAGGGGCAGATCGCGTTGCCGGTCACCGGCAAGATCAAGCGGCGGTTCGGGGCCAGCGACGGTAACGGCGCAGTGATGCTCGGTGACATGGTTGCGACACAATCGGGAGCCATCGTCACCGCGCCGGCGGACGGAAATGTACTTTATGCGGGACCTTTTCGCTCTTATGGTCAACTCTTGATCCTGAACGCAGGTGACGGCTATCATGTCGTTCTCGCGGGGATGAGCAGAATCAGCGTCGCGTCTGGCCAGTCGGTGCTCGCAGGAGAGCCGGTCGGCGCGATGGGAGAGGCCCGGGTGGCGAGCACCTCGGCATCGAAGAATGGAAATGCCACGCCGGAACTCTATGTTGAGTTCCGCAAGGATGGAAAACCCGTCGATCCGACCCCATGGTGGGCGGACCGTTTGTCTGGAAGGACGTGAGATGATGCGGAAACTGTCGCTTCTGTTTGCCGGTGCGCTGATGGGCGCATCCGCGATGAGCCTGGTCTATGGCGCGCCCGGCTCGACGGCGAACGCTGCGGGCTCCGAGACCTATAAGCAACTGGCGATCTTCGGTGATATTTTCGAGCGGGTGCGGGCGCAATATGTGACGCCGCCCGACGACAAGTCGCTGGTCGAAAACGCCATCAACGGCATGCTTACCTCGCTCGACCCGCACTCCTCCTATATGAACGCCGAAGAGGCGCAGGACATGCGCGTGCAGACCAAGGGCGAGTTCGGCGGCCTCGGCATCGAGGTCACCATGGAGAACGACCTGGTCAAGGTGATCACGCCGATCGACGATACGCCGGCTGCCAAGGCGGGCGTGCTTGCCGGCGACTATATTGCCAAGATCGACGGCGAGGAGGTTCGCGGCCTGAGCCTCAACGATGCGGTCGAGAAGATGCGCGGGCTGGTCAACACGCCGATCAAGCTCACCATCCTGCGCCAAGGCGCCGACAAGCCGATCGAACTGACGGTGGTGCGCGATATCATCAAGGTCAAGGCGGTCAAGTTCCGGGTCGAGAACGACATCGGCTACATCAAGATCACCTCCTTCACCGAAAAGACCCATGATGATCTCGAGAGCGCCATCGAAACCATCGAGAAGCAGGTGCCGAAGGAAAAGCTCAAGGGCTACGTGCTCGATCTGCGCCTCAATCCGGGCGGGCTGCTCGATCAGGCGGTGAGCGTGTCCGACGCCTTCCTCAACCGTGGCGAGATCGTCTCGACGCGCGGCCGCGATCCGAAGGACGTCACCCGCTTCGACGCGCGGCCGGGCGATGATATCGACGGCAAGCCGCTGGTCGTGCTCGTCAATGGCGGCTCGGCCAGTGCGTCCGAAATCGTCGCCGGCGCGCTGCAGGATTTGCGCCGCGCCACGGTCGTCGGCACGCAGTCGTTCGGCAAGGGTTCGGTGCAGACCATCGTCCCGCTCGGCGAGAACGGCGCGCTGCGCCTGACGACGGCGCTCTATTACACGCCGTCCGGCAAGTCGATCCAGGGCAAGGGCATCACGCCCGACATCAAGGTCGACCAGCCGTTGCCGCCGGACCTGCAAGGCAGGGACCTGACGCGCGGCGAGTCGGACCTCAAGGGCCACATCAAGGGCAGCGAGGAGGGCGATGCCGGTTCAGGCTCGGCAGCCTATGTGCCGCCGGAGCCGAAGGACGATCTGCAGCTCATCTTCGCCCAGCAGTTGCTGCGCGGCGAGAAGACCGATCCGGCGTTCCCGCCGAACCCGGACAAGGCCGTATTGAACCAGTAGGGGCCGTGCTGAACCAGTAAAAGTCGATCAGCCGGACAACAGGTCTGGCTGCCTGATCGAAGCGATGTAATGCTGCCGGGGCCGCAAGGCCTCGGCAGTTTGATTCGGGGACCGCGGCTGGGGATGCGGCTTGGCTGACATCAGTAGTGACATCGAATGCCCACTCGGGCAGGCCGTCCGGCCGCCGCGCGCGGCCCGCAGGATCAGCGCTGGCGTGGTCGCGGCCACTCTCGTGGTGCTGGCCGTGATCGGCGTCTCCGGCGCGATTGCGCTGCGTGAAAGGCCGTTTCGAAAGCCGGAAGAAGTCGCCGTTTCGACGCCGAAGGCGACAGCCGTGGTCGAACCCGCAGCGCCGGTCACTGAGCCGGCGCTGAAGGCCGAAGCAGCGTCCAAGGCGAGCACATCCAAGACAGGCGGATCGAAGACGGGCGGGCCGCAGATCATCCACATGCAGGCCGAAGCGGGCGACGGTCCACCCGGGGCCATCGTCATCCACGACCCTTCGACGACCGGCCAGAACCTGAGGATCGCGCATATTCCCGACAGGGCGCTGGTCGAGTCCGGCGAAACCGGTCCGTTGCCGGTTCGTGCTGCCGACGGCAGGCGGCCATTCGATGTCTATGCGCGACCGTGGTCCGGTGCGCGCGGTGCGCGCGTGGCGATCGTCATCGGCGGGCTTGCCGTGTCACAGACCGGCACGCAGGCGGCCATCGCCAAGCTGCCGGCCGAAGTGACGCTGGGCTTCGCGCCGCAGGGCAACAGCATCGGCCGCTGGATGCAGGCGGCGCGGCAGAGCGGCCATGAGATCGTCATGCAGGTGCCGCTCGAACCGTTCGATTATCCGAATGTCAATCCCGGCCGCAACACGCTGACGGTCGTGGCGACACCCGACGAGAATTTGGAGAATTTGCGCTGGGCGCTGTCGCGGACGACCAATTACACCGGCGTCATGAACTATATGGGCGCTCGTTTTTCGGCCGATGCGGCGGCGATGGGGCCACTGATGGCCGAGCTTGGCAGGCGCGGCCTGGCCTATGTCGACGACGGTTCGTCGGCACGCAGCCTGGCGCCCGAACTGGCGTTGAAGAACGGTGTGCCGTTCGCCGCCGGCGACACGTCGATCGACGCCGTGCGCGACCGCGGCGCCATATTGAAGAAGCTGGACGAACTGGAAGCAACCGCGCGGGCGAAAGGCTTTGCCGTCGGCATCGGCTCGGCCTTCGACCTGACGGTCGACACCGTGTCGTCCTGGGTGATCGAGGCCAAGAAGCGCGGCATCGAGATCGTGCCGATTTCGGCAGTGGCGGTGGATCCGGAAAAAGGTTGAGCATGGCGAAGAAAAAACCGGTCGACCCCGAGACGCTGCCCTATCGTCGCTGCGTCGGAGCGATGGTCCTCAACGGAGACGGGCTGGTCTGGGTCGGGCATCGCATTGCCGAGCCGGACAGCGAATTCGCCGGCACGACGCAGCTCTGGCAGATGCCGCAGGGCGGCATCGACAAGGGCGAAGAGCCGCTGCAGGCGGCACAGCGGGAACTCTACGAAGAAACCGGCATGCGCAGCGTCTCGTTGCTGGATGAGGCGCCGAACTGGATATTTTACGACCTGCCGGCCCATCTGGTCGGCGTCGCCTTCAAGGGAAAGTATCGTGGCCAGACGCAAAAATGGTTCGCCTTCCGCTTTCACGGCGATTTGAGCGAGATTGAGATCAATCCCCCGCCGGGCGGCCACACCGCCGAGTTCGACAGATGGGCCTGGCGGCCAATGGAGGAATTGCCCGACCTGATCGTTCCGTTCAAGCGTCAGGTCTATGAGGACGTGGTTGCGGCATTCCGGCATCTGGTTGCGTAGGCCTGGCGCAAGCCGCGCTCGCGCCGACCACGGTTGCCGCGTCGGCGCGGTGGCCTTATTGATGGCCGATCCGCTGCAGACGGGATTGGCATGAACGGCACTTCCAAAAAATCTCTTTCTGAAAGGGCAGTCAAAGCCGCGCCGATCAGCGAAGCGGCGGCCGGCGCCATACTGACCGTCGATCTCAGCGCCATCCGCGAAAATTACCGGCGGCTCAAGGCGCGGTTGGGCGGTGTCGGCTGCGCCGGTGTCGTCAAGGCCGACGGCTACGGGCTCGGCGGGCCGCAGGTGGCCGCGGCGCTGGCGGCCGAAGGCTGCGCTGTTTTTTTTGTCGCGCATCTGGCCGAGGGTGCCTTGCTGCGCCAGGCGCTCGGCGCAAGGGCGGCGATCTATGTGCTGAACGGCATTCAGCCGGGCGCCGAAAGCGAAGCCGTCGCAGCGGAGCTGGGCGTGGTCATCAACAGCGCCGGCCAGCTCGCCGCCTGGCGCGCGGCGGCGCAGCGGGCCGGCCACAAGCTCAAGGCTGCAATCCAGGTCGACAGCGGCATGTCGCGGCTCGGCATGGCGGCAGCCGAGGTGGAGGCCGTCGCTGCCGACCCGCAGGCTTTCGATGGTATCGACGTCACCATCGTGATGAGCCATCTCGCGCGCGCCGACGAGCCCGAACATCCGGCCAACGAGCAGCAGCGGCTGGAATTCGAGCGGCTGCGCAGGATGCTGCCAAATGCGCCGGCCTCGCTCGCCAATTCCTCCGGTATCTTTCTTGGGCAGTCCTTTCACTACGACCTCGCCCGACCCGGTGCGGCGCTCTACGGCATCAATCCGACGCCTGCGCAGGAAAATCCGATGCTGCCGGTGCTGCGGCTTCAAGCAAAAATCATCCAGACGCGCAGCCTCGATAGGGGAGCCGGCGTCGGCTATGGCCATATTTTTCGCGTCACCGATACGCTGATCGCCGCAACGATCTCGCTTGGCTATGCCGATGGCTGGCATCGACGCGCGGCCTCGGCCGCCTGGTTCGAAAATGTGCGCTTGCCGTTCCTGGGCCGTGTGTCGATGGATTCGATCGTCCTCGACATTTCGGCCCTGCCGCTCGGCAGGCTGAAGGCGGGCGACCTCGTCGAACTGATCGGCCCCTCGCAGACGGTCGACCAGGCGGCCGGCCACGCCGGCACCATCGGCTATGAAATCCTGACCAGCCTCGGACACCGCTTTCACCGGCGCTATGTGAATGGATAGCGCCGGGCTTTTTTAGGCATGTCGTCGTCCCAAAACCTTCTGCGTAGGGGCGACATGCTTGGGCACTTGGCGGACGCGGTAAAATCCGGCAGACAGAAAGCCACGATGCCGCCCGCTGACAAGACATCGTTCTGGAGAGCTATGCGATGAAGATCTTCGTGCTGGGCGGCGGCGTCATCGGGGTCACCACGGCTTATTACCTGGCCGAGGCCGGTCATGAAGTGACGGTGATCGACCGCCAGAAGGGCCCGGCGCTGGAAACCAGCTTTGCCAATGCCGGCGAGATCTCGCCAGGCTACGCCTCGCCCTGGGCCGGTCCCGGCGTCCCGCTGAAGGCGATCAAATGGCTGCTTATGAAGCATGGTCCTCTGGTGGTGCGGCCGACTCTCGATCCACATATGTGGATTTGGCTGGTCAGGATGCTGCGCAACTGCACCGCCGAGCGCTATGCGGTGAACAAGTCGCGCATGGTGCCTTTGGCCGAATACAGCCGCGACACGCTGAAAGCGCTGCGCGAGGCGACCGGCATCGCCTATGACGAGCGCAGCAAGGGAACGCTGCAGCTTTTTCGCACGCAACAGCAGCTCGACGGCACAGCCGGCGATGTCGAGGTGCTGAAGACATATGGCGTTCCCTACGAGATCCTCGATCCCGACGGCTGCATCGCGGCCGAGCCGGGCTTGGCAGGGATCCGTGAAAAGTTCGTCGGCGGCCTGCGGCTGCTGGGCGACGAGACCGGTGACTGCAAGATGTTCACTGACCGTCTGGCAGAGCTCTGCGCAGCGCGCGGCGTCACCTTTGAATACGACACGTCGATCAGGCGCATCGTGCGCAAGCGCAACCAGATCGCCAACATCAATACGAGCAAGGGATGGAAGGCCGCCGACGCCTATGTGATGGCGATGGGCAGCTATTCGGCAAAGTTCATGCGCTATCTGAAACGACCTATCCCGGTCTATCCGGTCAAGGGTTATTCGATCACCGTGCCGATCAAGGATGCTGCCGCAGCACCGGTCTCGACGGTGATGGACGAGACTTACAAGGTGGCGATCACCAGGCTCGGCGATCGCATCCGCGTCGGTGGCACCGCGGAGATTTCCGGCTTTGACCTGACGCTGCATGAATCGCGGCGGCGCACGCTCGAACATTCGCTCGGCGACCTTTTTCCAGGCAGCGGCGACATGCGGTCGGCGACCTTCTGGTGCGGGTTGCGGCCGATGACGCCAGACGGGCCGCCGCTGATCGGCCGCACCGAGTTTTCCAACCTCTATCTCAACACCGGCCACGGCACGCTCGGCTGGACCATGGCCTGCGGCTCGGCCAAGGTCCTGGCCGACATCATTTCCAGCCGGGTGCCGGACATCGATGTCCGCGATCTCGGACCGGAGCGATACCAGCGGTAGGATCGGAAGGATTCTTCACGCATTTGAGCGGAGGAACTTGCCGCGTGACTCGGCATCAGTCTCCAGCACACCTCGCCGCGTCAGAGAAAATATCGTCAGACGAACAGGCTCCGCTCCCGTTCCACCGCCCTGGTGATGAAGCTCGCGACGATCTGGACGCGGCGCAGCGGCCTGACCGATTCGTGATAGACCAGCCAGTAGGCGCGGCGAATGGGCGCGACGATGTCGACGGCCACCAGTTCCGGCATCGAGTGGGCGACAAAAGTGTGCAGGATGCCGATGCCGGCGCCGGAGCGCACCGCTTCGGCTTGGCCGAGCGCCGAGGAGATGGCAAAGCTCGTGCGCCAGTCGGCACTGAACTCGGCCGCATAGTCGAGCGAGGGGCTGACGATGAGGTCCGGCACATAGCCGATCAGCGTGTGCCGGCCAAGCTCGGCCGGCGTCTGCGGCAGGCCATGCGCGTCGGCATAGGCGCGGGACGCGAACAGGCCGAGCGTGTAATCGACCAGCTTTCCCGCCACCAGCCTGCCTTCGGTCGGTCGCTCCACGGTGATGGCGATGTCGGCCTCGCGCCTGGACAACGAGAAGGAACGCGGCACCGGCACCAACTGGATGGTGAGTTCGCGGTGAAGCGCCGTCAGTGCGCCGAGTCGTTTGGCCAGGAAGGCCACGCCGAAACCATCAGGGGCGCCGATGCGCACGGTGCCGGAGACGTCGTCGCCTTCGCCCGCCACGGTCGCGCGCGCGGCGATCATGTCGCCTTCCATGCGCTCGGCGATGTCGAGGAAACGCTCGCCCGCCGGCGTCAACTCGCTGCCGGTGGTCAGCCGGCGAAAGAGTTTTGTGCGCAGCGCATCCTCGAGCGCGGCGACGCGGCGCGAGACAGTGGCGTGGTTCAGCTCCAGCCGCCTGGCCGCGCCAAGGATCTGGCCGGCACGCGCCACCGCGAGAAAGATGCGGACGTCATCCCAGTTCATGAGGAAGGTCCGGATGACAATCGTCGACGTTGCGTTCCGTGGGGGGCGCGAAGGAACTCAATTTCTCTATCCTTGCCGCTAAGGGACCTGCATCCCTATCATTTGCGGCAATTGATGCACAGGCGTCGCTCGCACTCTATTTGCCGCACAACGGTTGCGTGTTCGCTCGCGTTGCCATCGGCGGCGCAAAGGCGGACAATGCCGCATCACAAATACAGGGAGAGAAACCATGATCGACTACGGTCATTTCATCGGCGGCAAGCGTGTCGCTGGAACCAGCGGCCGCAAGCAGGACGTCATGCAGCCGATGGACGGCACGGTGCGCGGCACCGTGGCGCTGGCTTCGCAGGCGGAACTGCGCGCGGCGGTGGAAAACGCCAAGGCGGCGCAGCCCGGCTGGGCGGCAACCAATCCGCAGCGGCGCGTGCGCGTCCTGATGAAGTTCCTCGAACTGGTCGCCCGGGAGTATGATGCGCTGGCCGACATTCTGGCGCGCGAGCACGGCAAGACCATCGCTGACGCCAAGGGCGACATCCAGCGCGGCCTGGAAGTGGTCGAGGTTTGCATCGGCGCGCCGCACATGATGAAGGGCGAGTTCACCGACGGCGCCGGCCCCGGCATCGACGTCTATTCGATGCGCCAGCCGCTCGGCGTCGTTGCCGGCATCACGCCGTTCAATTTTCCGGCGATGATCCCATTGTGGAAGATCGCGCCGGCTATCGCTTGCGGCAACGCCTTCATCCTGAAGCCTTCGGAGCGCGACCCAGGCGTGCCGATGCGCATCGCCGAACTGTTCATCGAGGCCGGCCTGCCAGCCGGCATCCTCAACGTCGTCAACGGCGACAAGGAGGCGGTCGACGCCATCCTCGATGATCCCGACATCAAGGCCATCGGCTTCGTCGGCTCGACGCCGATCGCCCAGTACATCTATTCGCGCGGCTGCGCGGCCGGCAAGCGCGTGCAGTGCTTCGGCGGCGCCAAGAACCACATGATCATCATGCCCGACGCCGACATGGACCAGACCGTCGACGCGCTGATCGGCGCCGGCTACGGCTCGGCCGGCGAGCGCTGCATGGCGATCTCGGTGGCGGTCCCGGTCGGCAACGATACCGCCAACCGGCTGATGGAAAAGCTGGTGCCGCGCGTCGAAAGCCTGAAGGTCGGCCCATCGACGGATTCGTCCGCCGATTTCGGCCCGCTGGTGACGGCGCAGGCGCTGGAACGGGTCAAGGGCTATGTCGACATCGGCGTCAGGGAAGGCGCCAGGCTGGTCGTCGACGGGCGCGGCTTTTCCATGCAGGGCTATGAGAACGGCTACTATATGGGCGGCTGCCTGTTCGACAACGTGACCGCCGATATGCGCATCTACAAGGAAGAGATTTTTGGGCCGGTGCTCTCGGTAGTGCGTGCGCCGACCTACGAGAACGCGATCAAGCTCGCCAACGATCACGAAATGGGCAACGGCGTCGCCATCTTCACCCGCGACGGCGATGCGGCCCGCGATTTCGCCTCGAGGGTCCAGGTCGGCATGGTCGGTATCAACGTGCCGATCCCGGTGCCGATCGCCTACTATACGTTCGGCGGCTGGAAAGCGTCTTCCTTCGGCGACCTCAACCAGCACGGACCGGACGCATTCCGGTTCTACACCAAGACCAAGACGGTGACCTCGCGCTGGCCGTCCGGCGTGAAGGACGGCGCCGAATTCGTCATCCCGACGATGAATTAGCCGGACGGTTGCTTGTCTGCGCGTCCTCGCCTTCGGCTGCGGGCGCGCGGGCAGGCGTGAAGGACGGCGCCGAATTCGTCATCCCGACGATGAACTAGCCAGTCGACAAAGAGCTCCAGATTTTATGATTGAAGACGAAAAAGGCCCGGCCAGAAACCGGGCCTTTTTGCTGACCGGTCGCGGCCGCGTGTATGCCTGAACGCTAATGTGATGGAACCAGGCGGACAGCAGAAGCCTTAACTTGCAATCCTGCCGCGAAGGAGACGCGGCAGATCGACCAACGGTGTTGGCGACAGCTTCGGGGGCTACGGCCGGCGCAAGGAGGTGTGAGATGACACGTCTCATGGTGTCGATACTTGGCGCGGCGGCTGCCGCGTTTTCCGCGGCCCCGGCAACAGCGGCCGAACAATGCGCGCCACGAGCCGACATGATCAGGGCGCTCGGCGAGAAGTTCCAGGAAAATCCAACCGCGCTCGGCGTCGTCAATCCGAATGTGATTGTTGAAGTCTTCGTTTCCGACCAAGGCACCTGGACCATCCTCGCCAGCGACACACGCGGTCAAAGCTGCGTGGTTTCGGTGGGTGAAGGCTGGGAGAGCGCGGTGAAGACAGCGGCGCTGCCAGGGACCTGAGCCGCCTAGCGGGTGGCAGCCGCCTTAGCATAGCCGCGCGCGCGCAGGCCTCGGTTCTCGGCGACGACCATGAAACGGATCCACAGGCGCCCCCAGCGGGCGCCTGCTTGCGCTTTTTTGTTGCCGACACCATATATGGAACATAGTGGGAACATTTTGAATCGTCCCCGTTGATGACAGACCGGAACACGGAAAGGAACGACGCGATGATGATGACGTCGGGACCGGCCTGGATCGTTCCGGCAAAATGAGGGCTCTTCCTTTGCCGGACGTGATGGCAAAGGAGATGCCCTATGGCGCGCAAATCGCTGTTGGTTGGGTTGAAAACCCTCATTCTTGCTGGCGCATTGGCGGTGGGTACGAACGCCGCAAGCGCCCAATATCAATACTGCGTTGAACATCGCGATCTCGTCGCCCACCTGAGCGAGCAGTTCCAGGAAAGACAGTTTGCTTTCGGGCTGATCGGTCAGATGGCGATTATGGAAGTCTATGTCGCCGACAGCGGAAGCTGGACGATCATCGTCACCGACGTCGCCGGCAGAAGCTGCATCGTCGCGGCCGGCGAACATTGGGAAAACGTGGTGATCCCGACCGACCAGGACGCATGACGAATTGAGCGATGCTCAGCGCCTGTGGGCGGAACTCAAAGAGCCTGCCGAAGCTTGCTGCCGATCTCTATCGCGTAGCGGCCGCCGCGGCATGACCGCGCAGCAGCGCCATCAGGCGCTTGGCATCCTTGGCGGCGGCGTCTTCATCGCCGTCGAGGATCGAGCGGATCAGCGCGACATGGTGCTCGGCCGATTCGGCAAGCCCGGTATCGGCCTTGTAGCGGAACCAGAAGCGGCGGCTGTGGGTCTGCAACGGGGCCGCCAGCCGCGCGGCGAAGGGATTGTCGGCCGCCAGCGCCAGCGCCTCGTCGAGCGCCTTGTCGGCCTGAATGAAGGCCAGCACATTGCCCGATATCACCGCCCTCTGCATGGCCAGTGCCGCGTCGTGAAACAAGTCGGCGGCCTCGCGGGTGACGAAGCGGGCGGCCGAGCGGGCAAGAACCACCTCGACGCCACGCCGCGCATCGAGAACGCGCAACCAGTCGCCGGGATGCAGCGGGGCAATGGCGATGCCGGCACGCGGCCGGACATCCAGCAGTCCCTCCCATGCCAGCCGCTGGATCGCCTCGCGCACCGGC
Source organism: Mesorhizobium sp. WSM4845 (assembly GCF_055811455.1). Lineage (NCBI taxonomy): Bacteria > Pseudomonadati > Pseudomonadota > Alphaproteobacteria > Hyphomicrobiales > Phyllobacteriaceae > Mesorhizobium > Mesorhizobium sp. WSM4845. The sequence continues at coordinate 23,869 of NZ_JBVVQA010000041.1, forward strand.
GTGCGGCCGAGCCCCAGCCTGTCGATCAGCGCGCCTTCGGTGATGAAGCTTGCAGGCACCAGTTCGAGCGTCACGATCATGTGCTCGAGCACGCGGTAGGCTTTCGCCGCCACTGGCTCGAATGCCGGGCTTGTTTCAAATATCAAAGGCGGGCTCCTGATATATTTTTGGTATATCATAGCAAAATCCGTGTTGACAGTCCGTTTCCTAATAAATATACGACTGATATATCAGATGGAGCGACCGCTATGTGGACCGGAGTTTTCCCCGCCGTCACGACCAAATTCACTGAGGACGACAGCCTCGACCACGCCGAGATGGAGCGCTGCTTTGCGCTGCAGATGGAGGCTGGCTGCGACGGGATCATCGTCTGCGGCTCGCTCGGCGAGGGGCCGATGCTCTCGCATGACGAGAAGATCGACGTGCTGAAGACCGCGCAGAAGATCGCCGGCAACAAGCCGGTTCTGCTGACTGTCAACGAAGCCGGCACCCGCGAGGCGGTGGCGATCGCGCGCCGCGCCGCCAGAGAGGGCGCAAACGGGCTGATGGTGGTGCCGAGCCCGATCTACCACACCAATGCGGAGGAGACGGTCGCCGCGCTGCGCGCCGTCGCCGAGGCCGGCGACCTGCCGGTGATGATCTATTCCAACCGGCTTGCCTATCGCGTCGACGTCACCGTCGATCAGATGGAGGAACTGGCGAAGGACAAGCGCTTCGTCGCCATCAAGGAATCCTCCGACGACATCCGCCGTTCGACCGAAATCATCAACCGCTTCGGCGACCGCTACGATTTGTTCACCGGCGTCGACAATCTGGCGTTCGAGGCGCTGTCGGTTGGCGCCATCGGCTGGGTGGCGGGGCTGGTCACCGCGTTCCCGCGCGAGACGGTCGCGATCTACCAATTGATGAAGCAGGGCCGCCGCGAGGAGGCGCTGACAATCTACCGCTGGTTCCGGCCGCTGCTCGACCTCGACGTGTCGACCTATCTGGTGCAGAACATCAAGCTCGCCGAAGTCCTGGCGATCAACACCAACGACCGCGTGCGCATGCCGCGCCAGCCGCTGTCGGGCGAGCGCCGCAAGATGGTCGAGAAGATCGTCCGGGATGCGCTGGCGGCGCGGCCGGAGCTGCCGAGGTTTTGAGGCAGGCTCTCTTCTCCCCGTTTACGGGGAGAAGATGGCGGCAGCCAGATGAGGGGCAGCGCCCACGTGCAAGGAATTTCCAAGTCGGCAAAAGCGGGGCGCCGCCCCTCATCCGCCCTTCGGGCACCTTCTCCCCGTGAACGGGGAGAAGGTGAGGACATCGCCATTATCGGCGCCGGCATCATCGGCATCTGTGTCGCCGCCTATCTGGCCGAGGCGGGGCGAAACGTCACGATCTTCGATCGGACGGGGATCTGCGAGGAAACGAGTTCCGGCAATGCCGCCGCCCTGGCCTTTTCCGATGTGCTGCCGCTGGCCCACAAGGGCGTGATCAGGCACTTGCCGAAATGGCTTGCCGACCCGCTCGGCCCGCTCAGCATCCCGCCCGCCTACCTGCCGAAGCTGCTGCCCTGGCTTATCCGCTTCTGGCGCGCCGGACGAAGCGACCGCTACGAGGCCAGCCTCGCGGCGCAGGCCGGGATGATGCGGCTCGCCGAGGCCGAATGGGCCGGGCTGATGGCGCGCTCAGGCACCGAAAACATGCTGCGCGAGGATGGCTCGCTCGAACTTTACGAGAGCGAGGCCGAGTTCAAGGCGTCGCTGCCCGGCTGGGCGGCGAGGCAACGCTTCGGCATCGGCTTCAGCCATGTCGAGGGCGATGCGCTCGCCGCCTTGCAGCCGGGCCTGTCGCCGCGTTTCGTCAAGGGCACTTTCGTGCCGGGATGGAGGACCGTTACGGATCCGAAATTATTGGGCAAGGCGATCTGGGCCTATGCCGAGAGGAAAGGTGCGCGCTTCGAAAAGGCTCGGGTCGACCACGTCGGGGCGGGACAGGACGGCGCGACATTGACGCTCGCCGACGGCACGGTGCGGCAGGCAAAATGCCTCGTCATCGCCGCCGGCGCCTGGTCGCATCTCCTGGCGAAACATATCGGCGACCGCATCCCGCTCGAGACCGAGCGCGGCTACAACACGACGCTGCCGAAGACCGCCTTCGACGTGAAGCGGCAACTGATCTTCTCCGGCCACGGATTCGTCGTCACGCCGCTTGAAACCGGCGTGCGCGTCGGCGGCGCGGTCGAGCTCGGCGGCATTGAGCGGCCGCCCAACTACGCCCGCTCGAAAGCGCTGCTCGACAAGGCACAGAAATTCCTGCCGGGGCTTGACCCGGCCGGCGGCCGCGAATGGATGGGTTTGCGGCCATCGCTGCCGGATTCGCTGCCGGTGATCGGTGGCGCCAGGCGGGCCGGCACGATAGTCTATGCCTTCGGCCACGGCCATCTCGGCCTCACCCAGGCGGCTGCCACCGGACGCCTGGTTCGCGATCTCATTCTCGGCCAAAATCCGGTGTTTGATCTTTCTCCGTTTTCTCCGAACCGCTTCTGACGGGATCTAGAAATGGCGCGCCACTCCTTCTTCTGCATCGACGGTCACACCTGCGGCAATCCGGTGCGGCTGGTCGCCGGCGGCGGACCGCTGCTCAACGGCGCGACGATGATGGAGCGGCGCGCGCATTTCCTGGCCGAATATGACTGGATCCGAACAGGGCTGATGTTCGAGCCGCGCGGCCATGATTTGATGTCCGGCTCGATCCTCTATCCGCCGACGCGGCCCGATTGCGATATCGCCATCCTGTTCATCGAAACCTCGGGCTGCCTGCCAATGTGCGGTCACGGCACCATCGGCACGGTGACGATGGCCATCGAGCACGGGCTGGTCAAGCCGAAGACACCGGGCTTGCTCAGGCTGGACACGCCGGCCGGCCTGGTCACCGCCGAGTACAGGCAGGTCGGCGAATATGTCGAGGAGGTGCGCATCACCAACGTGCCGTCCTTCCTCCATGCGGAGGGTCTGACTGTCGAATGTCCGCAGCTCGGCGAGATCAGCGTCGATGTCGCCTATGGCGGCAATTTCTACGCCATCGTCGAGCCGCAGAAGACCTATCGCGACATGGCCGACCACTCTGCCGGCGACCTCATCGCCTGGAGCCCGGTGGTGCGGCAGCGGCTCAACGAAAAATACGCCTTCGTGCATCCCGAGAATCCCGGCATCGACCGGCTGTCGCACATATTGTGGACGGGTGCGCCGACCGACAGCCAGGCGGATGCGCGCAACGCCGTCTTCTACGGCGACAAGGCGATCGACCGCTCGCCTTGCGGCACCGGCACCTCGGCGCGGATGGCGCAGCTTCACGCTAAGGGCAAGCTTGGGACCGGCGACGAATTCGTCCACGAATCGATCATCGGCTCGCTGTTCAAGGGCAGGGTCGAGAAGGAAGTCACGGTGGCGGGCAAGCCGGCGATCGTCCCCTCGATCGGCGGCTGGGCGCGCATGACCGGATTGAACACGATCTTCATCGACGATCGCGATCCGTTCGCGCACGGATTCGTCGTCAAATAGAGAGAGAATCCTGACGCAGGGGAATCGAACAGAATGCAAGGATCGATTGCCCAGACGGCGCAACGATCCCGCTCATCAACTATTTTTACGGCGATTCCTTCGAAGCAGCGTGCATTTTGACGACGAATCGCCAAAGACATTGCGTTAGGCCAATGATAGGGTCGGCGATAGTCCAGAGGCCGGGAAGGGAAGAACGGGCAATCCGATTGCGTGCTTCAAAATCACGCATGCCGATTAAAGAATGACGTTGCAATCCGGGCTCGAAACTTTACGACTAGGGGAAATACGAAAAGGAATGCGCCTGCATGGGCGACATTCCAGGGGAGCCACGACAGCATGCAGTATTTTGTCCAGCAGCTTATCAATGGGCTGACGCTGGGATCGATCTATGGACTGATCGCGATCGGCTACACGATGGTCTACGGCATCATCGGCATGATCAATTTCGCCCATGGCGACATCTTCATGGTCGGCGCCTTCGCCGCCCTCATCGTTTTCCTCATCCTCGGCGCGATGTTCTATTCGGTGCCGGTGGTGATCGCGCTGCTGGTCATGATGATCGTCGCGATGCTGTTGACCAGCCTGTACAACTGGACGATCGAGAAGGTAGCTTACCGGCCGTTGCGCGGGTCGTTCCGGCTGGCGCCGCTGATCACCGCGATCGGCATGTCGATCGCGCTGTCGAACTTCGTCCAGGTGACGCAGGGGCCGCGCAACAAGCCGATCCCGCCGATGGTGTCCAAGGTCTATAATATCGAGGGCGTCAGCGTGTCGCTGAAGCAAATCGTCATCGTCATCGTCACCGCGCTGCTGTTGGCGCTGTTTTGGTACCTGGTCAACAAGACCTCGCTGGGTCGAGCCCAAAGGGCTTGCGAGCAGGACCGCAAGATGGCGGCGTTGCTCGGCATCGACGTCGACCGCACCATCTCGATCACCTTCGTCATGGGTGCGGCCCTTGCCGCCGTCGCCGGCACGCTGTTCCTGATGTATTATGGCGTCATCGCCTTCTCCGACGGTTTCACGCCGGGCGTGAAGGCGTTCACCGCGGCCGTGCTCGGCGGCATCGGCTCGTTGCCCGGCGCCGTGCTCGGCGGGCTCATGATCGGCTTCATCGAAAGCATGTGGTCGGCTTATTTCTCGATCGACTACAAGGACGTCGCGGCCTTTTCCATCCTGGCGATCGTGCTGATCTTCCTGCCTTCCGGCATTCTCGGCCGGCCAGAAGTCGAAAAGGTCTGAGTTTATGGCGGTCACCACGTCTCCGGAGCGCGACATCGTCGCCACTCCCATGCAGCGCGCTACCCGCGAAGCGCTTTATGCCGGCGCCATCGCGCTCGGCCTGTTCGTGCTGTTCATCGGCCTGAGGACCGATCAAAACATCTCCAACGAGCTGATCCTTGTACAGCGCTGGTGGCTTCTTGCAGTCGTGGTCGTGCTGACCATGGCCGGCCGTTTTCTCTATGTCGCCTACGGGCAGCCTTTCCTGGCGAATCAGAAGATCGTCGACGTCGCCACCGGCCTGCTGCCGCAGAGCATGGCGGCGCGGTTCTTCCGCTTGCGGTATTTCATCGCCGCCATCGTCACAGTGGCCGTGCTGGCTTTCCTTGCCGGCTCCCTTGACGGATTGCTGGGGCCCGGCCTGGCCGGTTATGCACGGTTCCTGAGAGCGCTGGCGACCATCTACGCCCTGGCCTCGGTGATGTTTTATTTCCGAACCTTCATCCATGCCCATTTCTCGGCATTGGGCATAACCGCACTGGCGCTCTACCCGATCATCGTTGTGCTGGTGCTTGCTCTGTACGGAGGATCGGTGGCCGCCGGGTTCCAGGGTTCTCTGAAATGGGTCGACAATTACGGCATTCAGATCCTGATCTATGTCATGCTGGCCTGGGGGCTGAACATCGTCGTTGGCCTCGCCGGCCTGCTCGACCTTGGTTATGTCGCCTTCTATGCCGTCGGCGCGTATGCCTATGCGCTGCTCGGCACGCAATACGGCCTGTCGTTCTGGATCCTGCTGCCTGCCGCCGGCGCCATGGCCGCCTTCTGGGGGGTGCTGCTGGGCTTTCCGGTGCTGCGCCTGCGCGGCGACTACCTGGCGATCGTGACGCTGGCCTTCGGCGAGATCATTCGTCTCGTGCTGATCAATTGGCGTGAGGTTACCAACGGCTCGGCCGGTATCTCCGGCATTCCCAAGGTCACCTTTTTCGGGCTGATGTCGTTCAACGTCTCGGATCCGAACTATATCGCCAAGGTCTTGGACATCGCCACGTCGAGCGCCTATTACAAGATCTTCCTCTACTACCTGATCCTCGGGCTCTGCCTGCTCACCGCCTTCGTCACCATAAGGCTTAGGCGCATGCCCGTCGGCCGCGCCTGGGAAGCGCTGCGCGAGGACGAGATCGCCTGCCGCTCGCTCGGCATCAACACCACCACCACCAAGCTCACCGCCTTTGCCACCGGCGCCATGTTCGGCGGCTTCGCCGGCTCGTTCTTCGCCGCGCGGCAAGGTTTCGTCAGCCCCGAATCCTTCATCTTCCTGGAATCGGCCATCATTCTCGCCATCGTCGTGCTCGGCGGCATGGGTTCGCTGGTCGGCATCGCCGTCGCCGCCATGGTGATGATCGGTGGCACCGAGGTGCTGCGCGAGCTCGATTTCCTGAAGCAGGTCTTCGGTCCCGACTTCACGCCGGAACTCTACCGCATGCTGCTGTTCGGCATGGCCATGGTCATCGTCATGCTGTGGAAGCCGCGCGGCTTCGTCGGCAGTCGTGAACCGACAGCCTTTCTCAAGGAGAGCAGGGCTGTGTCCGGCTCCTTCACCAAGGAGGGCCACGGCTGATGAGCGATGCGAGCCCATCCGTGAACGATGCCATCCTGCAGGTCGATCATCTGTCGATGAAATTCGGTGGTCTGGTCGCCATCGGCGACCTGTCCTTCCAGGCCAGGCGCGGCGAGATCACCGCGCTGATCGGGCCGAACGGCGCCGGTAAGACAACCGTGTTCAACTGCATCACCGGCTTCTACAAGCCGTCTGAGGGCATGCTCACGCTCAACCGGCGCGACGGCTCGAGCTATCTGCTCGAACGGCTGCCGAACCATGAGATTCCGGCGCGAGCCAAGGTGGCGCGCACCTTCCAGAACATCCGCCTGTTTTCCGGCATGACGCTGCTGGAGAACCTGCTGGTGGCGCAGCACAACAAGCTGATGAAGGCGTCCGGCTACACTGTCCTCGGCCTGTTTGGCTTCAGCGGCTACCGGACGGCGTCGGCCGAGTCGATCGATCTCGCCAGGCACTGGCTGGAAAAGGCCGACCTCGTCGATCGAGCCGACGATCCGGCCGGCGACTTGCCCTACGGCGCGCAGCGGCGCCTGGAGATCGCGCGGGCCATGTGCACGGGTCCGGAACTGCTCTGCCTCGACGAACCGGCGGCAGGGCTCAATCCGAAGGAATCAATGGCGCTCAACGCGCTCCTTATGGACATCAAGGACAACACCGGCACCTCGATCCTGCTGATCGAGCACGACATGGCGGTGGTCATGCAGATTTCCGACCATGTCGTGGTGCTCGAATACGGGCGCAAGATCTCGGACGGCAGTCCGCATGCGGTGCGCACCGACCCGCGTGTCATCGCCGCCTATCTTGGGGTCGAAGACGAGGACGTCGAGACGGTGCTGATCGAGGTCGGCGACGAAGACGTCATCGAGCAACTCGACACCGGCCCGGATTCGACGCACGGTCCGGACTCGTCGTCCTCGTATTTCGCCGGGCCAGTGATCGACACAGTCGGACACAGTGAGGGCGAACGCGTCACGGTGTCGAAGGGCGCGTCGAAAGCCGGGCAGGTCGATGCAAGGTCGGGCGCGGCGGCAAGGCCCGCATCGCCGGCCGAAGCCAAACCGACGGAGAAACCTTCCGCGACAAAGCCGCCGGCCGCCAAGGCTCCGGCAAAGCCCAAGACACCGGGCGACTCCAACCGGGGCGGAGGGAATGAATGATGGCCGGCACAACGCTGCTCGACATCAAGGGCGTCCAGACCTATTACGGCAACATCAGGGCGCTGAACGGCGTCGATGTCACCGTCAAGCAGGGCGAGATCGTGGCGCTGATCGGCGCCAATGGCGCCGGCAAGTCGACGCTGATGATGACCATTTTTGGTGCACCACGGGCGCGGGCGGGCACCATCACCTTCGCCGGCACCGACATCACCCAGTTGCCGACCCATGAGATCGCGCGCATGCGCATCGCCCAGTCGCCGGAGGGCCGGCGCATCTTCCCGCGCATGACGGTGATGGAAAACCTGCAGATGGGCGCCAGCCTCGACGACCTCAAGCACTACGACGAGGACGTCGAGAAGGTATTCACGCTGTTTCCACGCCTGAAGGAACGCATTGCCCAGCGCGGCGGCACGCTGTCGGGCGGCGAGCAGCAGATGCTTTCGATCGGACGTGCGCTGATGGCGCGGCCGAAACTGCTCTTGCTCGACGAGCCGTCGCTGGGCCTGGCGCCGCTGATCGTCAAGCAGATCTTCGACGCCATCCGCGAGTTGAACCGCACGCAGGGGCTGACCGTGTTCCTGGTCGAGCAGAACGCCTTCGGCGCGCTGAAGCTCGCCACGCGCGGCTATGTCATGGTCAACGGCAACGTGACGATGAGCGGCACCGGCAAGGAGCTGCTCGCCGATCCGGACGTGCGCGCCGCCTATCTCGAAGGCGGCCATCACTGAGTTCAGGAGTCTTCATCATGCAGGGCATTCTCTATGAGGAACCCTCGGTCTGGCAGTTCTTCTTCGTCACCTGCCTGCTTGGCGGCTGGGCGGCGTGGATGACGGGCAAGGCCTGCGCCCAGACATGGCGCAGCGTCGTCCAATTGTTCGCCTATTTGCTCGGCCTCGCTATAGCCGTAAGGTTCATCCATCACGCGCTGTTCGGCGGCACGATGTTCTCGCTGCACTACTACATCGTCGACACCATCGTCCTGATGATATTGGGCTTCATCGGCTATCAATACACGCGCACGAACCAGATGGTGACACAGTATAGCTGGCTCTACGAAAGAGCATCGCTTTTGAGTTGGAAACCAAAAGGTTGACGTTCATCATTAACGCCGTTTCGGGGATGAATCGGCGTGACAAGTGCCTGAAAATCGGCAAAGTACGCTTTCTGCGAGTAAAGGTGGGCATCGCATGAAAGCATCATCCACGCCCACTCTGTAAATGGGAGCGTTTTACATGAGAAAATCACTTTTGTCCGCCGTCGCCCTGACCGCGCTCGTCGCGTTCAGCGGAAGCGCGTGGGCTGACGTCCTGATCGGAGTTGCCGGTCCGATCACCGGCCCGAATGCCGCCTTCGGCGCGCAGCTGCAGAAGGGCGCCGAACAGGCTGTCGCCGACATCAATGCGGCCGGCGGCATCAACGGCGAGCAGGTCAAACTCACGGTCGGCGACGACGTCTCCGATCCGAAGCAGGGCATTTCGGTCGCCAACAAGTTCGTCGGCGACGGCGTCAAGTTCGTGGTCGGCCACTTCAACTCGGGCGTTTCGATCCCGGCATCGGAAGTCTACGCGGAGAACGGCATCCTCGAGATCACGCCGGCCGCGACCAACCCGCAGTTCACCGAGCGCGGCCTGTGGAACACGTTCCGTACCTGCGGACGCGACGACCAGCAGGGCAGCATCGCCGGCGCCTATCTCGCGGAGAACTTCAAGGATGCCAAGATCGCGGTCGTCCACGACAAGACGACCTATGGTCAGGGCCTTGCCGACGAGACCAAGAAGGCGATGAACGCTGCCGGCGTGACGGAAGTCATGTATGAAGGCGTAAATATCGGCGACAAGGACTTCTCGGCGTTGATCGCCAAGATGAAACAAGCCGGCGTTTCCATCATCTATTGGGGTGGTCTGCACACCGAAGCCGGACTGATCATCCGCCAGGTGGCTGACCAGGGCCTCGAGGCCACGCTGGTTTCCGGCGACGGCATCGTGTCGAACGAACTGGCCTCAATCGCCGGTGACGCGGTTGCGGGCACGCTGAACACGTTCGGCCCGGATCCGCGTCTGATCCCGGCGAACAAGGAACTGGTCGAGAAGTTCCGCGCGCAGGGCTTCGAGCCGGAGGCCTACACGCTTTATTCCTACGCCGCCATGCAGGCGATCGTGGGAGCCGCCACAGCCGCCAAGTCGAACGATCCGATGGAAGTTGCCAAGGCTCTCAAGGCCAACGGCCCGTTCAAGACCGTGCTGGGCGATCTTTCCTACGACGAGAAGGGCGATCCGACGCTGCCTGGCTACGTCATGTACGAATGGAAGAAGGGCGACGACGGCAAATACACCTACGTCCAGAAGATGTAAGCCTGTCGACGAGGACGACAATTCCGGAATGCCCGGCGCCTCGCGCCGGGCATTTTTCGTGTGTGCCGTTTTACCTTTCGTCGGAGCACCCTTTGCGCATTCGAGGGAACGCGGGGCGCTCTACCCAATGAGTGGATTTAAATCGGTTTAATCGTCGCCGCCCGATTTTGTTTGCGCTGCAGCATTTTCGCGTTAATCATGGCGCAGTCCCCCTTCCGTCAGCGTCCGGAGCCTTGTCCTTGGCAATCACGAAGATCCTTGTCGCCAACCGGTCCGAAATCGCCATCCGCGTCTTCCGCGCGGCCAACGAACTCGGCCTCAAAACCGTGGCGATCTGGGCCGAGGAGGACAAATACTCGCTGCACCGCTTCAAGGCGGATGAAAGCTATCAGGTCGGGCGCGGGCCGCATCTGAACAGGGATATGGGACCGATCGAAAGCTATCTGTCGATCGAGGAAGTGATCCGCGTCGCCAGGCTTTCGGGCGCCGATGCCATCCATCCGGGCTATGGGCTGTTGTCGGAAAGCCCTGAATTCGCCGAAGCCTGCGCCAAGGCCGGCATCATTTTCATTGGACCCAAGCCGGATACGATGCGCAGGCTCGGCAACAAGGTCGCCGCACGCAACCTGGCGATCGAGGTCGGCGTGCCGGTAATCCCCGCCACCGATCCCTTGCCGGACGACATCGAGACAGTGAAGGCGCTCGCCAGGACGATCGGCTATCCGGTGATGCTGAAGGCGTCGTGGGGCGGCGGCGGCCGCGGCATGCGCGCCATCCGCTCGGAAGTCGATCTCGCCCGCGAGGTGACGGAGGGCAAGCGCGAAGCGAAAGCCGCCTTCGGCAAGGACGAGGTCTATCTCGAAAAGCTGATCGAGCGCGCCCGCCATGTCGAGGTCCAGGTGCTGGGCGACACACACGGCAATGCCGTGCACCTGTTCGAGCGCGATTGCTCGATCCAGCGCCGCAACCAGAAGGTGGTCGAGCGCGCGCCGGCGCCGTATCTCGAAATGTCACAGCGCGAAGAGCTTTGCGGCTACGCGCTGAAGATCGCGCGCGAGACGAGCTATGTCGGCGCCGGCACGGTCGAGTTCCTGCAGGATGCCGACACCGGCACATTCTACTTCATCGAAGTCAATCCGCGCATCCAGGTCGAGCACACCGTCACCGAGCAGGTGACCGGCATCGACATTGTCAAGGCGCAGATTCATATCCTCGATGGCTTTGCCATCGGCACGGCGGAATCGGGCGTGCCGGCGCAGAAGGATATCAGGCTCAACGGCCACGCGCTGCAGTGCCGCATCACCACGGAAGATCCCGAGCATAATTTCATCCCCGACTATGGCCGCATCACCGCCTATCGCGGCGCCACCGGTTTCGGCATCCGCCTCGATGGCGGCACCGCCTATTCCGGCGCGGTCATCACCCGCTTTTACGATCCGCTGCTGGAGAAGGTGACGGCCTGGGCGCCGACGCCGGCCGAGACCATCGCCCGCATGAACCGGGCGCTGCGCGAGTTCCGTATTCGCGGGGTGGCGACCAACCTAACCTTCCTCGAGGCGATCATCAATCACCCAAGTTTCGCCGAAAATTCCTATACGACCAAGTTCATCGATACGACACCGGAACTGTTCGCGAGCGTGAAGCGGCAGGATCGCGCGACCAAGCTGCTCAACTACCTGGCCGATGTCAGCGTCAACGGCCATCCCGAAACCCGTGGCCGGCCGCAGCCTAAGGCCGATGCGGCGGCACCTATGGTGCCCTACCTCAACGGCAATGTCCCCGATGGCAGCAAGCAGAAGCTCGACGCGCTTGGGCCGGAGAAATTCGCGGCCTGGATGCGCGCACGCAAAGAAGTGCTGGTCACCGACACGACGATGCGCGACGGACACCAATCCCTGCTGGCGACGCGCGTGCGCACCTATGACATCGCCGGCATTGCCGGCACCTATGCACGCGCATTGCCGCAGCTTTTGTCGCTCGAATGCTGGGGCGGGGCGACCTTCGACGTCGCCATGCGCTTTCTCACCGAAGACCCGTGGGAGCGGCTGTCGCTGGTGCGCGAGGCAGCGTCCAATCTGTTGCTGCAGATGCTTTTGCGCGGCGCCAACGGCGTCGGCTACACCAATTATCCGGACAATGTCGTCCAGCATTTCGTCAAACAGGCAGCAAGCGGCGGCGTCGACCTGTTCCGCGTCTTCGACTGTTTGAACTGGGTCGACAACATGCGCGTCGCCATGGACGCGGTCGGCGCCGAAGGCAAGCTGATCGAAGCAGCGATCTGCTACACCGGCGACATACTCGACCCGGCCCGAGCCAAGTACGACCTCAAATACTACGTCGCGCTGGCCAGGGAGTTGCAGACGGCCGGCGCCCATATCGTCGCGGTCAAGGACATGGCCGGGCTCTTGAAGCCGAATGCCGCCCGCGCACTGTTCAAGGCGCTGCGCGAGGCGACCGACCTGCCGATCCACTTTCACACGCACGACACGTCAGGCCTGTCGGCGGCGACGGTGCTGGCGGCGGTGGACAGCGGTGTCGACGCCATCGACGCGGCGATGGATGCCCTGTCCGGCAACACCTCGCAGCCTTGCCTGGGCTCGATCGTCGAGGCGCTGAAGGGCACCGAGCGGGATCCGGGCCTCGACCCGCAATGGATCAGGAACATCTCGTTCTACTGGGAGGCGGTGCGCAACCAGTATGCTGCCTTCGAAAGCGACCTGAAGGGGCCGGCCTCGGAAGTCTACCTGCACGAAATGCCGGGTGGGCAGTTCACCAACCTCAAGGAGCAGGCGCGCTCGCTCGGGCTGGAGACGCGCTGGCACGAAGTGGCGCAGACCTATCACGACGTCAATCTGATGTTCGGTGACATCGTCAAGGTGACGCCGTCGTCCAAGGTTGTCGGCGACATGGCGCTGATGATGGTGAGCCAGGACCTGACGGTTGCCGATGTCGAAAATCCGGCTAGGGATATCGCCTTCCCCGACTCGGTCGTGTCGATGCTGCGCGGCGACCTCGGCCAGTCGCCGGGCGGTTGGCCGGAGGCACTGCAGAAGAAGGTGCTGAAAGGCGACAAACCGATCACCGTGCGGCCCGGTTCGCTGCTGAAAGCTGCCAATCTCAAGGCCAGCCGCAAGGAGATCGAGGACAAGCTCGAGCGCAAGCTCAGCGAATTCGAATTCGCCTCGTGGCTGATGTACCCGAAGGTCTTCTCCGACTTTACCGCAGCGCAGGAAACCTATGGGCCGGTCAGCGTGCTGCCGACGCCGACCTATTTCTACGGCATGAAGCCGGAGGACGAGATCTTTGTCGACATCGAGAAGGGCAAGACGCTGGTGGTGCGCTGCCTGGCCATCGGCGATGTCGACGAGAAGGGCATGGTCACCGTGTTCTTCGAGCTCAACGGCCAGCCGCGCCGGGTCAAAGTGCCGGATCGGGCGCACGGCGCTTCCGCCGCCAAGGCGCGGCGCAAGGCCGAGCCCGGCAACGAGGCGCATGTTGGCGCACCGATGCCGGGCGTCGTCTCGGCGCTCGCCGTTGCCGCCGGCCAAGCGGTCAAGGCCGGCGACGTGCTTTTATCGATCGAGGCGATGAAGATGGAGACGGCATTGCATGCCGAGCGTGATGGGGTTGTCGCCGAAGTGCTGGTCAAGACCGGCGATCAGATCGACGCCAAGGATCTGCTGATCGCATTCGGATGAGACAGAAATGTTGCCCAGGCAGAGTTGTCTGCGTCTGGCGGCAGCCCTTCATGCCGCATCGATAACAGCTTGACCGGTCGGCTCCGGTCGGGCATCGAACCGCTGCAAATTCGCCGCGACGGTTCGTGAGTCGCGGCATGGAAAACGACGCGGAGAGAAAATGGCCGACGACATCACCGAGACCAGCCAGACTGTTGCCGCCGGCCAGCTGCGAGCCTTCATCGAGCGCATCGAGCGGCTCGAGGAAGAGAAGAAGACGATCGCCGACGACATCAAGGAAGTGTTCGCCGAGGCCAAGGGCACCGGCTTCGACACCAAGGCGATGCGGTCGATCATCCGGCTGCGCAAGAAGGACCAGGCTGAGCGGCAAGAGGAGGAAACCATCCTCGACCTCTACAAAGCCGCACTCGGCATGGTGTAAGGCTGGTAACAGCCCTGGGCGCCAGTTGCGCCCGCAACGGGTCGAACCATGAACGAATTCGACTTTGGCGGCCGCCGCGCCTCTGAGTTCCGCCAACGCGGCTTCTGGACGCTGTTCGCGGAACGGCATCCGGAAGAAAGGCCTCTGATGGCACGGCGCGGACCCTGGTTCTGGCAGCGCGGGCTGCCCGACTTCGCATTGGTCCTTTCCATGTATGTCGCGCCGGCGCAGAACCATGTCGGCGTCTTCTTCGGCCGCAACGAGAAGTTCGGTGCCACGCAAGCCTGGTCGCGGTTGAAGCCGTTCCAGCCGGCGATCGAAGACAGGTTGAAACTCAGGCCGGAACAGAGCTGCGAGGGCCTCGGCATCAATTCGCTGTGGCGCGTGAACTGTTTTGCCGAGGACAATTGGCCGGCCATGGCCGACTGGCTGGTGACGGAAGCATCGCGTTTCGAGCGCGCCGTTGCCGAGGTGCTGGGCGGGGGTGGCGAAGCCGGACCGTGAATTCGCGTCGCAGTGGCTTGAGTTAGTTCGGTTTCGCCGTGTCGCGGCCAATCCGATCGAGATGCTGTTGCAGCGCCAAATGGTCGAGCGCATCCACCCGCAGATTGGTGAACAGCGAGATGCGGTTGTTGAGCATGCGATAGGCATCGGCAAAGGCAAGATGCAGTTCGGCTTCGGTGCCGTCTGCCTTGGCTGGGTCCGGTATCGACCAGAGCGCGGTCATCGGATGACCCGGCCAGATCGGACAGGATTCATTCGCGGTGCTGTCGCAAAGCGTGAAGATGAAATTCATTTCCGGCGCGTCGGGCTCGGCAAACTCGTCCCAGCCTTTCGAACGGGCGAAGCTCGTGTCGTAGCTAAGGCTTTCGAGCAGATGCAATGCGTAGGGATTGACCTCGCCCCTCGGCTGCGAACCGGCGGAAAAGGCCTTGAACCTGCCGCCACCGATCCGGCTGAGGATGGCTTCCGCCATGATCGATCGCGCCGAATTGGCGTTGCAAAGAAACAGCACGTTGTAGACATTATCGCTCATCTCAAGACCTCCCCTGGCAGGCGACTGGATGATGGGGGCGGCAGAGTCCGGCAAGGTGTCTTTGCCGAGACGCCGACAAGGGCGACGTAGAAAGGTTTCACGACCGTTTGATGACAATTTGTCAAATCATACGCTTGCGTGCCGATGATCGATTTGCGTTGACAGGCTTGCTGCTTTGGAAATCTCTGCGGCTGTCGAATGAGAGAAAGCCGTATCGATGAGTGCGCCGGAGACTTTCGAAGGCGAAGACGGCAAGGCAGGCCGTGCGGCGGGTTTCTTCCGCTCGCGCTGGCAAGGCACGGCCCCGCTAGACCGGCTGTTCTGGCGCGATCTTGTCCTTGTCGGCACGGCGATCAACATCGCCGTGTCGGTGCTGGCGCTGATCCTGCTCGGGCTGAAGCTGCCGCTCGCTCTCGTTCTGGCGGTGCATTTCGCGCCGGTGCCGTACAATTTCTTCCTGACTTTTGCGGTGTGGCGGACCGCCGAGAAAACCGGCGGCGTCAAAGCTTCGCTGATGGCGCTGGGGGCTGTGCTGTGGCTGATCCTGGTGGTGGTGATCTGACAGGACAGTGCTGCCGGCAGAGGCCGGCGGAAGCCGTCCTTTGACAACGTTGAATTCTAGTCAGGCAGCCGGCTCGAATTTCAGCGCGACCCCGTTGATGCAATAGCGCAGGCCGGTCGGCGGCGGGCCGTCCTCGAAGACGTGGCCGAGATGGCTGCCGCAGCGGGCGCAGTGGCATTCGGTGCGGACCATGCCGTAGCTGCGGTCGACGGTCGTCTCGACCGAACCGGGCACCGGATCGTTGAAGCTTGGCCAGCCGGTGCCGCTCTCGAACTTCAGCTTGGATTCGAACAAAGGCTGGTCGCAGCCGACGCAAGAAAATGTGCCAGCGCGCTTCTCGTGGAGCAGGGCGCAACTGCCCGGCCGCTCGGTGCCGTGATTGCGCATCACGGCATATTGCTCCGGCGTCAGCCGGGCGCGCCATTCGGCATCGGTGCGGGTAACAGGGTAGGTGTGACTATCCATCTTTGCCTCTTAGCTCATGCCGCTATTGGGCTGCTTTCCCAAGTTCGCCTAAAAATAGGCTTTTGTTACGGCGTTTGCCCGTAATTCCAATCCTGCCGCGAAGAATTCCTCAGGCGATCGCTGCCAGATACCGCGCAACAGACCCTGCAAATGCCGTCTTTGCGTCGCCGATGACGTTCTGGTTCCACCATGCGCCATAGATATGGTCGAACGCGAAAGGCTCCAGTGCCGACGCGATGTGGAGTACCTTCGGCGCATTGAGCGGGATGTAGTTCGGGTAGCTGTACATGAAGCTGACATGGCGGCGGGTTGGCGTCACCTGCAGGATGTCGCCGGCCAGGATGGCGTCGCCGCCGTCGCGCTTCCAGTGCAGCACCTGGCCGCCGGCAAAGTGACCGCCGCAACGGATAAGTGTCAGCGAGGGGTTGAGGGCGCGCGTCTCGCCCTGCCAACTGACAACAGCCGGATGCGGCCGCATGATCCACTTGCGGTCATCGGCATGCAGATAGATCGGCACGCCGCCAAACGCCTCGCTCCACTCGACCATCGCCGAATAATAATGGCAGTGCGAAATGGCGATCGCGATGAGGCCGCCTCGGCGGTTAATTTCGGCCACCGCCTCGTCGCTGACCATCGAGATGCAGTCCCACAGCACATTGCCGTGCGGCGACTGTGCCAGCAGCGCCCGCTGACCGATGGCGAAGCGCGGCTCGATGCCGAAGGCGAGCACGCCGGCGTCATCCTTCATCACGATCCGATGCCCGGCGGCGAGCTCTTGCGGCGTGATCCAGGCCTGGCCCTCCCAGCGCACATATTGCCGCTCGTCCTCGCAGATCGGGCAATGTTGCGGCGGCGTCGCTGCCGCCGCGAACTGGACGCCACATTGCAGGCAGAGGAAACAGGTCGGCCGTCCTGTTTTGCGTGGATCCATTCAGTGCTTCCTTGAAAGCTGCTTCGTCGCGGCCTCGATCCCGGCGAGCGTCAGCGGAAACATGCGGCCGCCGAAGATGTCGCGGATCATGGCGATCGAATGGGTAAAACCCCAGTGCTTTTCGCTTTCGGGGTTGAGCCATACCGCGTTCGGCCATTGCTGCAGCAGACGGCTGAGCCAGACGACGCCGGCCTCCGGATTCCAGTGCTCGACCGAGCCGCCGGGATGCGCAATCTCATAGGGGCTCATCGAGGCATCGCCGACGACGATCACCTTGTAGTCCGGACCGTATTTGTGGAGGAGATCGAAAGTTGGAATCACCTCCGCATGGCGACGGCGATTGTCCTTCCACACACTCTCATAAAGGCAGTTGTGGAAGTAAAAATATTCGAGCTGGCGGAATTCGGCGCGGGCGGCCGAAAACAGCTCCTCGACGCTTCTGATGTGATCGTCCATCGAGCCGCCGACATCGAAGAACATCAGCAGCTTCACGGCGTTGCGCCGCTCGGGCCGCGTCTGTACGTCGAGATAGCCATGCTCGGCCGTGGCGTGGATGGTGCCGGGCAGGTCGAACTCTTCCTCGGCGCCTTCGCGCACCCAGCGACGCAAGCGCTTCAGCGCGATCTTGATGTTGCGGGTGCCGAGCTCGACGGCATCGTCGAAATTCCTGAACTCACGCTTGTCCCAGACTTTCACCGCACGGCGGTTGCGGCTTTCATGCTGGCCGATGCGAACGCCTTCGGGATTGTAGCCATAGGCGCCGAATGGTGAGGTGCCGCCGGTGCCGATCCATTTCGACCCGCCCTGGTGGCGGCGCTTCTGTTCCTCCAGCCGCTTTTTCAGCGTTTCCATCAGCTTTTCGAAACCGCCCAGGGCCTCGACCAGCTTTTTCTCTTCATCGGTCAGGTGCTTTTCGGCAAGCCGCCGCAGCCATTCCTCCGGGATGTTTTCGACGTCGACCGGGTTTTCGCCAGCCAGCGCTTCGACACCCCTAAAGAAGTGCGAAAAGACCTGGTCAAAACGGTCGATGTGGCGCTCGTCCTTCACCAGTGCCGAGCGGGCGAGGTAGTAAAAACCCTCGACGTCATAGTCGATCAGCCAAGCCTCCAGCCCTTCCAGCAGCGACAGATATTCCCGGAGCGAGACCGGAACCCGCGCAGCCTTCAGTTCGAGAAAAAAGGGGATGAACATCGTGCGACTTTATCTGTGCCCTTCGATCTTCTCGCGAGCGGCGCTGGCGATGAAGGCGGAACGCGTGAGGCCGCGCCGGCTCGCTTCGGCATCGATTGCCGCCAAGAGACCTGCGTCGAGCGACAGATTCGCTCGGACAGGCCGTCCGGAATCGATCAGCACGGGGATCATCACGGCAGATTCGCCGGCGGAGCTATCGATTTCGCCCAGTCGGAGCAGATCTGCCACCGTGCGCGCGTCGGGCAAGGGCAAGTGCTTCGCCATTCGTGCCTCGGCCCATTCGCGAACGGCGGAGGTCGCATCGGCTATCGCCTCCTCGGGACTTGCGCCACCGCCATGACATCCGGGAAGATCGGGCACCCGCACTCCCCAGACATCATCTGCGCCGTCAAGGATTCCGACATAGTGGGTCATGATTTCCTCCTTAAATCCATCCGGCAAGCCGGGCGATCGACCGCGCGACACCCAGAGATTGTTCGCGATGCCGCGGCACGATGATCATGATCTCCGGTCTCTCCGGATGCTCATATTTCTCATGCTTGCCGCCGCCTACGTTTACCCAGCCGTCGCGCAAAAGCCTCGTGACGATCTTGCGTGTGTTGGTCTCGATCAGCGGCACGGGCACTCCTGATCATGCGCAATATATTGCGCAACCGCGGCCATTTCAACTGTCGGCAAAAATCACATCAGATCATACTCGATGAAGCCGGTCCTGCGCGCCACGTGGTCGTAGAGCTTGCGCGCGGTGGTGTTGGTCTCGTGCGTCATCCAGTAGACGTTCTTGACGCCGATCTTGCCGGCTTCCTGCTTGACCGCTTCGATCAGGGCGGCGCCGACGCCTTTGCCGCGCACGTCCGGGTCGGCGAACAGGTCCTGCAGATAGCAGTTGTTTTTTTCGGACCAGCAGGAGCGATGGTAGAGATAGTGCGTCAGGCCGACCGCCTTACCGCCGAGCGTGGCGATGAACCCTTTTGGTTCAAACTCACCCGCCGTGAACAGCCGCTTCCAGGTGACGGCGTAGACGTCTTCCGGCAGCTCGGTTTTGTAGAAGGTGAGGTAGGCAGTCCACAGACGCTGCCAGTCGGCGTGGTCGGATTGTGCCAGTGGGCGGACGGTGATCTCGGTCATTTCATTTCCTTCTGAAGCTTCGGGCCCAGGCTGCCCCGGTGCCCGGACGGCGGCAACGGTCCAGCAACGGGAAAGCGCTGTCCGCCGCATGCCCGGCCATCCGCTATGGCTTCGGGCGTTCGTCGCTCGAAAAGCCAAATCGTCGGCTTTTCGTCGGCCGACCGCTCCTCACCCCTGCCTTCTCGCCATGAAGGCCAGCCGCTCGAACAGATGCACGTCCTGTTCGTTCTTCAACAGCGCGCCGTGCAGCTTGGGCAGTGCGTTTTTCGGGTCGGCGCGCAAATCCTCGGGCGCGATATCGTCGGTCACGAGCAGGCGGATCCAGTCCAGTGCCTCGGAGATCGACGGCTTCTTCTTCAGGCCCGGCACGTCGCGGATCTCGTAGAACTGGGTGAGCGCGGCGCGCACCAGGTTCTGCTTGATGCCGGGATAGTGCACGTCGACGATCCGATGCAGCGTCTCGAAGGCGGGAAAGCGGATATAGTGGAAGAAGCAGCGGCGCAGGAAGGCGTCCGGCAGTTCCTTCTCGTTGTTGGAGGTAATGATGACGATCGGGCGCACGGCAGCGCGGATCGTTTCGCCGGTCTCGTAGACGAAGAACTCCATTCGATCGAGTTCCTGCAGCAAATCGTTGGGGAATTCGATGTCGGCCTTGTCGATCTCATCGATCAGAAGCACGACCTTCTTGGCCGTCGCGAAGGCATCCCACAGCTTGCCACGCTTGATATAATTGCTGATGTCGTTGAAGCGCTCGTCGCCGAGTTGGCTGTCGCGCAGCCGCGACACGGCGTCATACTCGTAGAGCCCCTGCTGCGCCCTCGTCGTCGACTTGACGTGCCATTCGATCAGCTCGAGGCCGAGCGCGGCCGCCACTTGCCTGGCCAGTTCCGTCTTGCCGGTGCCGGGCTCGCCCTTGACCAGCAATGGCCGCTCCAGCGCGATCGCCGCATTGACCGCCACCATTAAATCCTTGTCGGCGACATAGGCCGCCGTGCCTTCGAAACGCATTTTTGCTCCTCGGTTGTGATGGCAACCGTAAGGAGGCAGCCCGGCCCATGCAAGGCGCAGCGGCGAGGGCGCGGTGAAGCCTTGTGCCAGGAAACTCCCAGGCAGGGGTTTGTGACGAATTAAGCCACGGAGCATGGCCATCTCTATGGCGCTTGGTTGATCGTCGGCCTATATTGGGTGTGACGGTCTGCGCTTCCCGGCAGGAGAACATTTTCCCCGGGGCCTTAATGATCCCTAGGGAGCTGTCCCTGGGAAGACCCGTGGGTTTTCTCATACGGCGCCCACCTACTTTGTAGGTTCCCGGGATCGCTCTCTCCACCGGTTGTGTGGATCGTCACTTGACGCAAAGGATCCACGCTTCGGTGGATCATGCGGTGGAAAACGTCGCTCCTAAAACTCCATCCAAATCTGACCTTTTCTATCGTCGGCGCATGACATCCTCGAAAGACCTGAAAAGACAGTTGCGACGCGAAGCACTCGGGCGCCGCGATGCGCTCGATCCGTTCTGGCAGGTGGAGGCAGCGCTCGAAATGGCCGAGACGGCGCGGGACAGCATTGCGATGGAGCCGGGCCAGATCGTCTCCGGCTTCTGGCCGATGCGCTCGGAAGTCGACGTCCGGCCGCTGATGTTCGCCTTGCGCGAAAAAGGGGCACGGCTTTGCCTGCCGGCGATTCTCGACAAGACCACCATCGTCTTTCGCGAACTGGTGCGCGGCGCGCCGATGATCGACATGGGGTTCGGCACCGTCGGGCCGCATGAGGAGGCCGAGGTGCTCGATCCCCAGGTGATGCTGGTGCCGCTCGCGGCTTTCGACGCGCGCGGCCACCGCATCGGCTATGGCGCCGGCTATTACGACCGTGCCATCGCGCGGCTGGTCGACAAGGGGCAGCCGCCGCGGCTGATCGGCATTGCTTTCGACTGCCAGCAGGTGGCGCTGGTGCCGGACGAGCCGCATGACGTGACCATTCCGGAAATACTCACCGAGAGCGGGTTGCGCCGGTTCGCGCCGAAATTGTAGATAAGTTCCTGGACGCATGGTCTTTTCCGGAAGTCATGCAGCTTTTTGCTTCGCTGACCTTCGGTTCGGGATCATGTTTAGATGAGACTTCTCTTCCTCGGCGATATGGTCGGCAAGACGGGACGCACGGCGGTGTGGGAACAACTGCCCGGCCTGATCTCGGATTTCAAACTCGACTTCGTCATCGTCAATGGCGAGAACGCCGCCGGCGGCTTCGGCATTACCGAAGAGATCTTTCGCGAGACGATCTCGGCGGGCGCCGACGTCGTCACAACCGGCAATCATGTCTGGGACCAGCGCGATGCGCTGGCTTTCGCGCCGCGCGAGGAACGCTTTCTGCGTCCGTCCAATTTCCCCAAGGGCACGCCGGGGCGGGGCTCGGGCGTCTACATCGCCAGGAACGGCGCGCGCGTTCTGGTCGCCAACATCATGGGCCGGGTGTTCATGCATCCTGAACTCGACGATCCATTTCAGGCCGGCGAGCGCGAGCTTGCCGCCTGCCCGCTCGGCGAGCAGGCCGATGCGGTGGTCATCGATTTCCATGCCGAGGCGACCTCTGAAAAAATGTGCTTTGCGCACTTCGTCGACGGCCGCGCCAGCCTGGTTGTCGGCACTCACACGCATCAGCCGACCGGCGACCACCATATCCTCAACGGCGGCACCGGCTATATCTCAGACGCCGGCATGTGCGGCGACTATGATTCTTCGCTCGGCATGGACAAGGAGGAGCCGCTCAACCGCTTTCTGTCGAAGGTGCCGAAAGGGCGCTTCGAGGCGGCGAGCGGCCCGGCGACATTGTGCGGCGTCGGGGTCGACATTTCGGATCGCAGCGGCCTGACCGAGCGGATTGCGCCGTTTCGCCGCGGGCCGCGGCTCGAAGAAACCGCGCCCTCGTTCTGGTCATGACATTGATGTAAGCGATTGTAGTACCTAATTGCCGGCCACGCCTGCTTCAGATCGTAAGAGGGGACGACCTCCATGCAGCTCATCGAATTCCTGGCGCCGCATTTCGCCTTTGTCTCCGATCCGACTGCATGGGTAGCGTTGCTGACGCTGATTGTGCTGGAGGTGGTGCTCGGCATCGACAATCTGATCTTCATCTCGATCCTGACCAACAAATTGCCGGAGGCGCAGAGGGCCCGCGCCCGGCGGCTCGGCATTTCTGCCGCGCTGATCATGCGGCTGGTGCTGCTTGCCACCATCTCGATCATCGTCCAGTTGACGACACCGGTGTTCACCGCTTTCGGCCATGGCTTTTCGTGGCGCGATCTGATCCTGATCGCCGGCGGCCTGTTCCTCGTCTGGAAAGCGACCAAGGAGATCCACCACACGGTCGATCTCGAGGATCACCAGGACACGATGATGGGTGAGACGCTGCAGCTTTCGCTGGCCGGCGCCATCTTCCAGATCCTGCTGCTCGACCTCGTCTTTTCGATCGATTCGATCATCACCGCGGTCGGCATGACTGACGAGATCGCCATAATGTACATCGCCGTGATCGTCGCGGTCACCGTGATGATGCTGGCGGCCGGACCGCTCGCCAACTTCATCGCCAAGAACCCCAGCATCGTCATGCTGGCGCTGAGCTTCCTGCTGATGATCGGCATGACGCTGATCGCCGACGGCATGGGCTTCCATGTGCCGAAGGGCTACATCTACGCCGCAATGGGTTTTTCCGCCCTTGTCGAGGGCCTCAACATGCTGGC
Organism: Mesorhizobium sp. WSM4845; assembly: GCF_055811455.1. NCBI lineage: Bacteria > Pseudomonadati > Pseudomonadota > Alphaproteobacteria > Hyphomicrobiales > Phyllobacteriaceae > Mesorhizobium > Mesorhizobium sp. WSM4845. Next base: position 46,923 of record NZ_JBVVQA010000041.1, read on the forward strand.
GCGACGTCGGAGGAAGGCAAAGGCCGGCGCGGGGCACTGAGGTTGGCGGGGCGAAGCGACGGCGAAGGCCTGAGCTCTGCCTCACTTGTCGCGGCCATGCAGAACCTTTGAGACGTCGGAGGGACAGCACCCCCTCTGTCCTGCCGGACATCTCCCCCTCAAGGAGGGAGATTGGCAGCTTTAGCGCTCTGCTCGTCCTGCAGCGTTGGAGATTGGCGAAAGCCTCAGCGACATCCGATCTCCCCCCTTGCGGGGGAGATGTCCGGCAGGACAGAGGGGGTGGGAAGGATCGCTGCAGAACGGCTTTTTGCACCCAGTGACTTAAGCGGTCGGCGTGCCCTTCGGATGACGATCGCCGATCAGGCCAAGCGTCAAGCCTTGCTCCAACCAGGCCTTGGCGCCGGCGAGCACCAGCGCGAAGCCATCGGTCGAGCCGATCGCCTGCTTGACCTGTTCATCGGTGCTGCCGGCAAAACCGAAATTGCGAACCTCGACAAAGGTGCCGCCCTGCATCTCGGTAAAAGTCCAGACCACCGTGGTCGGCGGATCGCTCCATTGCATGACGATCTTTTCGTTCGTGACGAACTCGCTGACCGTGACCGGCGTCGAAACGCCATACATCCGCCACTCCCAGCGAACTTCTTGCCGCTGTCCAACCTGCCGCTGCCGTGGGTGAACCAGAATTTCGTCGTGATCGTCGGATCGACGATGGCTTCGAATACTTCTGCGACCGGCCGCCGGATCAGCATGCCGGCTTCGGCGGTCGGTGTCTCACGGATGTCCATTTCGTCCTCCTTCCGAACCGGTCTCCGTCACCAGGCGTCGGGTTCGCGCACCAGGTGAATGATGTTGGCCGGATTGGTGATCCAGCCGCCACGAAAACCTTCGCCGAGCGCCTCGATGGCGTCGCAGCGCACAACACCGGCTTTGGCGAGATGATCGGCGGCGGCCGGAAAATCGTCGGTGAACAGTTCCAGCCAGATCTCGGCCTGGCTCAGCATCGGCGCTTCGTCGATCCACAGGCGATTGGGGCCGAGCTCGAAACCGATGGCCGGCGCCTTGGTCGTGAACGGTTTTAGGCCGACGACATCGCGGTAGAAGGCGATCGTCTCCTGGTGTTGGTGGGGCGGCACTTTCATGGCGATGTTGATGCCGCCGGTGATTTTCGCAGCCATTCTTTCCTCCGTCTTCTCAGATATTGTCTTCATTGGCGGGCTCGCCCTTCATCTCGCTGCGATAGTAGCCGTCGCGCAAATTGATGCCGTATTCGACATAGGCCTTCATGCAGGCCAGCATCTGCGACCAGCCCTCGCAATTGAGGTAGGACTTCTTCAGGCCGACCGCGTCCTCGTGCCAGCCGGCCTCGGCGATGGTGACGAAGGTGCCGCCGTCGTCCAGCGGCTCGAAATTCATCTCGATTCGCGTCTTGTAGGCCGGCTTGCCGTCGGCGTCGGTGGCGTCCCAGCGCAGCACGATGCGGTTGTCTTTCTCCACCTCGTCGACCTCGACCGGGACCTTGCCCCACCAGATGACCCTGGCGCCGGCCACCAGCGGGGCACTGGCGCCGCCGATGGTGGTGAAATAGCCGCTGAGCTTGTTCGGATTGACGACCGCATCGAAGACTTCGGCAACCGGTTTGCCGATGCGGCCCGAAACTCTGAATCCAAGAGACATATCCACAGCTCCTTCCTTGATCGGATCGATATTATGTTATAAAAATATAACATGTCAAGCAAGGCGCAGGATGACAATGTTTTCAAGGCGCTGGCGCATCCGCGCCGGCGCGCGCTGCTCGACGAGCTAAAGGACGCGCCGCGGACCAGCGGCATGCTGTGCGATGCCTTTCCCGACATGGACCGCTGCACCGTCATGCTGCATCTGAAAGTGCTGGAGGAAGCCGACCTGGTGGTGGCGCGGCGCGAGGGGCGCGAACGCTGGAACCATCTCAATGCGCTGCCAATCAAGCAGATCCACGACCGCTGGATCAGCCAGTACGCCACGCATGCGATCAGCATTCTCGACCGGCTGAGATCCGATCTGGAGGAGTGAGCGTTCGCAGGAAAGCAGCTGGCGGTTACCTTGCCGCACCATCCTTACGGCGCGGCTGGACGAATTGAGCCGATTTATCTATAAGCCGGCCATTCCGAGATAGAGCGCCGTACGTCCATCCGGACGCAGCAGGGACGTTCTGAAATTTTGACTTCGAGCATTTTGGCAAAGGCGAGGTGACTACCTCGCTGCAGGATGCTCTGCCAAGAAGACGACAGGGGTGCCATGGCTGGCCATTCACAGTTCAAGAACATCATGCACCGCAAGGGCCGCCAGGACGCGGTGCGGTCGAAAATGTTTTCCAAGCTGGCGCGCGAAATAACCGTCGCCGCCAAGAGCGGCACGCCGGACCCGTCGATGAACCCGCGCCTGCGTCTTGCCGTGCAGAACGCCAAGGCGGTGTCGATGCCGAAAGACAACATCCAGCGCGCCATCAACAAGGCGTCGATGGGCGACGCCGAGACTTACGAAGCTGTGCGTTACGAAGGCTACGGGCCAGGCGGCGTCGCGCTCATCGTCGAGGCGCTGACCGACAACCGCAACCGCTCGGCGTCGAATGTGCGGGCCGCCTTCACCAAGGCCGGCGGGGCGATGGGGGAAACCGGCTCGGTGTCGTTCATGTGGGACCGTGTCGGCGAAATCTTCTATCCGGCATCGGTAGGCAGCGCGGAGAAGGTCATGGACGCGGCGATCGAGGCCGGGGCCGACGACGTCCAGTCGGACGAGGAAGGCCACACGATCTATTGCGCCTTCGAGAATCTTGGTGAGGTGTCGAAGGCGCTGGAAGGCGCGCTCGGCGAGGCTGAATCAGTGAAGCCGATCTGGAAGCCGCAGACCAACATTGCGGTCGATGAGGAGCGGGCACAGTCGCTGATGAAGTTGGTCGCCACGCTCGAGGACGATGACGACGTGCAGAGCGTCTACGCCAATTTCGAGGTCGACGACGAGACCATGGCGAAGCTCAGCGCGGCATGAGCACAGCTCAACCAGACATGAGCGGAGTTCAATCCGAGATTTGAGCGGAGCTTAATCTGAGATATGAGCGGAACTCAATCTGACATGACCGAAAAGCCGTTGCCCCAGGTCCGCATCACCTATTGCGCGCAGTGCCACTGGCTGCTGCGGGCCGGCTGGATGGCGCAGGAGCTGCTGTCGACCTTCGCAACGGATCTGGGCGAGGTCACGCTGGTGCCCGGCACCGGCGGCATCTTCACCATTTCCTGCAACGAGACACTGGTCTGGGACCGCAAGCGCGACGGCGGCTTTCCCGATGCCGCAAGGCTCAAGCAACTGGTTCGCGACGTGATCGATCCGGACCGCGATCTCGGCTATGCCGACCGCAAGAGCGACAAGTCAAAAGATACCCCGTCAAAAGACCCTGCCTGACGCAAGGTCTTTAGATTTCTGCCCTCGTTCACCGCCACGCCACGATGAAGCAGGCCAGCGCGACGATGGCGGTGATGGTACGGACGTGGTTCCACATCACCCAGTCCCTGAGATAGGTGGCCCAAACGGCGGCGCCGTTGGCGCTTGCCGGATCGACGGCGGCCAGCGCGTTGTTGAGCGGCACGTTGAAGATCATCGTCACGATCAGGTTGCCGACGAGGTAGATCAGGGCGCCGGCGAGAAGCCACAACGAGCCCGGTTGGCCCCAGCCGATGACAGCGCCGACGACGAGGACGAGGCAGATCAGCCCGGTGCCGAAAAGCGCGGTCATGAACAGCGGCGTCACCGCAGTGATGTTGATCGAATTCATGGCGGCGATGCCGCCCGCGGCCGGCATGCGGGCGAGGCCCGGCATGACGAAGCTGGAAAAGGCGAAGAAGACACCAGCGACGACGCCCGAGCCGAGCGCGGCGATGAAGGTGAGGGTGGGAAGCAGTTTCATGATCATGTCAGTCACTCCAGATGCCCGTACCAGCGGTTTCGGTTGCATAGGCGGAAAAGTCCTTTGGGGCGCGGCCGAGCACGCGCTCGACGCCGTCGGTCAGCGCCTCGTTGCGACCGTCGAGCACCTCGGTGAACAGCTCGTTGAGCAGCCAGGCGAACTCGGCCGGCAACTCGTGTCCGGCTACTGCGGCGGTGAACTCGGCATGCGAAATCCTGACAAAGCGGATGTCGCGGCCGGCCGCCTTGCCGATCTCGGCGACCGCGTCGGCGAAGCTCAGCAGACGCGGCCCGGTCAGCTCGTAAAGCTGGCCGACATGGCCTTGCCGGGTAAGCACCGTCACGGCGGCGTCGGCAATGTCGTCGGCGTCGACGAACGGCTCTCCGACAGTACCGACCGGCAAAGCCACCTCTCCGGCGAGCAGCGGATCGAGCAAAAAACTCTCGCTGAAGTTCTGGGAAAACCAGGCGCAGCGCAGGATCGTCCAGTCGGCGCCTGAGGCTTTCAGCATCTCTTCGGCACGTTGCGCTTCGATTTCGCCGCGCCCCGACAGCAGCACCAGCCGGCGCACACCGCTTGCCACGGCAAGGTTGGCGAAAGCGCCGACCGCTTCGGCCGCACCGGGCACCGCAAGATCGGGATAGTAGCTGATGTAGACGGCACCGACACCATCGAGCGCGGGTTCCCAGGTCGTATCGTCTTCCCAGTCGAAGGGCGGGGTGCCCGAGCGCGAGCCGATCCGTACCGGCAGGCCCTGCGCCGTCAGCCTGTCCGCGAGACGACGGCCGGTTTTGCCGGTGCCGCCGAGGATCAAAATCGGTTTTGCTGCTGTGTCGATCATGGCGATTTTCCTTTGCTCACAAATATGATTAATCCTCACATTTGCAAAACGTGATAAACCCTCGTATTTTGTGAGTCAAGCCAATTTGTTGATCATTCGCCAGGAGACAGTGATGGAAGGCTCGACCGTATCGGGTTCACAGGATGGCCAGATCGCATCGCCGCGCCGGGCGCCCAGCCAGCAGCGCAGCCGCGAGCGGGTCGAGCGGATGCTGGCCGCCGCCTCTGCGCTGATCGCCGAGCAAGGCAGCGATGCCATGCGCATGGGCGAGGTGGCGGAACGGGCCGGCGTGTCGATCGGCTCGCTCTACCAGTTCTTCCCGGACAAGCGAGCGATCATCTGGGCGCTGGCCGAGCGCTACACCTCCGAAAGCCAGGCCTGCATCGTGGCAGCGCTTGCACCGGTTAGCGACGCCGAAGGGCTGCGGCGGGCATTTTCCGAGCTGGTGGATATCTATTACGGGCTATTCCTGGCCGAGCCGGTGATGCGCGACATCTGGTCGGGCACGCAGGCCGACAAGGCGCTGCGCGAACTCGAACTCACCGACAGCCGGGCCAACGCCGAATTCCTCACCGCGGTGCTGAAGCGGCTGCGGCCTACCGCCGATCCGGCGGCGCTGGAAACGACGGCGTTTCTCATCTGGCAGATGGGCGAGGCCACCATGCGGCTGGCGATCTCGGTCGGTCGAAACGAAGGCGACGACCTGGTCGCCGCCTACAAGCGGATGGCGCTGCGCGAACTGGTCGACCAGCAGGCCGGCCCGTGTAACGTTTGCTAATCGCCGAAGCGAGCGCCGCCCCTCATCCGCCTGGCGGTGTCCAGTTGAAAGATGGGTAACACTTTGAACCGGATACATGGGTTACAGTTTTCCCCCTGTCGTGTCCGCCGC
>NZ_JBVVQA010000042.1:0-30870 GCF_055811455.1 Mesorhizobium sp. WSM4845
GGGTGGGGCTCGACCGGGTTTTTGCGTCGCGTCCTTAGCGGACGCTGGCAACCGCGCCGGAGCGGCCGTCGTTGATCGTTACCCAAGCGCCAGAATTCTGGCTCGATTGGCGCTTCAGATAGGTGTAGTCGGTGTTGGTCCAGGACAGCACCCTGGTTTCGAGATTGTCGAGGATGAACTCTCCGAGGCTGGTGCGCACGGTCAGCACCGCGTGGCCGTCTCCGTTCGGCTGGCGCGCAACCGTCATCAGCAGGTCGCCGGCCGGAAGGCCGATGTTCATCAGCGCGCGGCGCTTTTCCAGCGCATAGTCCTCGCAGTCGCCGAATTCGCTGTTGGAATAGGACCAGACCTCTTCCTTGCCCCACAGTTCCATATCGGTGCGCGGCGCGATCCTGCGGTTGACCGAATTGTTGATGCTCACGATCCTCGCCCACAGCTTGCGGGTCAGTTCGATCGGCGCCTGCTTCGGCGTCCGCTGATTGCATTCCTGCGGGATCTTCTGGCAGAACTCGTAATGGCCGACCGGCTGTGTGGTGCGGCTGCCGGTGTGCATGAAGGCAGGTCCCGCTGCATACGCTGTTCCCCAGGCGGTAAGCTGCGTCGCCATTGCCAATAGCAACAGCTTGCCCCTCGTCTTCTTCATCGTCCAGTCTCCCCGTTTGAGGAGACAATGACACGTTTGGATTTATTCGACGCAAAGGCTCGAAGTAGACATTAAGTAAAACGCCCATAGAATAAACATAAAATTTGAATTATTTCAGTATAAAACTGTTGAGGTGGTTTTCGCCGGGATCACATCGGCGCGGCGCGGCGCCTTGGCGCGGCATCGGTGGCAGGCGGCGTTGACCGGCGCTCCAACAAAAAAACCGGCCGAAATGGGGCCGGTCGATTGCGGGAATGTGCGCTGTTTGTCAGGTGCCGGATGCGTTGAATTCGGAATCGAGCGTTTCCGGCCTCTGGATGACCGCGAACTCGATGGCGATGCCGTCCTCGAAATGGCGCACCACCTGGCCGCGCATGGTGCCCAGCATGACCTGGATGCCGAGTGCCGGCTTGACGTCGATCTCGACCGCGGCGCCCGAAAGCGACAGGTCGATGATGCGGCACTGGTACTGGCGCCCGTCGCCGAGCTGAAGCACGCTGGTCGGATTGCGCGGCGCCACGCGTTCGTGGCGGCGGTCTTCCGGCAGATCGAGCTCGTGTTTGTTGGCAAGCCAGGTCAATTGCGCTGCAAGCTTGTCCTTCTTGCGTTCCGACGCGATGACCGTCATCGCGAAACCGTCCTGCAGGATGCGGGTGACGACGCCTTCGATACGGCCGATGTGATCGATATAGGCGATGACTTTCTCGCCCGGCATGCCGATGCGCTCGGTGCGAAGCGCTACATTGCCCGGCGACATGTCGACCACCTGGCACGGATGTTCGGTGCGATCCTCCAGCATGAAGCGTCCATAGATCTTCACGCGGACGCGCTGAAAGTTGCGCCTTTCAGCTTGGGACGGCGCGGTGTCGACCGCCGCTGACCTCATGACTGCCTACACCCCGTTTGGCATTCCGCGCGTTGATGCGAGGAACTTCGCCGGAAAGCTACAGCGAAGCGGGTTAACAAAGGGGAAAGCCTGACGCCGCTACTTTAGGATTTTGGATTATTCCCCGCGCCCGCCGTCGAATACGACCAGATGACGGATGCGGCGTGCCTGGCCGAGCGCCGAAATCGTCTGGGACGGATCGAGTTCCGACGGGACAAGCGAGGGAACGTCGATGGCCGGCCGGTTCTTGAGGAATTTCGGTTCCTTCTCCGGATCGACGAGACGGATCGAATCGATCAGGGCGTCGGCGATCGGATCCGCGCCCAGCCAGAAGGGTTTTTCAGCGGCGCTTATCACGCCGAGGCAGCGCGGATTGTCGACGCCGCCGTCGAGCGGCAGGGCGAGCAGCTCGAACTTGCTGGAACGGTCGGTGCGGCTGAAACCCTCATAGGTGATGAGCACGACGGATTTTTGATCGAAGACGCCCTGGATCAGTTTCGAGATAAGCCGCTGGTCCTTCTCGCGCCACAGCGAGGGAAAGGAAAACCCCTTGAGTTCACGGCCATAGACCGCGCAAAGCCTGGTGCCGGCGAGCCGGAATACCGCTTCGCCGCGCGTATCCTTTTCCAGGATGAATGTGTCGGCCAGCAGCGACTTGATATCGGCCGGCTCGACTTCCGAACGCTTCGGGGCAGGGCGCCCGTCACGCAGCCGGTTCCAATAATGGAACAGCGTGATCGATCCGTTCTGGTTCATGTTATGCTGCTCCGCGCAATCTGTCGTCTGATGTCCCATCGGTGAACAGAAGGGCGCCCTCCGAGGACCTACATGCGTTGCGGAGCAGGATGCGTGCCAGCATCGTTAACACTTGTTCACGGGTGGGGGCCGTTAAGGTTAACAAGTGGTTTACGTTGCGCTCCGCCCAGGCCCGTGGCACGTTAAAACCACTCCAGAAGCGGTCGTTTCGCAGCGATCGGCAGCATTTCAGTCAAGAGTTTGGGGGAGCATGGGGGCTCGACCAGCCGTTCAAGGGCAACCTTGGACGGCTTCTTTTTGATTCGCGCCAATTTTGATTCGCGCCGTTTTGATTTGCGTGGGGCGATTCGCCCTTTGTGAATCGGGTGACCGTGATCTACATGCTCGCGAAGTCGAAACCAGCGACTGAGTGCGAGCCATATGAGCGAACCAGCAAGCCCCTCGGAAATCGAACAGGGCGAGGGCGGACCTGTCGGCCGTGAGCCGGAGCCGCGCCGCGAGCCGGTGTTCAACATGCCGCCCGTTGTGTTGGCGGTGATCGGCATCTGCGTCGTCCTCTATCTCATCCAGGAGTACGTGCTTAGCCAAAGCCAGTTGCTGACATTGTTGTACGATGCGGCCTTCATTCCAGTTCTTTATACTGGCCAATATGGCTTCGACTGGTTCCTGTTTTCCCGGCCCTTCACCTATGCCTTCCTGCATGGCGGCTTTGCTCATCTGGCCGTCAACATGGTGTGGCTGGCGGCTTTCGGCTCACCACTGGCGAACCGCTTCGGCGCGCTTCGTTTCAGCCTGTTCTTCGCCGCGACCGGGCTGGCGGCGGTGGTGCTGTTCTGGGCCGTGCATCCGCTCGGCGAGGCGCCGCTGGTCGGCGCATCGGGGGCGATTTCCGGCATGATGGGGGCCGCCGCGCGCTTCGGCTTCCGCACCGACCGCTCGTCCGGCAAAGCCGCCTTCGCCGGCGCGCCGCTGCCGATGGCGGCGGTGTTCCGCTCGCGCGGCGTTGTGACTTTTCTTGCCATCTGGATGGTGATCAATCTCGCCACCGGCCTCGTTGCCTTCGCGCCCGGCATCGACAGCCAGATCGCCTGGGAGGCTCATATTGGCGGTTTTGTCGCCGGCTTCTTCGGCCTGCGGGCTTTCGATCGGCGGCAGCAGGCGGACGAGTTCAGGGCCTGAGCCTCGCCGCACTTGAAAACCAATCGATCGCGGCGCACGATGTCTGGCACTAGGGAAAGCCGGTCAGGGCAGGAACCGGCAAGGTAAACTGAGGAGGACGCCATGACTGTTAAGGCAATTCTCGAGCAGAAGGGCCACGACGTGTTGACGCTTGGGCCGAACGAAAAACTGAGCGAGGCCATTCGCATCCTGGCCGAGCACAGGATCGGTGCGCTGGTCATCACCAATGGCGATCACAAGATCGTCGGCATTCTTTCCGAGCGCGACGTCGTGCGGGTCCTCGCCAGGGAAGGCGCCGCCGCATTGGATATCGCGGTGCGTTCGGCAATGACCCCCAAGGTGAAGATCTGCAATGAGAACCACACCGTCAACGAGGTCATGGAGATCATGACCAGTGGCCGTTTCCGCCATCTGCCGGTGGAAAAGGACGGCCTGCTCGACGGCATCGTGTCGATCGGCGACGTGGTCAAGCGGCGCATCGAGGATGTCGAGCGCGAGGCCGCAGAGATCAGGGCCTATATCGCGACGGCGTGAGATCGCCAGCAAGTCTTGTCGAAGTCGGCGCCGCCCCTCATCGCCCTGCCGGGCACTTCTCCCCGTATAATGACGGGGAGAAGGGGCCGGCCGCAGCCTTGGCGGCTTTTCTTGCTACAATGGAGATTGGCGAAATCGTTGATGCGGGCGCCCCTCTCCCCGTCACTATACGGGGAGAGGATGCCGGCAGGCAGGTGAGGGGCAGCGCAAACGTTTCCAATAACGGTTGCCCCTACCAGCCTGCGGCTTCACGCTTGTCTCCTTTTGCGGTTTGCATTAGCGGATGACTTCACTTTAAACGTCGAATTCACGTGAATTCCGTCACCGATAACGCGCAGGCCGCCATGACCCTCATCGACACCCGCACACCCGACGCCAAGCGCCTGATATCAGGCGCCACCGGCGACTGGGAGATCATCATCGGCCTGGAGGTCCATGCGCAGGTGACCTCGCAAGCAAAACTGTTCTCCGGCGCCTCGACGGCGTTCGGTGCGCCGCCAAACGCCAATGTCAGCCTCGTCGATGCGGCGATGCCGGGCATGCTGCCGGTCATCAACGAGGAATGCGTCAAGCAGGCGATCCGCACCGGCCTCGGGCTGAAGGCCGAGATCAACCACAAATCGGTCTTCGACCGGAAAAACTATTTTTATCCCGATCTGCCGCAGGGCTATCAGATTTCACAGTTCAAGCAGCCGATCGTCGGCGAGGGCAAGGTGATCGTCTCCGTCGGTCCCGACCGGCAGGGCGAGTTCGAGGACATCGAGGTCGGCATCGAGCGCCTGCATCTGGAGCAGGATGCCGGCAAGTCGATGCACGACCAGCATGCGACGATGTCCTATGTCGACCTCAACCGCTCCGGCGTGGCGCTGATGGAGATCGTCTCCAAGCCTGACATGCGATCCGCCGACGAGGCCAGGGCCTATGTCACCAAGCTGCGCACCATCGTGCGATACCTCGGCACTTGCGACGGCAATATGGACGAAGGCTCGCTGCGCGCCGATGTCAACGTCTCGGTGCGCCGGCCCGGCGGCGAATTCGGCACGCGCTGCGAGATCAAGAACGTCAACTCGATCCGCTTCATCGGCCAGGCCATCGACTACGAGGCGCGCCGCCAGATCGCCATCCTCGAGGACGGTGGCAAGATCGACCAGGAAACGCGGCTGTTCGATCCCAACAAGGGCGAGACGCGCTCGATGCGTTCCAAGGAAGAAGCGCACGACTACCGCTATTTCCCGGATCCCGACCTGTTGCCGCTGGAATTCGACCAGGCCTATGTCGATGCGCTGGCAAAGGATCTGCCTGAACTGCCCGACGCCAAGAAGGCGCGGCTGATCTCCTCGCTCGGCCTGTCGACCTACGACGCCTCGATCCTGGTGTCGGAAAAGGCGGTCGCCGACTATTTCGAGAAGGTGGCCGCTGGTCGCGACGGCAAGCTTGCCGCCAACTGGGTCATCAACGATCTGCTCGGTGCTTTGAACAGAGCCGGCAAGGGTATTGAAAATGCTCCGGTTTCGCCCGATCAGCTCGGCGCGGTCATTGATCTGATAAAAGAGGGCACCATCTCCGGCAAGATCGCCAAGGATCTGTTCGAGATCGTCTGGAACGAAGGCGGCGATCCGCGCCAGCTAGTCGAAAGTCGCGGCATGAAACAGGTCACCGACACCGGCGCCATCGAAAAGGCGGTCGACGAGGTGATATCAGCCAATCCCGACAAGGTCGAGCAGGCGCGCGCCAAGCCGAGCATGGCCGGCTGGTTCGTCGGCCAGGTGATGAAGGCGACTGGCGGCAAGGCCAACCCGCAGGCCGTCAACGACCTCGTCAAGGCCAAACTCGGGATCGAATAGGATGATGTTCGTTCGCACCGCCGGCGAGCGCGATCTTGCCGCGGTCCGGGCGTTGCTGGTCGAAACGTGGCACGCCACCTACGACGCCATCTATGGTGCTGCCAAAGTCGCTGAGATAACAGATGAATGGCATTCGATCGCCTCGCTCAAGGCGCGGCTGACACGGCCGAACTCCGAATTCCTGGTCGCAGACGATGGCAACCGCATTGGCGGCATGGCGTTCGCCGCAGCCACCACGGATGCGAGGATCGTCATGCTGAACCAGCTCTACGTGCATCCGGCCTGCCAGAGGCAAGGGATCGGCCAGGCGCTGCTGGAAGAGGTCGAGGCCAGCTTTCCCGAGGCGCGGACGCTGCGTGTCGAAGTGGAAGAGGCAAATGCTCCCGCCGTCGCCTTCTATCGCTCGAAAGGGTTTTTGCCAGCCGGGAACACTGCTGACTGTGGCGGTGGCTCAGGGCTGCCGGCGCTGATTTTGGAAAAGGCGATCGAATAGATTTGCCTGGCCTGACAGGTCGCAGTCAGTTGCGTTTTTACGGGGCTGCGCCGGTCGGTTGCGGGCTGAACTGCGGAATCGCGGTCCGCAAAAAACACGCCCGAAGGTAGAAATTCACCGGTGGCTAACGCTGAGACAAAAATCATGGTGCGACGCACAAAAATATTGCAATGCACTGCAGATGCCGTAACGTCAGGTTCTAGATGAACGAGACGGCCTTTCTACAAAGGTCGCCCACCGCAAAGGATGGAAACTATGACGAAGACCGCTGACAAAACTGCTGAAAACGTTGAGAATGCAGAAGTCCAGACCGAGGTAACCGATCAGTTCCGTGCTGTCGCCGAAAAGGGCGTCGAGCAATCGAAAGAAGCCTTATCGAAATTGGCGACCGGCGCCGAGGCGACCCAGAAGGCTCTCGAGTCATCCTTCGAAACAGCCAAGACCGCTAGCAATGAGCTGTCGCTGAAGACGATCGCCGCTTTGCGCGCAAATGTTGAGGCCAGCTTTTCTCACCTCGAAGCCCTGGTTACCGTGAAATCGCCCTCCGAGTTCGTCGAACTGCAGACAGACTTCTTGCGCAAGCAGGTGGAAAAGACGGTCGAGCAGAGCAAGGAGCTCCAGGCGGCGGCGACGAAAGCCGCCGAAGACGTATCCAAGCCGATCAAGGATGTCTACGAGAAGGCGATGAAGGATCTCAAGGTCGCCTGATTGGCCTTGATGCCTGATTGGCCCTAAGCATGTCGCGCAAAAGCACGCCCTCGGGCTTGAACCGAGGGTGCGAAGCGGTTTTGCAATAGCGACATGCATCAAAGCAACAACCTGAAGCGCGTCGCATGAATCCATCCAAACGGCACGCGCTTCAGGCGGAGGGAACTTCCACATTGTCGATCAGCCGGGTCTTGCCCAGCCAGGCGGCTGCGAGCAGGCGTCCGTCGCGGTTTGGCCGCCACGGGGCGAGCGTCAGGCTCTCGCGCGCCGCGACATAGTCGACTTTGTCGAAGCCGGCCTCGACCAGCGCGCGGCTGGCCTCGGCGGTCGCACTGCCTTCATCCGCGCCTGCCGCGAGTGCCGCCGCCGTTCGGCGCAAGATGGCGTTGAGCTGGCGCGCCACCGCGAGCTCGGTTTCGCCGAGATAGGCGTTGCGTGACGACATGGCGAGCCCGTGCGCGTCGCGTATTGTTGGCGCGCCGATGATGTCCACCGGCAGATCAAGATCGCTGCAGAGCTGCCTGACGACGCAAAGCTGCTGATAATCCTTTTCGCCAAAGACCGCGCAGTCGGGCGACGCCTGCAGGAAGAGCTTTGCCACGACGGTTGCGACGCCGTCGAAGAAGGTCGGCCGGAAATCCGATTCCAGCCCGGCGGCTGGCCCGCCGACCGAGATCCTGGTGGCGAAGCCGGCCGGGTACATCTGCGCCACACCAGGGGTGAAGGCAAGTTGTGCGCCGGCCTCGGCCAGCCGATCGAGGTCGCGGCCGAGCTGGCGCGGATATTTGTCGAGGTCTTCGCTCGGCGCGAACTGGGTTGGGTTGACGAAGATCGAGACAACGCAGCGATCGGCCTTCTCCAGCGCGATCCTGATCAGCGAGATATGGCCGTTATGCAGCGCACCCATGGTCGGCACCATGGCAAGGCTAAGGCCATCGCGACGCCAGTCGCGGATTTGCGCGCGAAGGGCGGCGACGCTGTCGACGACGAGAGGTCGGCTCATGCTTCGCCCCGGCTCATGCTTCGCTCTTGTCGGCTGCGGCCGAAAAAACGTGGCTCGGGCCGGGGAATGTCCGGCTGCGCACCTCCGCTACATAGCTGGCTGCCGCCTGCGATATGACGCTGCGCAGGTCGGCATATTGCTTGACGAATTTCGGCACCCGGTCGACGGTCAGGCCGACCATGTCGTCGATGACCAGGATCTGGCCGTCGCACTCGCCGCTGGCGCCGATGCCGATGGTTGGAATGGAAATGTGCCGGGTGATATCGGCGGCGACGGTCTCGACGGTGCCTTCGATGACCACCGAAAACGCGCCGGCTTTTTCGACCGCCTCGGCGTCGCGATAAAGCGCAGCCACATTCTCGTCGGTCCGGCCCTTGATCCTGTAGCCGCCGTCGCTTTCCACCGATTGCGGCTGCAAGCCGATATGTCCCATGACCGGAATGCCGGCAGCGACAATCGCCGCAATCTGTCGGGCAACTGTCACGCCACCCTCCAGCTTGACGGCCTGGCAACCGGTTTCGCCGACAATCCGCCGCGCCGAGGCGACGGCTTGGCGCGCCGTTGCCTCATAGCTTCCGGCCGGCATGTCGACCACCACGCAGGCCTTGGCTGACCCTCGCATCACCGCTTGACCGTGGGCGATCATCATCTCCAGCGAGGCGCCCAGCGTGGTCTTGTGGCCATGGAGAACCATGGCCACGCTGTCGCCGACCAGAAGCAGGTCGACATGATCGTCGAGCAGGCGAGCGATGGGGTAGGTATAGGCGGTGAGGCAGACGATCGGCTCGCCGCCCTTGCGTAGGCGAATGGAGCTGGCACTGATCCGCGGATCGGCGCCGGATGCGTCTGGGGCCATCATTCCCTCCCTCAACCGTCAATCAGGCTGGTTCCTGCATGCGGCGCGCTGAGCTTTAGAAAGACCCGGCAGCCTTGGCAAGGCATGCCTCGAAAGGACGCGAAAGGCTTGCCACTGTGCGTCGGTTTTCCGACGGCCATTTGCGTGGCTCGTGCGGCAAAACCCTTGCCTTGGCGATGGCCTGACGCCATAAGCAGGAAACAGGCGCCGCCGCTGTCGCCACCGCGGGGATTTGCCACGGGGATTTTGGATGAAGACTTTCCTTCTGCAGTTTTTCACCTGGTGGAACAGCCAGACGCTGGGCACGCGCTTCCATACCTGGCGGCATGGCAAGAAAGTCGGGCAGGACGAGGCCGGCAACGTCTACTACGAGGGTGGTGTCGATTCGGAAGGCCGCACCCGCCGCTGGGTCATCTATCGCGACTATTCGGAAGCCTCGATGATTCCGCCCGGCTGGCATGGCTGGATGCATCACCGCGTCGATGTCCCGCCGACGAGCGACACCTACAAGCCACGCGACTGGCAGAAGCCGCATCAGCCGAACCTCACCGGAAGTGCCGCGGCCTATCGCCCCAAGGGCTCCATACTCAGCAATCAGCACCGCCCGCAGGTGACCGGCGATTACGACGCCTGGACGCCGGGGTCGTAAGAGACTGTTTCGAAATTCGCTCTGGCGAGTCATATGGTGGTGGTTTCGAGAACCGGCGCGGAGCGGACATTTGGGTCCGTGAGCCCGCGCATGACCCCGAAAATCCGAAAGATTTTCGGAAAGGTTCATGCGCAAAACCAAAAGTGCTACAGCGTCCTTTGCGCGTCCAAAGGACGCGCGGCGCTGTAGGTAAGCGCAGAAAACGCCGTCAGATGGCCGCCAGAGTAGAGTTTTCAAACGGTCTCTAACCGCTCGCCAAGGGCGGATCGATCCTTTATCGCCACAATTGGCGTTTAGCTGCTTGTCGATCTGACAGCAGCGACTAGCCTTGGGCGCGACAGAATCACCCCGGGCGCAAACCACCGGATCCCTGCATGAGCATTTTCAGCCGAATTTCGATGGGCGGACTGACGACGGCCGCCGCTTTTGTCGCTTGCGCCATGGCCGCCGCTCAGACGCTGGAGGCGCCAGTGGACCCGGGGGCGCCGACGGAATTTGAGGCGCCAGTGGACCCGGGGGCGCCGACGGAATTTGAGGCGCCAGTGGACCCGGATGCGCCAATGGAACCGGATGCGACCGTGGAACCGGATGCGACAGTGGCGCCGGCGGCACCGGCGGCGCCACAACGCATCACCAATCCTGTCGCCGAATTCGCCGGCATCGACAAGATCACCGGCCGCATCATCACGTTCGATGTCTATATCGACGAAACGGTGCAGTTCGGCGCTTTGCAGGTGACGCCGCGCATCTGCTATTCGCAGCCGCAAACCGAAGAGCCGAAGACCGATTCTTTCGTCGAGGTCGACGAGATCACGCTGGATCGCAAGATCCGCCGTATCTTCACCGGCTGGATGTTTGCCGAAAGCCCCGGCCTCAACGCCGTCGAGCACGCCGTCTACGACGTCTGGCTGAAGGGCTGCAAGCAGAAGTCGGAGGTGCCGGCACCAGACGCGGCCAAAACCAATTAGCCAGACCAGTTATAATCCCTGGCGTGCGGGATCGCCCGTTCGCAATCACTTACTGAGCCTTCCGGAACCGCCTTATTCTCAGTGCGTTGCTCATGGCTGGCGTTACGGAGATGTTCCCATGATGGCCAACAAGAACGAACTCCTCGATCTCGAAAAAGGGTTCTGGACCGGCGACGCTGCCTATTTCAAAGCCAATGCCGACACCGAATGCCTGGTGGCTTTCCCACAGATGGCGCAAACGATGAGCAACGCCGATCTGGCCGAAACCGCGACGGACCCAAATCGCTGGCGCGATCTCGACATCGACCTCAAGGGCATCATCGAGCCGGGCAGCGACATTGTCATGCTTACCTACGAGGCCCATGCCACGCGCGAGAATGGCGAGCCCTATTCGGCGCTGGTCAGCACCGGCTATGTCCATCGCGTCAATGGCTGGAAGATGATGTTCCACGCGCAGACGCCGCTTGAGCCTGCCGCAAAAACCTGACCAAAAACCCGACCTTTGGCTCAGATCATGGGAAAAAAACCGCTTCGCCCTTCAGCGCGTCAGCCAGCATCTTTTCATACTTGCCCCTTGGCACGTCGACCGCGCCGAAGCGTTTGAGGTGCTCGGTGGTGAACTGCGTGTCGAGCAACGCAAAGCGCCGTTCCTTCAGGCGTTCGACCAGGTGCACCAGGCAGACCTTCGACGCGTCCGTTTCCCTGGCGAACATGCTTTCGCCGAAGAACACCCGGCCGAGAGACACGCCGTAGAGGCCGCCAACCAGCCGACCCTCGCGCCAGGCTTCGACCGAATGGCAATGGCCCATCCGATGGAGTTCGACATAGGCCTCGCGGATCGGCGCATTGATCCAGGTCGACCGCCGTTCCTCGCGCCTCTCGGCGCAGCCGTCGATGGTCGCCTCGAAATCAAAATCGAAACGGATATCGAACAGGTTTTTCCGGATCGCCTTCCTCAGGCTTTTGGGCGTGTGAAATCCGTCCAGCGGGATGATGCCGCGCGTCTCCGGCCGCACCCAGAACACTTCCGGATCGGTAGCGCTTTCGGCCATCGGAAAGACCCCCGAGGCGTAGGCCTTGAGCAACAGGTCGGTCGGGATGCGATAGCCTGGCGCGTAGGGACGGGTCATCGCGTCATTATATTCTATAAGTTCACGTCCTAATCCTCATCGGCCAGATATTTTTCTAGCCAGTGGATGTCATACTCGCCATTGGCGATATCGGCATTGCCGACGAGATCGCGAAACAGCGGCAGCGTCGTCTTGATGCCGTCGACGACGAATTCGTCGAGCGCCCGCCGCAGCCGCATCATGCATTCGACGCGATTGCGGCCGTGCACGATCAGCTTGCCGATCAAACTGTCGTAGTAGGGCGGGATCTTGTAGCCGGAATAGACGCCGGAATCGACACGGATGCCGAGGCCGCCCGGCGTGTGGAAGTGGGTGATCGTGCCGGGCGAGGGGGTGAAGGTGCGCGGATCCTCGGCATTGATGCGGCATTCGATGGCGTGGCCCTGAAGGCGGATCTCTTCCTGGCGCATGGAAAGCCCGCCGCCCGAGGCGACGCGGATCTGCTCGTGCACGAGGTCGATGCCGGTGATTGCCTCAGTCACCGGATGCTCGACCTGCAGGCGCGTGTTCATCTCGATGAAGTAGAACTCGCCGTTCTCATAGAGGAATTCGATGGTGCCGGCGCCGGAGTAGCCGAGATCGGCAATCGCCCTGGCACAGACGCCGCCGATATGTGCGCGCTCCTCGGCATTGAGCGCCGGCGAGGGCGCCTCTTCCCAGACCTTCTGGTGGCGGCGCTGCAGCGAACAGTCGCGTTCGCCGAAATGCACGCCGCGGCCGGCACCGTCGCCGAACACCTGGACCTCGATGTGGCGCGGCTTTTCGAGATACTTCTCGATGTAGACGGCGTCGTCGCCGAATGCGGCACCGGCTTCCGAGCGCGCCGTCTGCAGTGCGACCACAAGATCGGCTTCGCTGCGCGCCACCTTCATGCCGCGCCCGCCGCCGCCGGCCGACGCCTTGATGATCACGGGGTAGCCGATCTCGGCGGCGATGCGTCTGGCTTCCTTTTCCTCGGTGACCGCCCCGTCGGAGCCGGGCACCACCGGAATGCCGAGGCGCTTTGCGGTGCGCTTGGCCTCGATCTTGTCGCCCATGATGCGGATGTGATCGCCGGACGGGCCGATGAACGTGATGTTGTGCGCGGCGAGGATATCGGCGAATTTGGCATTCTCCGACAGGAATCCGTAGCCCGGATGCACTGCGTCGGCGCCGGTGATCTCGCACGCCGCGACGATCTGGTGGATGTTGAGATAGCTGTCGCGCGACGGCGGTGGGCCGATGCAGACGCTCTCGTCGGCGAGCCGCACATGCATGGCGTCGGCGTCGGCGGTGGAATGCACCACCACCGTCTGGATGCCGAGCTCCTTGCAGGCGCGCAACACCCTCAGAGCGATTTCGCCGCGATTGGCGATGAGGATTTTCTGGAACATTTTTCGGCTGTTCCCGGCTCTACTCGATCACGACGAGCGGCATGCCGTATTCGACCGGCTGCGCATCCTCGAACAGGATCGCCGTCACCGTTCCGGCACGCGGCGAGGGGATCTGGTTCATCGTCTTCATCGCCTCGATGATCAGCAGCGTCTGGCCTTCCTTGACCTGTTGGCCGACTTCGATGAACGCCTTGGCGTCGGGCGATGGCGCCAGGTAGGCGGTGCCGACCATCGGCGAGGCCACTGCGTTCTTGGACACGTCGGCCGCTGCCGGGGCGGCTGCGCCAGCCGGCTGCGCTGCCGGCGGCGCATAGGCGGGCTGCGCTGCGGCGACCGCATGGACGGCCGGCGCCTGTCGCGACACACGCACCTTCAAGTCGCCCAGCTCGACCTCGATCTCGGTGAGGTTGGTGTCGTTCAGTATGCCCGCCAGATCGCGGATAAGCTGCTGGTCAACACCATTCTTTTTTATCGACATTTTCGAGCCTTCTGTTTGTTGGCCGGTCATAGGCGTGCGGCCAGCGCCTGCAGCGCCAGTGTGTAGCCGAGCGGCCCGAACCCGCAGATCACGCCGACGGCGACCGGCGAGACCATGGAGACGTGGCGGAATGATTCCCGCGCATGGATGTTGGAAAGATGAACTTCGGCGACGGGCAATGGCGCGACGGAGCGGATGGCGTCGTGAATGGCGATCGAGGTGTGGCTGTAGGCGCCCGGATTGATGACGATGCCGACAGCCTTGTCGGCGGCTTCCTGTATCCAGTCGACGAGGTCGCCCTCATGGTTCGACTGACGGAAATCGATCTCGAGCCCAAGTGCCGCACCTGCCTGCTTGCAATCGTCGGCGATCGCGGCCAGCGTCTTGCCGCCATAGATGCCGGGCTCGCGTTTGCCGAGCGCGTTGAGGTTGGGACCGTTCAGGACGAAAACCGTTTTCAAAATGCCGACCTTTCCCGGTGTGGTTTCGAGTCCGAAATTCGCAATACCTTGGAGCAGCGCTTTGAACGAATTTCGGCTTCAAAGCCACACTGGCAATTCATACATTTCTGATGTGGTGGATTTAAAGTTCCTGAACGCTGACGCCGCCAAAGCAGCAGGAACTTCAAATCCACCACATCAGCGCCGGCATCAGTCGGCGCACCGGGCCTCTATAATGGGCTTAGACGCCTGCGAAAAGAGCGCAAGTGGGTTCTTTCGCTGTCCACAACAGGCGGAAAATGGCTTGCGCCGAAAGCCAGCCGCCGATCAGAGTGCGGCCTTGGCCGCTTCGATCTTCTCCGCCAGCACGTCCTGGCCGAGCGCACCGAACACCACCTCGTTGCCGACCACATAGGAAGGCGTTCCGGTGATGGCCAGCTTGTTGGCAAGATCATAGGTCTTGGAGAGGGCCTCGGCGATCGACGGATCCTTCATCTTCTCGCGCAGCGTCGCTTCGTCGGCGCCGAGCGAAAGCGCTACCTTGATGGCCGCCGCTTCGGTGGCGCGTCCCTGGGCGCCGAGCAGCGCGTTGTGGAACTCGCCGTATTTCTCCGGCATCATCAGGTGGAAGGCCATCGAGACGACGCTTGCCTTCTGCGAATCCGGGCCGAGGATCGGGAACTCCTTGAGCACGAAGCGCAGATCCGGATCGGCTGTCGTCAGCGTCTGCATGTCCTCCATGGCGCGTTTGCAGTAGCCGCAATTGTAGTCGTAGAATTCGACGATGGTGACCTTGCCGTTCGGATTGCCGACGACGCCGTCGAAGGCCGAGTTGAAGATCTGGTCCTTGGCATCCTTGATGACGTCGAGACTGGCGACGCGCTGCGCCTCCTTCTGCTTGGCCTCGAGCGCCTCCTGAGCTTCCAGCAGCACTTCCGGGTTCTTCAGCAGATAGTCGCGGATGATGCCTTCGACTTCAGCCCGGTCGATCTTGGTGTCGGCGGAGGCTGCCTGGGCGATCTGCGCGGCATCGGCCTTTGCCGTCTGCGGACTTCCGGTCACGAACCCGAAACCCAGCATGGCGAGAGCGACCGCCACGCCCGTGGTGCCCAGCAGAATTGCCTTTTTCATCATCCTGATCCTCTTGCCTGGTTTCCGGCCGGGTTGTCCGACCCGATTGGCCCGACTACCCGATTGGTCGACTACCCGATTGGTCCAACCACTTGTCGCCGCGCACGGCCGGAAGGTTCACTTTTTCTTGCCTGATGGTGCGTAGTTTATGATGTCCTGCGCGCGGATCCAGCCCGGCTCGCCACGCTTCATTTTCATCTGCGCGCGCATTGCGAAGATCTTGGCATCCTTGTAGGCGCCGGAATAGAAATGGCCTTCGGCGGTCGCAAGGTCGGCGGCCGGAATGTTGCCAAGCTCGCCATAGGCCTGCGCAAGATGGCGGTAACCGACGGCGTTTTCTCGGTCGCGCGCGAGACCCTTGTTGATCTGCACCACCGCTTTTTCCAGGGAATCGGGCGTGCCGACTGCCATCAGCGCCTGGCCGTAGGAAACCGGCAGCAGCCCGGATCGCGCTGGGTCGAGGCTGACCGCCTTGGCATAGGCTTCCGCGGCAGCCTTCGGTTTGTTCGCCTTCATCAGGATGTCGCCGCGCAATTCCTGGAAATAGGGGTTCTTCGGCTGTGCCTTGATCAGCGCGTTGGTCTTGGCAAGCGCCCCGGCCAGATTGCCGAAAAGATAGCTCGTCTGCGCGTCGCCATATTGCGAGGCGAGGCTGCCCGGCATCTTGCGCATCAGCCGCGATGCGGCGGCCTGACCTCCCATATAGGCGGCGATCTTGATGCGCATCATGTCGTGCCGCTGCTGCAGCGCCGGCGGATCGACCTTTTCGACGTAGGGGCTTTTTTTGACCAGGACTTCGAGGTTGGCGATGCGTTCGCGCGGCAGCGGATGGCTGATCCGGTAGGGGTCGACCTGCGCCCCCGACAGCGAAAGTGCGCTCTGAAAGCGGCCGAAGGTCTTCAGCATGCCCAGGCCGGACTGGCCGGTGGCATTGAGATAGGTTATCGCCGAGCGGTCGGCGGTCATCTCTTCGGTGCGCTGATAAGCGAGGATGCTGCGCTGCGCCATCTCGCCGCCGCCAGCTGCAACCCCCATGCCGGCGCCGGCCAGGCCCCGGCTTTTGCTGGTGGCGCCGGCAACCATGGCACCGGCGCCAAGCAGCGTCGCGATGATGGCCATCGTCTTGGCGCGTTCGAGCTGGTTGCGCAATTTTTGCTGGTGGCCACCGGCGATATGGCCGGCTTCATGGGCGATGACGCCGATGATCTCGTTGGGCGTCTCCGCCGACATCAGGGCGCCGGTGTTGATGAACAGGCGGGACCCGGCAACGAAGGCGTTGAAACTCTGGTCGTTGACCAGCACGATGTCGACGCCGTCTTCCGGCAGGCCCGCGGCCCTGAAGATCGGCCGCGCATAGGCGCGCACCAGCGCCTCGATCTCGGCATCGCGCACCACCGGCACGTTTTGCGCAAAAGCGCTGACCGTGCCGGTCACAGCGACCGTCGCGGCAAGCGAAAGCGTCGCGAAGGCGCGCGCTGCCCTGGCTATCGTCGATTTGGGTCGGCTCAACATGGCAGGTCCACTGGTAGACGAGCGGGTGAAGGATGAAAAGTCGGCACTGAAACTTTACTGAACTTGTGAACCTCACATCAATCGGGCATTTGTGCGGCGCGGGACGCCAAAGCTCGGCGCCGGCAGCCGGCAAGCGCCGGCCCATGGGCGATCTCAAAGGGCTGACCCAAAGGCCGGACCCAAGGGCGAACAAGGAATGAGGTCAAATGGTTGTATCGCTTTCGCGTCGCGGCGACGTCGAGCCGTTCCACGCCATGGACGTTCTGGCGGAAGCGAATCGGCTGAAGGCCACGGGCGTGCCGGTCGTTTCCATGGCCGTTGGCCAGCCGTCCGATCCGGCGCCGGCCGGAGTCAGGCAAGCGGCGACGAACGCATTGAAGATGGGGCGCATCGGCTACACCGACGCATTGGGTCTTGCGGGCCTGCGCGAGGCTATCGCCCAGCACTATGCCGACCACTACGGGCTGGCCGTTTCACCCGGCCGGATCGCCGTCACCACCGGATCGTCGGCCGCCTTCAACCTGGCATTTCTGGCGATGTTCGATCCAGGCGACCGTGTCGCCATCGCCGCACCCGGTTATCCGGCCTATCGCAACATCATGGCCGCGCTCGGAATCGAGATCGTCGAGATCGAGCTCGACGGTGATGCCTATCTCCACGCCGAACATCTGAAGGCTGCGCATCGCGAAAAGAATCTGAAGGGCGTGTTGTTTGCCAGCCCCGCCAATCCGACCGGGGCGATTATCCCCGCCGACGAGCTGTCGGCGCTGGTGACGACGGCGCAAGAGCTCGGCATCGCCGTGATCTCCGACGAGATCTACCACCGGCTGGCTTACGCTGCGCCGGACAGCACAGCACTTGCCTGCGGCCCTGACGTGACGGTGATCAATTCCTTCTCGAAATACTACTGCATGACCGGTTGGCGCATCGGCTGGATGGTGCTGCCGGAACCATTGGTGCGGCCGGTCGAGCGCATCGCCCAGAGTCTCTACATCTCACCGCCCGAACTGTCCCAGATCGCCGCGATCGAGGCGTTCAAGGCAACCGCGGAATTGGAGGCGGTGAAGGCGCGCTACGCGGGCAATCGCGAGCTTTTGATGAAACGCCTGCCCGAACTCGGCTTTACCCTGGCGGCACCGATGGACGGGGCGTTCTACGCCTTCTGCAATGTCACCAGGCACACCAACGACAGCATGGCCTTCGCGCGCAAGATGCTGGCCGAGGCGCATGTGGCGGCGACGCCCGGCCGCGATTTCGATCCGCTTCAAGGCCATCGAGCCATGCGCTTTTCCTACGCCGGCAGCCACGACGAGATGGTCGAGGCGATGATGCGCATCGAGCGCTGGCTGAGATAGCGTGATGCCAGACCTCGAGCAGGCTTTGACCGAGATTGCCGCCGAAATGGCCGAGCGCACGGATCGCGGCGACGTCGCGACCTACATACCGCAGCTCGGCAAGGTCGATCCGAAAAAGTTCGGCATTGCCGCCGTGACCAATGACGGTCGCGTGCTGATGGCGGGCGACGCCGATGAGCCGTTTTCGATCCAGAGCATTTCGAAGGTGTTCACGCTGACACTGGCGCTCGGCAATGTCGGCGACGCGTTGTGGCAGCGTGTCGGGCGCGAGCCTTCGGGCAACCCCTTCAATTCGATCGTCCAGCTCGAGCACGAGAACGGCATTCCGCGCAATCCGTTCATCAATGCCGGCGCCATCGTCATTTCCGACATTCTGCTCGCCGGCCACCAGCCGCGCGAGGCGATCGGCGAGATCCTTCGCTTCATCCAGTTCCTGGCCGACGACGAGACCATCATCATCGACCGCGAAGTCGCGGCTTCGGAACGAGCCACCGGTTTTCGCAACTTGGCGCTCGCCAACTACATGAAATCCTTCGGCAATCTCAGCCACGCGCCGGATCTGGCGCTGGGCGTCTATTTCCACCATTGCGCCATCGCGATGAGCTGCCGGCAACTGGCTCTGGCCGGCCGCTTCCTCGCCAATGGCGGCAAGAACCCGGCGACTGGCCATTCCGTGGTGTCGGCCGAGCGCGCGCGCCGCATCGGCGCGATGATGCTGACCTGCGGCCACTATGACGGCTCCGGCGATTTCGCCTTCCGCGTCGGCATCCCCGGCAAGAGCGGCGTCGGCGGCGGCATTTTGGCGATCGTGCCGGGCGTGGCCTCGCTCGCCGTCTGGTCGCCCGGCCTCAACGCCAACGGCAATTCCAGGCTGGGGTCGATTGCGCTGGAAAGGCTGGCGAAGATGATGAACTGGTCGGTTTTCGCGCCATAGAGATTTGGGGCGCCATAGAGATTGGCCCGCTTCAGACAAGAAAATCCCGCTGTCGATGGGACAGCGCGGGATTTTTTTGGTCAAAAGATCAGGCTAAGCTACCGAAAAGCTTAGAAAAAGCCTTTCCGCTGCCACCAGCCGGCACGCTTCGGCTTCTCCTCGGTCTTTTCCTCTTCGGCAACAGTCGAGGACACGATCGGCTCAACCGGAGCATCGACCGGTACGGGCTTGCGTCGCGATGGGCGGACCTTCGGTTTTTCGTCGACGGCGGCCACGGCTGTTTCCTCTGAAACAGCTGCGGGAGCCTCGGCAGAAATTTCCGGCTCGGCTACCGGCGTTTCGGCAACGACGTCCGCCGCAGCCTTCTTCGGCTTGGCGGCGCGGCGTGGCTTCTTCGGCTTTTCGGCGCTTGGCATGTCGTCATTGGCCGGAGCAAGGTCCACAGGCTCTTCGACCGGCGTTGCTGCTGCCGGTTCGCCGGAGACGGCCTCCAAGACCTCGGGACGGTCAGCCGACTCGGCAGTGCCTGCATCGACCTCGCCTTCGCCGTCTTCACGGCGATTGCGCTTGCCGCCGCGCTTGCCGCGCCGACGTTTCTTGCCCAGACCTTCATCAGGCTCCCGACCTTCGTCAGGCTCCCGACCTACATCAGGCCCTTGCCCCTCATCCGACGCTTCCACCGCCTCGGTGACGCCGACCTGGTCCTCGTGGTCTGCTTCGGCGCCTTCATCGCTTGCGGCCTCGGAGACGCCATCGGCAGTGGCCGAGATGGACGCACCTTCCACGGGGGCGCCATGCTCGCGGTCGCGATCCTTGCCGCCGCGCCGTCTGCGGCGCTTGCGGCGCTTGCGGTCGCGGCCTTCGCCATCTTCGCTGGGCCTTGGCTGCTGCGGCTGCTGCGCCTGGCGCGGTTGTTCCGCCGGTGCAACGACCTCGTCTTCCTCCTCCTCGATGACGATTTCGTCGGCGGGCTCTTCCGGCTCGACATAGGCGGGCAAGGTCCGCACCTCGACGAAGCCTTCAGGCTTTTCGGCCAGCGCGCCGCGGAAGATCGCATAGTGCTGGGCGCCGACCGTATCGTCGGCCTCGACGGTGATGGTCAGGCCGAAGCGGTTTTCGAGCTCCACCAGCGTGCCGCGCTTGTGGTTGAGCACATAGAGCGCGGTCGCCGCCGGCGTCCGCACCGTGATGTGGCTGCGCGAATCCTTGAGCAGGAATTCCTCGATCGCCCGCACCACCATCAGCGCGACGGACGAATCGGACCGCACATGGCCGGTGCCGCCGCAATGCGGGCAAGGCTTCATCGTCGATTCCAGCACGCTGGCACGGATGCGCTGGCGCGACATCTCCATCAGGCCGAAATGCGAGATGCGGCCGACCTGGATGCGGGCGCGATCGTTCTTGAGGTGATCCTTCAGCCGCTTCTCGACGGAGCGGTTGTTGCGGTTCTCCTCCATGTCGATGAAGTCGATGACGATCAGGCCGGCGAGATCGCGCAGCCTCAGCTGCCGTGCGACCTCCTCGGCCGCTTCCAGATTGGTGTGAAGCGCTGTGTCCTCGATCGAGTGCTCCTTGGTGGAGCGGCCCGAATTGACGTCGATGGCGACCAGCGCTTCGGTCTGGTTGATGATGATGTAGCCGCCGCTCTTCAGCGTCACCTGCGGCTGCAGCATGCGGTCGAGCTGCGCCTCGATGCCGTTGCGCACGAAGATCGGCGTCGTGTCGCGGAACGGCTGCACGACCTTGGCGTGGCTCGGCATCAGCATGCGCATGAAATCCTTGGCCTCGCGATAGCCCTCTTCGCCGGAGACCAGGATCTCGTCGATGTCCTTGTTGTAGAGGTCGCGCACCGAGCGCTTGATCAGGCTGCCTTCCTCGTAGACGAGGGCAGGGGCCGTCGACTGCAGCGTCAGGTTGCGGACGTTTTCCCAAAGC
The DNA here is from genome assembly GCF_055811455.1 of Mesorhizobium sp. WSM4845. NCBI lineage: Bacteria > Pseudomonadati > Pseudomonadota > Alphaproteobacteria > Hyphomicrobiales > Phyllobacteriaceae > Mesorhizobium > Mesorhizobium sp. WSM4845. The sequence goes on from NZ_JBVVQA010000042.1 coordinate 20,808, forward strand.
CGCATCAGATATTCGTAGTCGCGCTTGATCTCGGCCTTGGTGCGGCTTTCGCCGGCCGTGCGCAGGATGACGCCCATGCCCTGCGGCACTTCGAGATCGGCGACGACCTCCTTCAGCCGCTTGCGGTCCTGTGCGTTGGTGATCTTGCGCGAGATGCCGCCGCCGCGCGCCGTGTTCGGCATCAGCACCGAATAGCGGCCGGCAAGCGACAGGTAGGTGGTGAGCGCCGCGCCCTTGTTGCCGCGCTCTTCCTTGACGACCTGCACCAGAAGGATCTGCCGGCGCTTGATCACTTCCTGGATCTTGTACTGGCGGCGCACCGGCTTGCGGCGGTTGCGCGCTTCTTCCAGCGCATCCTCGGCGCCGACCGATTCGACCTCATGGTCATCCGAATGCGATGACTGCACCTCTTCCAGCATGCCGCGATCATTGTCGGCGGAGGTGGCTTCGCCGGCCGCCTCAGCCTGCGGCACGGCTTCGGAAATCACATCCGATTCGATGCTGGCGGCGATGGAGTTCGGACTGCCTTCGGAAGGCCCAGTTTCGTCACCGCCAGTTTCGTCACGGCCATGGCCCGTCTCGTCACGGCTCGTCTCATCAGGACTTGCCTCGCTATGACTGGCGACATCCTCGCCATGTTCCGAAGCAGCGGACGGCGTGTCGACGTTTTCTGAGGCATCGACGTTCTGCGCGACCGCATCCTCGCCGTGTTCGCCGCCCTCATTGGAGCCGCTGTCGTTGGACCCGCTGTCATTGGACCCGCTGTCATTGGAATCGCCAGAAGCGTCCGAATCGGCCGCACCTGCATCACGCTTGTGTTCGCCTCGGTCGCGGCTCTTGCCGCCGCGGCGGCGTCCGCGCCGGCCGCGATCGCGGTTCTGGCGATCGTCGCCATCGCCGTCCTCATCGTCCTCGTCTTCAGCCTCCTGCGCTTCCGCGCGCAACAGCGCCTGACGGTCGGCGACCGGAATCTGGTAGTAGTCGGGATGAATTTCACTGAAGGCGAGGAAACCGTGACGGTTGCCGCCGTATTCGACAAAGGCTGCCTGAAGCGAGGGTTCGACGCGGGTTACGCGGGCGAGGTAGATATTTCCTTTGAGCTGCTTCTTGTCCTGGGATTCAAAGTCGAATTCTTCAATACGGTTACCGCGAACGACGACAACTCGTGTTTCCTCCGGGTGGGAGGCGTCTATCAGCATTTTGTTGGGCATTATTTCGTTTCCCCCCGGCAGCCGTCAGCCGCAGCTTGCGAGGCAAAGCCCGCCGCTGTGAGTGTGGATGAACATGGGTGCCGGGCAATTGAATGTCCGCCGGCCGCTGCCTGAGCGCCATGGCGGTGCCGCCCGCAGCCATAATGGCGCGGTTTGCTGCGGACCTTTCCATGATTGCGCTTGAAGCCATCGTAACCAGCAGAACCTTTTTGAACCAAAGCCCGGGAAAACCGGACCAGCTTGTTTGCTCGTACAGAGCCGGCGCGGGACAATCCCGGCCGTTTTCCTCACGCAGGCGCTTCCCCCGCCACGGGCTTACACCTGCGAAATTCGTCGCGATCACCTGTTGCCTTTTCGCCTGACGCGAAAGGAGCCGTCGTTCATCTCACCTGTAGCAGGAAGCTGCGGAGAAGGACGGTTCCAGGATTGCAGTGATCCACCATCGCTTTTATGATTTGGCGGGTTGGAAGGCAACCCCGATTTCCGATGCCGGCAAAATGCAGTTCCGCAACGGAAGCACGGCTTTAAGCGCTGCGTGAAAAGGCTTGGTTAACCTTCTCTGGTTACCAACCGTTAATCGAGTTCGCGGCCTGACCGGCGTTTCGACAAGACGACGACACTCCGACAAGCAAGATTGGCCGACAACAGGATCGGGCGCCTCACGCCAAACCGGAGCGACTGGAAGAGATGGCACTGGCAGTCTTCACGCACATGAGTGGTTGCGCCGGAGGCATTTTTTTCTACGCCGCCCGCTTCCACGCCGCTTGTCTGCTGTTGCTGGTTGTCGCTTGCCTGGCTCTTTCGCCAGTTTCCTTTGCCGCCGACGCGCCGCTGGCAGTGACGAGCTACAAAATGGCCGGTGACGCCACCAAGATGCGCATCGTCATGAATTTCGATCGTGAGCCCGACGTCAAATGGTTCCTGCTGCGCGGCCCCCACCGTCTGGTCGTCGACCTGCCAAGCACGAGATTCGCCATCAAATCCAAGGACGTGAAGGCGCGCGGCCTGGTCAGGAGCGTGCGCTATGGCGATCTCGGCGAGGGGGTGTCGCGGCTGATTCTCACCGGCAAGGGCCCGTTCGCCGTCGACAGGTTCGACGTGCTCAAGAACGATGACGGCAACGGCTACCGCATCGCCATCGACATGTCGGCGGCGTCCGTGCGGGAGTTCGACGCCGCTCTTGCCAATCAGGCGTTGACCACCGGCTCGACGGTCTCCTCCGACAAGGGCGGCAGGGTCGGCACCGGCCCGGTCTCCAATCCAGGCCATCGCTTCACCGTCGTCATCGATCCAGGCCATGGCGGCATCGACGGCGGCGCCGAGGGCATGAACGGCACCGTCGAGAAAAACGTCACGCTCGCTTTCGCCACCGAATTGCGGGACAAACTCGCCGCAGTCGGCAAATACGACGTGTTCTTGACGCGCGAGACGGACCAATTGCTGCGGCTGGACGACCGCGTGCGCATTGCCCGCCAGCACGAGGCCGACCTGCTCATTTCGATCCACGCCGACACCATCAGGGTCAAGGGCCTTCGCGGCGCAACCGTCTACACCGTCTCCGACAAGGCTTCCGATCCCGAAGCGCAGGCGCTCGCCGACCGTGAAAACCTTTCCGACCAATTCGCCGGCATGGAAATCAAGGACGACAACAAGGAAGTAACCGACATCCTGATCGACCTGATTCGCCGCGAGACGCATAGTTTCTCGATGAGTTTTGCGCAAACGCTGGTCGGCCAGCTTTCCACCAGTGTCGGCCTCATCAACAATCCGCAGCGTTCGGCCAGCTTCAAGGTGTTGAAGGCGCCGGATGTTCCCTCCGTGCTGGTCGAACTCGGCTATCTGTCGAATGCCAAGGACGAGGCACAACTGCTCAGCGCCGATTGGCGCAGCAAGGCGGCCCAGAGCATAACCAATGCCATCGCCCTGTTCGCTTCAGCCAAGGCCGGAGCCGGAACCGGAGGCTGAGATGCCAGCCCTCGCCACAACCAGAGGCAGCGTTGCACGACGACAACACTTTGCACTTATATTTTCGCCATTCGAAGCCGAAATTCCAGGCTGCCGCATTTTGCCCACATGGTGGCGACATGGATTTTCGATTACCGGTCGGGATCGTCTCGAAAGCTTGCGCGAAAGGCGGCTTCGTTTAGGCAATTCCCGAACCAAGGACTGGAGCGGGCATGATTCGTCTTATTGGCTATTTCTTCGGCATCGGCACCGCGCTGGCCCTTTTGGTCGCGGCCGGGGTGGCGATCTATATCAGCCATTTGTCGAAGGATTTGCCCGATTACGAGGTCCTGGCCAAGTATGAACCGCCGGTGACGACCCGCATCCATGCGTCCGACGGTGCGCTGATGGCCGAATATGCGCGCGAGCGGCGCCTGTATTTGCCGATCCAGGCGGTGCCGGATCGTGTCAAGGCGGCCTTCCTGTCTGCCGAGGACAAAAACTTCTACAATCACCCCGGCATCGATATGACCGGCCTTGGCCGCGCAGTCATGGTCAATCTGCAGAATGCTGGCTCGGGCAAGCGCCAGGTCGGCGCCTCGACGATCACCCAGCAGGTGGCGAAAAACTTCCTGTTGTCCTCGGACCAGACCTACGAGCGCAAGATCAAGGAGATGATCCTCGCCTTCCGCATCGAGCAGGCCTATTCGAAGGACCGCATCCTCGAGCTCTACCTTAACGAGATTTTCTTCGGGCTTGGCGCTTATGGCGTCGCCGGCGCAGCGCTCACTTATTTCGACAAGGCGGTTAATGAACTCACCGTGGCGGAGGCCGCCTATCTGGCGGCTTTGCCGAAGGGCCCCTCCAACTATCATCCCTTCAAATATGCCGACCGCGCCATCGAGCGCCGCAACTGGGTGATCGACCAGATGGTCGGCAACGGCTACGTCACGCAAGAGGAAGGCGCCAAGGCCAAGGCCGAGCCGCTCGGCGTCAAGCCACGCCGCTCCGGCACCTATCTGTTCGCCGGCGAATATTTTACCGAGGAAGTGCGCCGCCAGATCAGCGCGCGCTACGGCGAGAATGCGCTCTACGAGGGCGGCCTGTCCGTCCGTACGACGCTCGATCCCAAGATGCAGCTCATCGCCCGCAAAGCCATGCAGAACGGCCTGATGAAGTTCGATACGCTGCGCGGCTATCGCGGGCCGGTGAAGACCATCGACGTATCCGGCGACTGGGGCGTGCCTTTGAGCGAAGTCAAGGGACTGGACGACGTGCCCGAATGGTCGCTCGCCGTCGTGCTCGACAGCTCGGAGAGCGGCCTGTCGATCGGCCTTCGGCCGACCAGGCAGATCTCGGGCGAACTCGTCAAGGATCGCATTGAAGGCACCGTCAGCCGCGAGGACATGAGCTTCGCCATGCGGCATGTGGTCGGCGGCAAGACTGTCAAGGCCAAATCGCCGGCGGACGTGCTGAAGCCTGGCGACGTCATCTTCGTGCAGAAGAAAGAAGATACGGATGGGGCCTATATCTTGCGCCAGGCCCCCGAAGTGGAGGGCGGCCTGATCGCCATGGATCCGCATACCGGGCGCGTTCTGGCCATGGTCGGCGGGTTCTCCTATTCGCTATCCGAATTCAACCGTACCACGCAGGCCATGCGGCAGCCGGGTTCGTCCTTCAAGCCGATCGTCTATGCGGCCGCTCTCGACAATGGCTATACGCCGGCTTCCGTGATCATGGATGGCCCGATCACCATCAAGAGCGGCAACACGACCTGGACGCCGAAAAACTACGATGGAAGGACTGCGGGCCCGGCGACCTTGCGGTCCGGCATCGAGAGGTCGCGCAATCTGATGACCGTGCGCCTGGCCAACGACATGGGCATGAAGCTGGTCGCCGAATATGCCGAGCGCTTCGGCGTCTATGATCGACTGGCGCCGTATCTGCCGATGGCGCTGGGGTCGGGCGAGACGACCGTGATGCGCATGGTATCGGCTTATTCGATCATGGCCAACGGCGGCAAGTCGATCAAGCCGACGCTGATCGACCGGATCCAGGATCGCTACGGCAAGACGGTCTACAGGCAGGACGAACGCGGCTGCGAAAATTGCAATGCCGCCGAATGGCGGAACCAGCCTGAGCCGGAACTGGTCGACAATTCCGAGCAGGTGCTCGATCCGATGACCGCCTATCAGATCACCTCGATGATGGAGGGCGTTGTCGAGCGCGGTACCGGCGCTACCGTCGCCGAACTCGGCCGCCACATCGCCGGCAAGACCGGAACGACAAACGACGAGAAGGATACCTGGTTCATCGGCTATACGCCCAACCTCGTTGTCGGCCTTTATATGGGCTATGATCAGCCCAAAGGTCTTGGCAAGGGCGCGACCGGCGGCGGCCTTGCTGCGCCGATCTTCAAGGACTTCATGCGCGTGGCGCTGGACGGCACGCCCAATGTCGATTTCCAGGTTCCCGAAGGCATGAAGCTGATCGCCATCAATCGCAAAACCGGCATGCGCGCCAACCCGGACGACGCCGGCGCCTTTATCGAAGCCTTCAAGCCGGGCACCGGCCCCGCCGACAGCTATTGGGTGATCGGCATGGGTGAGGACGGCTCCAACGCCTCCGGCGGCGCGCTGTCGCCACAGGCCAACCAAGCCATCCAGTCCGGCGGCGGCGGGCTCTACTGACATGGGTTCGAGCAATTCCAGGAAAAGTGTGAAACGGTTTTCCGTCCGGAATTGCGCAAAAACAAAAAGATAGAGCCGTTCGGCGTTTCTGTGAAACGATGAACCGCCCTAAGGTATTTTGGCCGGCTTTCGAGCCGGCCCATTTCGCTTTACAGGCGGCGGTGCCGTCCCTATGTATCGCGCCAACCCAAGCTCTGCTTAAGCGACAGGGCACCATTTCAGCACAGGACAGAACGGCCAGCCATGCGCGCGGAAACGCAGAATATTGTCGACGAAATCAGGCAGGCGATAACCCTGCTGAGGAGGCATCTTTGACTGGGATCAAGCCATAAAGCGGCTTGAATACCTGAATGTGCGTGCCGAGGATTCGAGTCTCTGGAACGAGCCGCTGGAGGCGCAGAAGCTGATGCGTGAGCGCCAGGGCCTCGAGGAAGGCATCGCCGCGGTCAAAGGCCTCACCCAGGCGCTGGAAGACAATATCGGCTTGATCGAGCTTGGCGAGGAAGAGGGCGATGAGAGCGTCGTCGCCGAGGCGGAAGCCGCGATCCGCTCGATGCGCGGCGAAGCAAAGGCCCGCCAGATCGAGACGCTGCTTTCGGGCGAGGCCGACGCCAACGACAGCTATCTCGAAATCCATGCCGGCGCCGGCGGCACCGAAAGCCAGGACTGGGCCTCGATGCTCCTGCGCATGTACACGCGTTGGGCCGAGCGGCGCCGCTTCAAGGTCGAGGTGCTGGAGGTGCATGACGGCGAAGAGGCCGGCATCAAGTCCGCCACGCTGCTGATCAAGGGCCACAACGCCTATGGTTGGCTGAAGACGGAATCCGGCGTTCACCGTCTCGTGCGTATTTCCCCCTATGACAGCAATGCGCGCCGTCACACCTCCTTCGCCAGCGTCTGGGTCTATCCCGTGATCGACGATACGATCGACATCGACGTTTCCGAATCGGATGTCCGCATCGACACCTATCGTTCATCCGGATCGGGCGGCCAACACGTCAACACCACCGATTCAGCGGTCCGCATCACCCATCTCGCCACCGGCATCGCGGTCGCCTGCCAGGCTGAGCGCTCCCAGCACAAGAACAAGGCGAAGGCCTGGGAGATGCTGCGTTCGCGGCTCTACGAGGAAGAACTGAAGAAGCGCGAGGCGGTGGCCAACGCCACCGAAGCGTCGAAGAGCGATATCGGCTGGGGCCATCAGATACGCTCCTACGTTCTGCAGCCTTATCAGCTGGTGAAGGATCTGCGTACGGGCGTCGAGAGCACAAGCCCGTCGAGCGTGCTGGACGGCGACCTCGACGATTTCATGGAGGCCTCGCTGTCGCAGCGCATCGAGGGCGGCGCCGGCGAAGTGGTGGCCGATATCGACTGAAGCTTCTACGCCCCAAGCAGCAGGAACATCACGCTAGAGTAACAGGCTCTTCACTGTAATTGAGCGGCTGCTTTATGGCTTTGTTTTTTCATCCAATTTTCGACAATTACTTCTACCTCCGGGTTCATTGTTGCAGGCCTGCCAGGGCTTGGCCCGGAACCACCGCGAGCTGATTCTCGTTATCCGCGCGATCCCACTGCCGGGGTTGATGAAGTCACTCTCGTCAGCCCCGGCAGGCTGGTTCCGGCTGCAGATGTCGGCGCTCGGTTGCACAGCAATTTCTTGCGCCAGCAAAGGAATCAGCCCAGCATCCGAACGCTGGGGGAAAAAGCATTTATGGCCGGACGCGGCGTATCTGCGACCTGACGAGCCGGCCACTGGGAAGTTACGTTCCAAGAACGGGCAAGCGAAACGCTTGATAACTCGGTGATAGGAATTGCGCCCATGCCTGCTTCCACAACCCGACTGGCCTCAGCCGTCAAGACGGCGCGCCGCCTCCTGAATTCGATCATTGCGGTGGTGGCCCTGATGGCCGTCGTCACTACATTTGCAGCATCCGCCTTGGCGCACGACGCCACGCCGACTGCAGCGAAGCCGCAAGGCTGGAGTTACCCATTCTCCTGTTGTTCCGGCTATGATTGCCGCGCGGTCTCGCAGACGTCGATCAGCGAGCGTCCAGAGGGCTATGTCATCAAGGGAACTGGCGAGGTCGTGGGCTACAGCGATGCACGGATCAAGAATTCGCCCGACGGCGAATATCACTGGTGTTCGGTCGCCGGCGCCAATGACGGAAAGACCATCTGCCTGTTCGTGCCACCGTCGTCGTTTTGATGCTTGTCGCCCAAAAGCTTGCTCCGAGAGCCATGGCCTGACCCGAGGCTGCGCAGCGGTTTGGGATAACGACGTGCATCAACAAGATTGAAGCACGCCACGCGTCCGACGCAGGCACCCCGAGTCTGCCGACAGACGGTTGTCAACAGCGCCTCTTTATGTTGCCTTACCGCGCTGGCGGGAAGCAATCGCGAGGGAGGCGTCATGACCATAAAGGCAAGCTGCCACTGCAGGGCGACGATGTTCGAGGTTTCGGAAGCGCCGCTAACCGTGACGCAATGCACCTGCTCCTTCTGCTCGAAACGCGGCTCGTTGTGGGCCTATTACGTCCCGTCGCAATTCAAGCTCACCAGCCCGCTCAAGAATGTCTCTTTCTATCAATGGGGTTCGAAAACGGTAAAACATGGTTTCTGCGCCACCTGCGGCTGCGGCACCTTCACCGAAACGCCGGACTGGTCGACCGGCAAGCCGAATTTCGACAATCCGAAAATCAGCGTGAATTCTCGCCTGTTCGACGATTTCGACCTCGATCAGGTCGAGGTCGTCGTCATCGACGGCAAGAATCTCTGGTAGCCGACAGTCTCTGCCAGCCCATCGGAATTGCGCAAATAGCGGCGGTTGGATTGACCGGGAAAAGCCGTGGCCAGCCGCTTTTCCCCTTCCATTTTTCGCCGCATTTCATGTTACAAGCATAGAGCGACGTGCGTCAACTTGGACGCACAAGGGATGCGGCGCGCCACTGGTGGGACCGCGGACTGGAGAGGGACTACCTGATGAAAAAGACTGTGTTCGTCGCAGTGGCGACGGCTGTGCTCGTGAGTGCCTGCACCACAACCGATCCGTATACCGGACAGCAGAAAGTTTCCAACACTGCGGCCGGCGCCGGCATCGGCGCGCTGGCGGGTGCGGGGCTCGGCCTGCTCGCCGGCGGCAACGATCGCCGCAATGCGCTGATCGGCGCTGGCGTCGGCGCGCTCGCTGGCGGCGCCATCGGCGCCACGATGGACCAGAACGAGGCCGAACTGCGCCGCCAGCTTCAGGGTTCCGGCGTCAGCGTCACCCGCAGCGGCGACCAGATCATCCTCAACATGCCGTCCGACATCACCTTCAACGTCGACCAGGACGCGGTGAAGCCCGGCTTCTATCAGGTGCTGAATTCGGTAGCACTTGTGCTGAACAAGTTCCGCCAGACCACCGTCGACGTGTTCGGCCACACCGACTCGACCGGTGGCGACGAACACAATTTCGACCTGTCGCAGCGCCGCGCGCTGGCAGTCGCCAATTATCTGTCCGGGCAGGGCGTCGATACCCGCCGCTTCGCCGTCACCGGCTTCGGCAAGACGCGTCCGATCGCCTCCAATGCGACGGCCGCCGGCCGCGCCCAGAACCGCCGCGTCGAAATCCAGCTCTCGCCGCTCACCTGAGCAAGGCAGGCAGAAGACGGCATTGCACATGAAAACGGCCCCGCAAGGGGCCGTTTTGCTGGTATTTGAGAATTTCTGCTGTGATCAGCCCAATTTCTGCTGTTAGCCCTTGGCGACAATGCGCATGAACGCGGGCATGTCGTCACCGAATCCGACGGTACCATCGTTGTCTTCCTGGCGATGGCGGGCCGGGCGATTGCCGTCGCGCTGCGGCCTGGTGTCGCCACGTTCCGGCGCGCGCTGTTCGTTGCGATGGCGATCGGGCGAAGCCTTCCGTTCGGGTGAAGCTTGGCGTTCGGGTGAAGCTTGGCGCTCGGTGTTTTCCGAGCGGATCGCTTCCTTGCGCGCGCGCCGCTCACCGGCATCGGCGACCGCGGTCTCGGCCGCCACTGGCTGTTCCTCGCGCGCCGCATCCGGTGCGGCAGCTTGGCTTTGCTTGGCGTGGCGTTCGCGTGGTCTGCGTTCGGCCCTTTCCTTGCCATCGTCCTTGCGGCCGGGGGGGGGGGGGGGGGGGGGGGGGCGCGCCGGGGGGGGGGGGGGGGCCCCCCCCCCCGCCCCGCCCCCCCCCCCCCCCCCGCCACCCCCCCC
>NZ_JBVVQA010000042.1:30880-51422 GCF_055811455.1 Mesorhizobium sp. WSM4845
CGCGCCCGGCAGCGGGGGGGGCCGGTGGGGTTTGGGGGGGGGGGGGGCCGGGGGGTGGGGGTGCGCCCCTTACCCCCCCCCCCCCCTGGGGGGGGGGGGGGGGGGGGGCGCGGCGGCCACGGCGGGGAGCATCGTCGTCTCCGCCCTCGCTGGCGACGACCGTCGACAGATCGCCGTCATGCCACTCGATCTTGTTGCCGATCAGCCGTTCGATCGCGTCGATGTATTTGGTGTCGGACTTGGTGGCGATGGTGAAGGATTTGCCCGAGCGGCCGGCGCGGCCGGTGCGGCCGATGCGGTGGACATAGTCCTCGGCATGGATCGGCACGTCGTAATTGAAGACGTGGCTGACATCGGGGATGTCGAGGCCGCGCGCCGCTACGTCCGACGCAACGAGGTAGCGCAGTTTGCCGTCACGGAAATTGGCCAGCATCTGCATGCGCGCGCGCTGGTCCATGTCGCCATGCAGCGCGCCGGCGTCGAAATCATGTTTCAGCAGCGAGCGGAAAAGCTCCGAGACCTCGATCTTGCGGTTGCAGAAGATGATGGCGTTCTTCAGCTCCGCATCCTCGGCCTTTATCAGATTGCGCAGCGTCTCGCGCTTATCCCAGGGTTTTGAGCCGGATTTCACCAGCCGCTGGACGATGTTGGTCGCGGCGGACGCCGCCTTCGAAACCTCGACGCGCACCGGCGCGTGCAGGAATTTCTCGGTGAGCTTGGTGATCTCAGGCGGCATCGTCGCCGAGAAGAACAGCGTCTGCCTGGTGAACGGGATCATCTCGCAGATGCGCTCGATGTCGGGAATGAAGCCCATGTCGAGCATGCGGTCGGCCTCATCGATGACCAGGATCTCCACGCCGTTGAGCAGAAGCTTTCCGCGCTCGCGATGATCGAGCAGGCGGCCTGGCGTCGCGATCAGCACGTCGGCGCCGCGCTCCAGCTTCTTGTCCTGCTCGTCGAAGGACACGCCGCCGATCAGCAGCGCGATGTTGAGCTTGTGGTTCTTGCCGTATCTGATGAAGTTCTCTTCAACCTGCGCGGCAAGCTCGCGGGTTGGCTCGAGGATCAGCGTGCGTGGCATGCGGGCGCGTGCCCGGCCTTTTTCGAGGCGGGTCAGCATCGGCAGCACGAACGAGGCGGTCTTGCCGGTGCCGGTCTGGGCGATGCCCAAAATATCCTTGCCGAGCAAGGCGTGCGGAATGGCGCCGGCCTGGATCGGCGTCGGTTCGGTGTAACCGGCGTCGGTGACTGCGGAAAGGACCTTCGGCGACAGGCCGAGGTCTGCGAAGGTCAACACGTCTTGAGCGATCTGGGTGTCTGAGGACAAGTTTGGCTGTCTTTGGCTGGTTCGGGGGCGCAACGCAAGCGGTCGCGGCAAGCGCCGCGCGCCTGCAAGATTGGTATTGCAGGTAGGCGCAAGCCCACGATTTGTCAACACAAACAGGCGGGGGACGGCACGATTGTGAAGTCGTAACCTTAATCGCGATGCTTAATCCATCTGCTGTCGCTGCGCCGGCTCAATAGCGGAACTGTTCGGCGAGAATGCGCTCGTTCCACGAGTGGCTCGGATCGAACAGCAGCGTCGCCGTTACCGTTGGCGATTCCTGCACCGTAACCGAGGTTACGGCCTTCACCTCGGTATGGTCGGCGGCGGCGTTCACCGGCCGCTTTTCCGCCTCCAGAATGTCGAAACGAACGGTCGACTTGTTGGAGAGCAGCGCGGCGCCCCCCCCGCGCGGGCGGGAACGCCAGACCCGAGTCAGCGCCCCCCCCCGCGCCTCGAGCGGCAGGATAGGCCCCGGCGCGGGGATGTTGTTTGCGGGGGGGCCGGCCGGCGTCGCGACCATCACACCGTCGCAGTTCAATTCCTCCAGCCGCACTTGCCCGTCCACGGTGATACGGATCTTGGCTGTCTGGTAGGACTGGCGCCACAGCGCAACCTCGTTGATCGCCAACGCCGAGATCGTTTCGCCCTCAGCCGTCACCGCCTGCATCTCCAGCGGACGGATCGTTTCGGCAACGGCCGCCGCGATGCGCCCGGTCAAACCGCTGGCGCGATATTCGTTCATCAGGAAGCCGATGGTGCCACGGTTCATGCCGTAGACCTTTTTTCCCGTGCTCATCGTGTCGCGCAAGGTCTGCAACAGGAAGCCGTCGCCGCCCAGCGCGACGACGATCTCTGCATCCTCGATGGATGCCTGGCCATAGCGCGCCGAAAGGCTCTCCAGCGCCGCCTTGGCGTCGGCGGTGTCGGACGAGACGAAGGCGAAGCGGCTGGCGGCTTTGTTCATGGCTCCCAATGGCGATGTTGATGGCGACCGGTTGGTGGCGACCGGTTGCTTGGGCCGCGCCAGCGCCGGGTTAGCATGGGCGGGCAAATCTGCAAAGCGAGACATCTGGCGCCGCTTGATACAGCGCCGGGAGGAACTGCCGGCCTGCTGCTCGCGCATCGTGTCGAGTGACAAGCGAATGTGATGGTTAAGACGGGGATTAAACTCTCGTAAAGCCGGATCGACCATGTTAGCCGGCAGCGGATGGGCGGCGTGGGGGCCAGCTAGTCGGACCGATTTATTGCCGGTAACACGCCTGATTGTCATCGTCCTGATGCTGGGAAGTTTCGCGCTTGCCTTTGCCCAACTGGTGCGCCAGTCGGAACAGACAAGTTTGAGACCCCAACCAACGGCTTCACGCTGCGGCGATGCCGCCGGCACGCCGTGCCCGCAAAGGGCGTTGTAATTCGCCAGGCACTTCCCGCGATCCAGAGGCCGGTGCTTATCGCGCCTGCAGCAGGTGGCAGCCGGCCTGCCGCTTTTGTGCGAGATACTCGTCGATAAGCTGGCGGTAGCGCACCTTGCCGAAGCTCGGGAAGTGGCCGCCATGCACGACCGCAACATCGAGGTCGCGCATCCGCAGCAGCGTCTCGACATAGTCGTCGACAGCGGAATGATAGACATCGTCGATCAGCGGGCCGTCATAGACGATGTCGCCGGAAAGCAGGATGCCGGTCTTCCTCTCGTAGAGCGCTATGCCACCGGGTGAATGGCCCGGTGTGTGGATCACCTCGAAGGCACGGTCGCCGAGATCGACGAAATCGCCTTCTCCAAGCAAACGATCGGCCGGCGCCGGCTGGATCCGGTAGCGCGTGGCATCCCAGCCCTGCGGCATTGCGTCGAACATGGCGTCGGTCGCGTAGCGGTCGGCGACCGTCCATTCATTGCGCGGATCGGCGAGGATTTCCGCTTCGGCCGCATGCACGCAACGGTCCGGAAATTCGTGATGGCACCCGATATGGTCGAAATGCGTGTGGCTCGCTACGCAAACGAGCTTTCTCTCCGTCACCAGCGGCACGTGGCGCCGCAGGCTGAAATGGCCGAGGCCGGTGTCGAACAGGAGATCGCGATCGCGGCCGCGCACATGCCAGATGTTGCAGCGGAAGAACGGCCTGATCCACGGCTCGTGGATCAGCGTCACGCCATCGCTCATACGGATGGCTTCATACCAATTCGCAGCGTCGATGATCGGAAGCGTGCCCATGGCTCAGCTCGCCAGAAGGATGACATCGCCAGCCTCGCACGAAACCGCAGAGATGTCGCCCGGCTGGACGACCGTTGCTGCGGGAACCCTGGCGATGAAGTGCAGCGCCGGGTCTTTCTCGGAGACAGCCAGCACGCGTTTGAAGCTGCCTTGAAACACCACGTCGCTCACCTTGGCCGTTCCGAGCCTTACCGCGCCGCCGGTTGCGCCGAGGACAAGGTGCTCCGGACGGACGGCGAGGGCGACAGAAGCGCCAGCAGGCATTGTACCGGGCAGCGAAAGCGGTCCGACCTGGGTCGCGACTGTGATTGTTCCATGCTTCGCCGCCGTCACCGTTCCCGATATCAGCGTGCTCTCACCCATGAAGGTCGCGGAAAAGCGCGTCGCCGGCCGCGCATAGACGCGCTCCGGCGGGCCTTCGTCCTCGATGCACCCGTCATTCATCACGACGCAATGGTCGGCCAGGGCCATTGCCTCTTCCTGGTCGTGGGTGACATGGATGAAGGCGGTGCCGACGCGTTTCTGGATCGCTTTCAACTCGTCCTGCATCTGCCGGCGCAATTTTAGGTCGAGCGCGCCGAGCGGTTCGTCGAGCAGCAGCACGGCCGGCTCGACGACAAGGGCGCGGGCCAGCGCGACGCGCTGGCGCTGGCCGCCGGAAAGCTGGTGCGGCTTCTTGTCGAAGGCGGTGGCGAGCCCGACCAGCGCCAGCGCGTCGCGCGCCCGCGCGGTCCGTGTCGCGGCATCGACGCCTTGCATGCGCAGGCCGAAGCCGACATTGCTGCCGACGCTCATGTGCGGAAACAGCGCATAGTCCTGGAACACCGTCGTCGTCGGGCGCTTCGCCGGCGGCACCGCGGTGCAGTCCTCGCCGCGGATCAGCACCTTGCCTTGGCTCGGCGTGACGAAGCCGCCGAGAATGGACAAAAGCGTCGTCTTGCCGGAGCCCGACGGTCCGAGCAGGATGGTGTAGCTGCCCGGCTCGATTTGCAGCGAGACGTTCCTCAACACGGTGTGCTGGCCGAAGCGGTGCGAGACAGCGCGGACATCGACCAGTGGCGCGGTCATGCCGGCTTCCTCCGCAACAGCATCAGCTCAAAAAACACCACCAGCACGATGGAGACGGCGAAGACCAGCGAGCCGACGGCGTTGGTCTTGGGATTGAGGCCGGAGCGCAGCAGGTTCCAGATCTCGACCGGCAGCGTCGTATCGAAGCGCGTCAGCAGGAAGGAGATCACGAATTCGTCCCAGGAGAAGGTCATCGACAGGAAGAAACCGGCGAAGATCGCCGGCGCCATGACAGGCACGGTGATCAGCAGCAGCACCTTCCATTCGGGCGCACCGAGGTCGCGCGCGGCACGCTCGATGTTGATCTGGTGGTCGCCCATCTGGCTGTAGATGATGGCAAAGCAGAGCGGCAGGTTGATCACGACATGGCCGATGCCGGCAGCAAGCAGCGACTTCGGTATGCCGGCCCAGTTGAACAGCACCAGCAGCCCCATGCCGATGATGAGATAGCTCACGGTCAGCGGCAGCGTGATCAGCCCGCGCAGCAGGGCCGAGCCCGGCAGGACGAAACGCGCAAAACCCCAGGCAGAGAGGAAACCGAGCGTGACGGCGGCAGCCGAGGAGAGGGCCGCGACCAGAAGCGAATTGACCAGCGCCGAGGTCAGCCGCGTGTCGGCGAGCACGGCGTCGTACCAGCGCAGCGACGGCCCGGTGAAGGGCGGGATCGGAAACGACGTCGCCTGAAGCGAAAACAGCACCAGAACGACCACCGGCAGGAAGATGAAGCCATAGATGGCGATGGCGTAAAACCAGGAGACGATGCGGACAAGGGCGCGCACGGTCAGGCCCGCTCGATCTTGAGCCAGCGGGCGCAGGCGAGATAGGCAATGGTGACAACCGCCATCAGGATGATCGACAGCGCCGAGGCGAGCGGAAAATCGCCGCGCCGGCCGATCTGCATCATCACCAGCTGCGGCATCAAAAGCTCGTTGTTGCCGCCGAGGATCTGCGGCGTGATGTAGTCGCCGATGCACAGCACGAAGGTGAGGAAGGCGCCGACCATGATGCCGGGCAAGGTCAGCGGCAGGACGACATGCAGGAACGTGCGCACCGGCCCGGCGCCGAGATCGGCGGCTGCCTTGCGGTAGCTCGGGCTGAGCTGCTTCAGATTGGCGAAGATCGTCAGCGTCAAAAGCATGACGAAGAAGTGCACGAAGCCGATGACCGTGGCCAGCCGCGTGTTGGCGAGCTGCAGCGGCTCGCTGAACAGGCCGGAGCCGGTCAGCGCGCGGTTGATCACGCCGTTCTGCGCCAGCACCAGCAGCCAGGAATAGGAGCGCACGACATAGGAGGTCCAGAACGGCAGCACCGCCAGCATCAGCGCCAGCCGCTGCCAGCGTTCCGGCACCTGTTCGGCCAGGATCCAGGCGAAGGGGTAGGCGAGCAGCACCGAAATCACTGTGACGATCACGGTGACCTGCAGCGAATTCACCATCGCCTGCCAATAGGCCGGGTTGGTGAAGAATTGGCTGTAGTTGGCAAGCGTAAAGCCGCCGCCGTCATGCGCCGTCAGGCTGGAAAACCCCATGGCGACGAACGGCAGCACGAAGAACAGCAGCGTCCAGCCGAGCGCCGGCGTGACCAGCGCCCAGCGCAGGGCACGGCCCGTCCGAGGCAGGGCATAGCCCGCCCGGGGCAGGGCACGCCCGCTGTTCGTGGCAGAGTTCACGACCGGCGACCGGTCACTGCGCCTGCAGCATTTCGGTCCAGACGTCCTGCATCTTCTTGTCGAGATCGGCATCCGGCGCCGGGTAGGGCTGGGCGCGGGCGAGGAAATCCGGCTGCTCGTCGAAGCGCAGGATTTTCTTCTGTTCATCGGTCAGAGCCGCCTTGGTATTCGCCGGCATGCCCCAATAGCAGGCAGAGGTGGCAAGCCGCGCCTGGCCTTCAGGGCTCATGATGTACTGGATGAATTTTAGCGCCATGTCCTTGTTTTTGGAATCCTTGAACATGGCCAGCGACTGCGACCACAGCACCTTCTCTGGGGATCGAGAAGTCGAGGGCAGGGTTCTCCTTGGCCAGCCCGGCCGTCACCCATTCGCCGCCGCCGACCAGAATGTCGACCTCGCCGGTCGCCAGCGCGGTCTGGCTGGCGGTCACTTCGCCGACCAGCTTGGCATTGGCCTTCATCTTGAGCAGCTCTTGCTTGATGGCCGGAAGGTCGGCTTCGGTCAGCTCGGCGGTCTTCTTGCCGATCGCCAGCGCTGCCATGCCGATGACCGGCAGGTAATAGTCGTAGATGGCGATCTTGCCCTTGTATTTGTCGCCTGTCAGCGCGGCCAGCGACTGCATGTCGGCCGGATCGACCTTGGTCTTGTTGTAGCCGATGGTGTTGTAGCCGAATTTTTCGGTGATGCCGTAGCGCTTGCCGTCGACCACGGTGGAGCTGTCCATCTTCACCTGGGGAAAGAGGTCGGCCAGCGGCAGCTTGTCTTCCGGCAGCGGTTCGAACAGGCCCTTTTCGACGCCGCGCGGTATGTCGATGCTGTCGATCACCATCACGTCCCAGTCGCCGGGCTGCGACTGCTCGACAATCGCCATGCCGGCGCCGGTGCCTTCGAATTCCTTGACATTGACCTTGACGCCGTTGGCCTCCTCGAAGGGCTGCAGCAGCGCCGGGTCGGCGTGATCGCACCAGATCAGGGCGTTGAGATCGGCGGCCTGAGCGAGGCTGCCCGTCGCCAGCAGCAGCGCTGTCGCCGCACACGCGGCGTGGAGGTGGCTCTTCAGAACCGAAAGCGGCTTCCTGGTCGTTGGATTCGGGGTGTTTGGATTGATGGTCATCGAGTGTTCTCCCTTGCCTTTCTGGCTTCTGGCGAAAAATTGAACCAATTCTAAAATTGAGTCAATTCTGTTTTTATGGCAGATAGCCGACATGAGCGGATTGCGGGCAAGGCAAAAGGCGGATCGGCATCGCCGCATTATCGAGGCGGCGGCGGCGCTTTTTCGCGACACCGGCTATGAAGGCGCCAAGATCGAGACGATCGCGGCGCAGGCGGAAGTCTCGGTCGGCACGATCTACAACTATTACCAGAACAAGGGCGACATCCTGGGCGCCATCGTCTCGATGGAGGTCAACGAGGTGCTCAATGCCGGGCGCGGCGTGGTTGCCAACCCGCCGGCCAATGTCGGCGATGCGCTCGACACGCTGCTCGGCATCTATATCGAGCATTCGCTGCATTATCTCAGCAAGGAGATGTGGCGGCAGGCGATGGCGATCTCGACACAACTGCCCGACAGCCCGTTCGGCCAGGCCTATACCGCGCTCGACCGGGCGCTGACCGAGCAGATCCGCGCGCTGATCGCCCGGCTGCAGGGGCTCGGCCTGGTCCGCCGGGATATCGATGGACACGCCTTGGGCGAACTGGTGTTCAACAACATGAACATGATGTTCATCGAATTCGTGAAGCGCGATGAGGCGAGGATTGCCGAACTGCGCGCCGCGATACGAAGGCAGAACCGGATTCTGGTGGCGGCGATCGCGGCGTGAGGGCTCCCGATGGGATTTCTGATGGCCCGGACGCCGCCAGGCCGCAATCGCGCCGGTTCAATTCCGCTGGTGGGAGCACTTCCGCTGTTGACTACATTGGCGGTGTTCTACCGAGCATGCCTGGGTGGCCGCGCACGTGGGAACGGCACGACGGTCAAGGGCGCCTTACGGAATTCCGCGATGGCTATTTCTTCAATCAGCAAGTCCAGCGCCTCGCTGACGCGCTGGCTCGTTTCATCCATGCCGCAGAGCCGGTTTTGGGCGCACTCCAAGAGCTCGCGCGCCGCAGCGAAGTCGCTTCGCATGACACCACCCGTCGTTTAGCCCACCGCCCGGACATTGTCGGCGCGCTAAATTGAGCGATTGCTAATATACATAGGGGCATTTTAATCGAATAGCATTAATGGCCGGGAGCAGGAGATGCCGGCCGGTCCGCATCCCTGTTGCATCCATTGGTTCTGATGCCACGGACCGGAGGCATGGCGCTTTGCTTTGCGAAGCGCGGGGGATTAGTCCTGATACGATCTTGGGCGGCTTAGAAATTCTCTGGCGGCAGCGATCTGGCGTCGATGCTCGCGAAGGAAGGTCAGGCTGAAACAGATCGAAAAGGCCACTCCCGAAAGGGCTATCGTTGCTTGCGAGGTCGGATCTGGATCGCGAATCATCAGGAAGCGGAAACCGAACGCCAACGCGAGGGCAGCAAGACCACCATACATGCCACCAATAAAGGGGGCGATCGTGCGTTTCTGCTCCAACGGCGACTCCTGTGGTTTCCACAAGGGGACTACCTGTGGTCCGCTAGCGAATATATCCGTTGAAGCTGATGGGCTATGGCCGCGGCCTGTGGAAATCGGGGATGAGCAGGTTTCGACCGACCCTGGCACGTAATCACAAGAAGCCGGTTTCTTGCTGGTGCCCCCGGACGGCGTCTGTTTTCAATAGCGATAGATGTAAGCCGGCCTCCTGAAGCCGCGCTTGCACTTCACCTCTTCCTTGTATTCATCGCCCTCCCACTTGCGCTCAATCTTGCAATTGCCGCGCCGAAATTCTTTTTTGTAGCTGTAGCGTTCGCGCTTCCGCTCATAATCATCTTCGTCTTGGTAGCGGCCCTGCCATTTGCCATGACCGCTCTCGTCCTTCCACGGATCGGCAGCGGCCATGCTGTTGCATCCGGCCATTGCAATGCCGCCCAGGAGGGTGACGAGCACCTTCATAGGCGATCCTCCTTTGCTGGTCTGCGCAACTGATTG
This sequence comes from Mesorhizobium sp. WSM4845, assembly GCF_055811455.1. Taxonomy (NCBI): domain Bacteria; kingdom Pseudomonadati; phylum Pseudomonadota; class Alphaproteobacteria; order Hyphomicrobiales; family Phyllobacteriaceae; genus Mesorhizobium; species Mesorhizobium sp. WSM4845. Next base: position 40,223 of record NZ_JBVVQA010000042.1, read on the forward strand.
AAACTCCGTCGAAGATTTCTGTTGCGTGGGCCGCTTTGCAAAGTGTGGACGGCCGTCAACGTTTTCATCAAGCCCGGAAGCTCATCCCGCCGGGCCCGTATCCGATGGCACAATCAGCCGCCGTTAGCAGGTGCTGCCGGAGCAGGTGCTGCCGGAGCGGGTGCTGCCGGAGCAGGTGCGGCCGGCTCTGCCGGAGCGGGCGCGGCTGGGGCAGGTGCGCTCGGCTCTGCCGGAGCGGACGCGGCTGGCGCTTCGACGTTGGGCGCTTCGACCGTAGGCGCTTCAACCTTTACGTCGACGTCCTTTCCGGTGCCCCCGCCGTTGATGTTGATAACGCCGGTGAACAACAGCAGGATCACGATTGCGATAATTGCGAGAACGACGGCGACAGCGGTGCCGGCGCCATTTCCGCCTGAGTTAACAACGGTGGGACCGTCAGCCATGACTATCTCCTATTCTCAATTATCACTGGTCGGCAACGGGACCGGCGGGCACTTAGTTCCGGCGCCGGGCTATGGTCCATGACGCAGTAAGACTGAAGTCTGTGCGTTAAAGACAGAGGGCTGAGGCTGGCAACCAAGATCTTGGCAAGGGATTGGTATTTGGCCGCCGAGCAAAGTCCCTTCATCGGTGGTTCCGGGTGGCCCCGCTGTATACTCATCGGCGGGCACCCGATGTGGCACCCTAACGGCGGAGAGAACTGTGACCCTTATCCAGAGCCAACAGAATGCCGATGCGGTCGCAAGCCGACCCGCCAATGACAATCAAACTCCTGACCCAACAAGTTTCTCGGCGGTTGATCTTGTTTCATCGAGCGACGACGACGTCGTTGCAATCGTCAGGCGAACAGAGCGCCTGGCCCTCGCCGTGATTATAGTAATGGCGATCTTCCTGATCTTTGCACCGGTATTCTTCATTGCCATGATGTATGGGATCTAGAGGTCCCGATTAGCCTTGCCCCCCTCGCGCAGCGCGGCAAAATCCGAAAGGCCAGCCTCATTCAAGACGACTGGCTTTGGTGCCCCCGGACGGAATCGAACCGCCGACCTTCGGTTTACAAAACCGCTGCTCTACCAGCTGAGCTACAAGGGCACGGCGCTCCGGTTAGCATATTTGGTGCGCCAGTAAAGACAAAACTCCGTTTTGAGTGCGCTGGGGCAGCCGGCGCGGGCATCCTGAAAACGGCCAATTGGCTTCCTATATCGTTCTAAGGTGCAATCGCATGGGCGAGGGTGTCGCATGATCAGACTTGTCGTCATTGCCCTGATCGTCGTCGTGGCCTGGTTTCTCCTGGTGAAGCTCATCAAGGTTTTGAAGAGAGCCAATGTCGACTGGACCGGCGTCACCACCATCATCGGCTTCATCGCGCTCGCCTTCTGGCTGCGTCATATCACCGGCATGGGCTGAGGCCTCCCGCCGCCGGACTGTCGATCGGCGCTCTCGCCGGTCGTAATTTGCGCGCCTGGCGCAAACCTGTTCAGTTCGGCCGCTTTTGCGCTTTTGAAAAAATCCAAAAAAACCGTCGAACCTTTTTCCTTGCTGCAACGACTGATGGTCAAGAGGCGGGATGGATCGCCTCTCAGACAACGCAGCAAGGAGATCGTCATGTTCAAGCGCACCATCGTTTCCGGCCTCATCGCCACCACTGTCGCCGCCGCCATGCTGGCCGGCTCCGTTCAGCCTTCGGCCGCCCATCACAAGCACCATCACAACAAGCACCTTGGCATCGGCATCGCCGCCGGGGTCGGTGGCTTCCTGCTCGGCACCGCGCTCGCCCAGCCGCGCACCGTCTACATCCAGGAAAATGGCGGCTCATGGCACGTCCGGCGCTGCCTCAACCGCTATCAGAGCTACGATCCGTACTCCGACACCTATGTCGGCTACGACGGCTATCGTCACCGCTGCCGGCTTTGAGGGGAGGTGAACCGTTTCAGGCAAGGGAAAAAGGGGCACCCACTGCCCTTTTTCAGCTGTCTGGGTTGCAAAATTGAACCCGGCACCGCGACCGGTTCCAGCGAGGGATGTACAGGGATTTTTCGACAGCTTAGTCTGGCGGTGAAGGCACCAGAGGGAGAGGGACGCTTGGACGAGCACGAACCCAAGGAAGAGCAGATTGAGACGGATTTCCGCAACGGCACGATCACCACCGTCGGCATTCTACTGGCTTTCTCGCTGGGCTTCATCACGCATTGGGCCGCCAACCCGCTCCCTTGGGAAATCTATCACCTGGCAGCCGTCGTGCCGATTTTGATAGGCATTGCCTTGCAGATACGAGCGCTGCGGTTGCTGCTCGACACAACGTCTCTACAGCGACGCGTCTATGAACGCGCCACCCGCATCTTCATCGCCGGCCTGATCTTCACCGCCTGCGGAGTTGGGCTGGCGATGCTGCTTGATTTCTACGACCTATCGACCAAGAGCGCGGTGCCCGGGGCCTAGCTCATCCTGACAGATGTCGCACCATTCGGCGCCGGTCAGCGCTGCCATGCGCTCGACGCCTATTTTCACCGCTGCATTGGTTGCGCCGGCCGCTGGCACGACCTGATCGTAGGCGCGCAGCGATACGTCGCAATAGACCGGCAACGGCGAGGCGAGGCCGAAGGGGCAGACGCCGCCAATCGGATGGCCAGTGATTTCGGCCACCTGCTCGGCATCGAGCATGCGCGGCTTGCCGCCGAATGCATCGCGCGATTTGCGATTGTCGATGCGCGCGTCGCCGCGGGCGACGACCAGCATGGCCCGGTCACCGACGCGCAGGCAGATGGTCTTGGCGATCTGCCCCGGCTCGACGCCGTGCGCCTCGGCCGCGAGCGCGACAGTCGCCGAGCTTGTCGGCGTTTCGATCACCTCGATGTCGCGGGCATACTCGGCGAAGAAGGCTTTGACGGATTGGAGGCTCATGCGTCTTTCGGGCGTCGGCTGGCGGAAGGTGGACGCAAACTTGGCCGTAGCCGGGCGGCTGTCAAGGTGAGCGCGCAGCGCCAATCTCGAAGAGTGGACCCGGTTCGGCGGCGCGGCTTGGTGAAGAAGGGGGCGGCAGACCACCAATCATCCTGGTTATTTCCGCTGCCGCATCGCGCACCAGCGGGCCGATCTCGGCCAGCCGCTGCGGCGTGACCCGCACTGTCGGTCCCGAAACCGACACGCCGCCGATCGGCTCGCCGAACTCGTTGAAGATGGCGGCGGCAACGCAGCGCATGCCGGGGTGCCGTTCCTCGTCGTCGACCGACCAGCCGCGCAGCTTGATCGTCACCAGATCATGGGCCAGCGCCGAGATGTCGGAAAGCGTCTTTTCGGTGAAGCGCTCCAGCCCGGTCCGGCGCAGGACGGCGCCGACGCGCTGCGGCTCGAGATGCGCCAGCACCGCCTTGCCGATGCCCGACGCATGGAAGGAGCTGCGCGTGCCCGGCCGGAAGAAGGCGCGGATCGCCTGGTGCGTCTCGACCTGGCTGACGAAGACGACGCAGTCGTCCTCGGCGACGCCGAGATTGGCGGTCTCGCCGGTCTTCTCCATCAATTCCTGCATGACGATGCGGGCGCGGTCGACCAGCTTGCGGCGGCGCAGGAACGCCGCGCCCATGCGATAGGTTTCGACGCCGATCGACCACAGCTGGTCGCTGCTGTCGAACTCGACCATACCGTGGTTTTCCAGCGTCGTCAGCATGCGGTAGGCGGTGGAGGCGGGGAGGCCGCTCTGCGCGGCGATCTCGCTCAGCGACAGGCCGCTGCCTTCGGCGACGATGGCCAGGATGCGCAGCGCCCGGTCGAGCGACTGCACCGAAGCCGCCTCGGCCGGACCGTGGAAGGCGCGCGGCCGTCCGCGCTGGCGTTTTTCGGCGGTCTCCATAGTGGCATTCTTGCCGATTTCGCCAAATGCGCAATGAAAAAGTTTTTCACTCTTTTGCCATGGGAACTTCGTGGAAAACAGAAAATCCAATGAAATCAGTACATAGCATTCGTTTCTTATAAATGAAAAAATATTCTGAAAAAATTGAAAAATAACAGGCGCGCTGGCATTCTCGGCCATCAACAATTCCGTGGAGGCTGACATGGCCAGGATGCGCGCAGTCGACGCAGCGGTTCTCGTTTTGGAAAAAGAAGGCACCTCCTGCGCCTTCGGCGTGCCGGGTGCTGCCATCAACCCGTTCTATTCGGCGCTGAAGGCGAGGGGTACGATCCGACATATCCTGGCGCGCCATGTCGAGGCGGCCTCGCACATGGCCGAAGGTTATACCCGCGCCAGATCAGGCAATATCGGCCTGTGCATCGGCACTTCGGGTCCGGCCGGCACCGACATGATCACCGGCCTCTATTCGGCCGCGGCCGATTCCATCCCGATCCTCTGCATCACCGGCCAGGCGCCGCGGGCGCGTCTCAACAAGGAGGATTTCCAGGCCGTCGACATCGCCGCCATCGCAGCACCCGTCGCCAAATGGGCGGTCACCGTGATGGAACCCTACCTGGTGCCGATGGCGCTGCAGAAGGCGTTTCACCTGATGCGCTCGTCGCGGCCGGGGCCGGTCCTCATCGATCTGCCGGTCGACGTGCAACTAGCCGAGATCGAGTTCGACATCGATGCCTATGAGCCGCTGGTGCCGTTCAAACCGGCAATGTCGCGCGGCCAGGCCGAAAAGGCCTTGGCGATGCTCAACGCGGCCGAAAGACCGTTGATCGTCGCCGGCGGCGGCATCATCAACGCCGATGCCTCGGATCTGCTGATCGAGTTCGCCGAAGTCACCGGCGTGCCGGTGATCCCGACGCTGATGGGCTGGGGCGCGATTCCCGACGACCACCGGCTGATGGCCGGCATGTGCGGGCTGCAGACATCGCATCGCTACGGCAACGCAACGATGCTCGAAGCTGATTTCGTCTTCGGCATCGGCAACCGCTGGGCCAACCGCCACACCGGCTCCGTCGATGTCTACACCAAGGGCAAAAAATTCATCCATGTCGACATCGAGCCGACGCAGATCGGCCGTGTCTTCGCGCCGGACCTCGGTGTCGTCTCGGACGCCGGTGCAGCGCTCAAAATGCTGCTCGACGTCGCCACCGAGTGGAGAACGGCGGGAAAACTGCGCGACTGGTCGGGTTGGGCCAGGGAATGCCAGGGCCGCAAGAAGACGCTGAAGCGCAAGACGCATTTCGACCAGGTGCCGCTGAAGCCGCAGCGCGTCTACGAGGAGATGAACAAGGCATTCGGCCGCGACACCACCTATGTCACCACGATCGGGCTTTCGCAGATCGCCGGCGCTCAGTTCCTGCATGTCTACAAGCCGCGCAACTGGATCAATTGCGGCCAGGCCGGCCCGCTCGGCTGGACGCTGCCGGCCGCACTTGGCGTTCGCGCCGCCGATCCGCAGCGCAACATCGTGGCGCTGTCCGGCGACTATGATTTCCAGTTCATGATTGAGGAACTGGCGGTCGGCGCGCAGCACAGATTGCCCTACATTCACGTCGTCGTGAACAATGCCTATCTCGGCCTGATCCGCCAGGCGCAGCGCGGCTTTTCGATGGATTTCGAGGTCAGCCTTGCCTTCGAGAACGTCAACCGGAAGGATGATCCCGAGGCTGGCTATGGCGTCGACCACGTCGCGGTTGCCGAGGCCATGGGCTGCAAGGCGGTACGGGTGCGCCGGCCGGAGGAATTCGCCGGCGCCTTCAAACAGGCGCAACAACTGATGAAGGAGCACCAGGTTCCGGTGGTGCTCGAATTCATCCTTGAGCGCGTCACCAATGTTTCGATGGGCACCGAGATCGACAAGATCACCGAATTCGAGGAGCTTGCCGAACATCACGAAGACGCGCCGACGGCGATCGTCATGCTGGATTAAGCTGTGCTGATATTCAGGTGATGCCGGCCTGCAAACGGCGGTTTCCTGCGCTTCCGGTGCTCACGTACCAAAAGTACGCTCCGCTCCGGTTCTCGGAACCCACCATTTTCGGCTCGGCCTGACCTGAATCTCACCACAGCTTGGGCCGGGCGAAAACAAGGAGAAAAAGAATGCCACGGTTTTCAGCCAATCTTTCGATGCTCTTTGGCGAGCACGATTTCCTCGACCGCTTCGAAGCCGCCGCCCGCGCCGGCTTTAGGGGTGTCGAATATATCGGCCCTTATGACCATGCGCCCGATGTCGTTGCGGCGAGGCTGAAGAAAAACGGTTTGACGCAGGTGCTGTTCAACCTGCCGGCCGGCGACTGGGGCAAGGGCGAGCGCGGCATTGCGGTGCTGCCGGATCGTGTACCCGAGTTCCGACAAGGCATCGCCAAGGCGATCACCTATGCGCATGCGCTGGGTTGCGAACAGGTCAACTGCCTCGCCGGCATCGCACCGCAAGGCGTCGAGCGTTCGGTGCTGGAAGATGTCTTCGCCGAAAACCTGGCTTTCGCGGCCGAGAAGCTGGAGCAGGCCGGAATCAGGCTGCTGATCGAGCCGATCAACTCCCGCGACATTCCCGGCTTCTTCCTCAGCTATTCGGACCAGGCCCTGGCGGTCATCGACCGCGTCGGCTCAAAAAACCTATTCCTGCAATACGACATCTATCACATGCAGATCATGGAGGGCGATCTCGCCCGCACCATGGAGGCAAACCTCGACCGCATTGCGCATATCCAGCTGGCGGACAATCCCGGCCGGCATGAGCCGGGGACGGGCGAGATCAATTTTCCTTTTCTGTACAGTCACATCGACCGCATCGGCTATTCCGGCTGGGTCGGGGCGGAATACAAGCCGAAGGGCGGGACGGAAGCCGGGCTGGGCTGGTTCCGGGAGTTTGCCGGGCAGGCGGCGGCGTAGGGGACGTTTACAATTGACGTCGAGTTCCTTCGCGCCCCCCTCTGGCCTGCCGGCCATCTCCCCCACGGGTGGGGAGATTGGACGTCACCGCCGCTTTCGCCAATTTTCGAGGTTGGAAAAGTAAAAGCCGGCGTCGGAACTGCCGATCTCCCCACCTGTGGGGGAGATGGCCGGCAGGCCAGAGGGGGGCGCGACGGAACGCGGCCTAGGAAAATACCAGGGAGAAACATCAATGGACACCATCGGCTTCATCGGCCTCGGCATCATGGGCGCGCCGATGGCGGGGCATCTGCTCGACGCCGGCTACACTGTCGTCGCCAGCGACCATCGCTCGAAACCGCCGGCCGATCTCGTCGCCGAGGGTCTAAAAACCGTCTCCGGTCATCACGCCGTGGCACGTGCCGCCGACATTATCATCACCATGGTTCCCGACACGCCTGAGGTGGCCGACGTGCTGTTCGGCGACAGCGGCGTCGCCTCGGGTTTGACCGCGGGCAAGCTGGTCATCGACATGAGCTCGATCTCGCCGATCGAGACCAAGGAATTCGCCACGAAAATCAATGCGCTGGGCTGCGACTATCTCGATGCGCCGGTGTCGGGCGGCGAGGTCGGCGCCAGGGCCGCGTCGCTGACCATCATGGTCGGCGGCGAGGAAAAGGCCTTCGAGCGCGCCAGGCCGGTGTTCGAAAAAATGGGCAAGAACATCACGCTGGTCGGTCCGAACGGCGTCGGCCAGACCACCAAAGTCGCCAACCAGATCGTCGTTGCGCTGACCATTGAAGCAGTCGCGGAAGCGCTTGTTTTTGCATCGAAAGCCGGCGCCGATCCGGCCAAGGTGCGGCAGGTGCTGATGGGCGGGCTGGCCGCCTCGCGCATCCTCGAAGTGCACGGCGAGCGCATGATCAAGCGCAGCTTCGCCCCGGGCTTTCGCATCGAACTGCACCAGAAGGATCTTAATCTCGCGCTGGAAGGGGCAAAAGCGCTCGGCGTCGCGCTGCCCAACACCTCGACGACGCAGCAATTGTTCAACTCCTGCGCGGCCAATGGCGGCGCCAAGGAGGACCATTCGGCGCTGGTCAGGGCGCTGGAGCAAATGGCGGGATATGAGATTGGTGAATAGTGAATGGTGAATGGTGAATGGTGAATGGTAGTAGAGATGCGGCGGTCAGTGGCAGTGAACTGGTCACGACTTGCGTGCAGTCTCACCATTCACCATTCACCATTCACTATTCTCCGTTTTTACCATTCACCCGTTTAAAAACTTCCTCGCCGCATAAAGGCTCACCGCCGCCGCATTCGACACGTTGAGCGAGCGGATGGCGCCGGGCATGTCGAGCCGGGCGAGCGTCGTCACCGTTTCACGCGTCTTCTGACGCAAGCCCTTGCCCTCGGCGCCCAGCACCAGCGCGATCCTTTCCCCGGCAAAACTTTTCTCGAGTTCCGCCGGCCCGTCGGAATCGAGGCCGATGGTCTGGAAGCCGGCCTCGTGCAACTGGCCGAGCGCGTCGGCGAGGTTCTTTACCTCGATCTGGTCGATATGCTCCAGCGCGCCGGAGGCCGACTTTGCCAGCACGCCGGATTCATGCGGACTGTGGCGCGCCGTGGTGATCAGCGCGCCGGCGCCGAAGGCGACCGCCGAGCGCAGGATCGCGCCGACATTGTGCGGATCGGTGACCTGGTCGAGGACCAGCACCAGCGTGGTATCGCCGAGCGCATCGAGGCGCTTGGGTTTTAGCGGCTCCGCTTCGATCAGCACGCCCTGATGCACGGCGTCAGAGCCGGTGACCTTGTCGATGTCTTTCGGCTCGACCATCTCTGTCTCAAAGGGCAGGGCGGTGAGGTCGGCGATAGCCAGCCGCTCGGCGGCGTTGCGCGTCACCAGCATCTTCTTGATCCGCCGGCGCGGATTGTCGAGTGCTGCTCGCACCGTGTGCAGGCCGTACAGCCGCACCAGCCCATCCGCGACGGTCTCTCCTGGTGGTACCGGCTGGCGCGGCCTGAACGCCGGCGCGCCGCCGCTCTTCTCGTCGCGATGCGCGCGGCGCAGCTTGGCGTAGTGGGTGTCTTTCGGGGTCTTGGGCTTGTTGTCGTTGCTCATGGCCGGTTCTATAGCCGTGTCGTTCGCCTATGGATACAGCCGCAAAACCCTGCTCGTCGGGTCGTCAACAAATTCAGCGCGTTTTGCCGGGATGTTGCGGTTGACAGTTTTGGGCGCTGCCGCCATAAGGCGCTTCGCGACGGGCTGCTCCTGCGGCCGCGACGCGTCGATGCCTCGTTGCATGGCTCCGGCGGCAGACTGGAGAGGTGCCCGAGTGGTTAAAGGGGACGGACTGTAAATCCGTTGGCTATGCCTACGTTGGTTCAAATCCAACCCTCTCCACCACTGCCGGCCCGGAAGCCCTGAAACGCAAGCCTCGGACCGAAAAGTGCATAGCGGTTTTCGGGTGAAATGCGCGGGTATAGCTCAGTGGTAGAGCAGCAGCCTTCCAAGCTGAATATGCGGGTTCGATTCCCGCTACCCGCTCCAAGCACGCTGTTGAAGTCATTATCGAAAATAACTTCCTTGAAAATGCGCCGTGTCACTGCGTGTGCTGAGCGGCAATGCCGTCAGCCACATCGCCAGGTCTTCAGTCGGCGCCCCCGGCAGCATGCTCTTCATATTGAGGCAGGTCGTCGGCGATCGTGAACCACTTCGCCTTGGAGCCGACAAAGATGTGCTGCGTTGGACGGATGGCCGGCTCGTCGACGAGGGTTCCCATGGTGACGTGGACGAAGGCGCCGTCGCGGACGACCGAGTAGAGCAATGAGCCGCAGGTCTTGCAGTGCACGTTGTGGCCGGTCTCCTCGCCAAAGATCAGGAGGTTGTCCTCGCCCTTGGTCAGGCTCAGTCTCTCACGCTCGATGCCGGCAAACGGCTTGAAGGCCGAACCGGTGGTGCGCCGGCAGTCCGAGCAGTGGCAGTTGGCGGCGTAGATGAACTCGTCGGCCACCGCGTATTGTACGGCGCCGCACAGGCATTTTCCGGCAAGCATGCGGTTGCCGACGTTCTCCTGGCTTGTCACAGGTTTCTCCATTTTTTGCGGGCAGCGGCCAAGTTGAAATCTGTGGTCCGTTGTTTTGGTCACCACTGCCCAAATTATGCGACGACGGCCAGTCGGCGCCGCCGCTCGTCGAGCGACACGATGGTCAGCCCGCTGGCCACCACCAGCAGGATACCGCCGATCGCCAGTGCGTTCGGCAATTGCTGGAACACCACCAGGCCGGAAATGACCGCCCAGACGGTGAAGCAGTAGTAAAACGGCGCCACGACGCCGGTTGGCCCGGCGCGATAGGCCATGAAGATGAAGAAATGGCCAAAAATCAGGAACAATCCGGCCCCGGCCATCAGAAGTAAATGATGCGTCTCGGGCGCCACCCAACGCTCCGACATCAGATGCGCGACGCCTGATCCGACCAGCACCACCACCACCGCGGAAATTGCGACGATCATTCCGGGCACGTCGGCGGCGACCCGCCGCCCGGCGAGATCGCGCGCGGCGGCGAACGCCGCATTGCCGAGCGCCAGCAAGGCGTAGACCGAGATTCCCTGCATCGTCGGCTGCGCCACCATCACCGCTCCGATGAAGCCGAGCCCGATCAGCGCCATGCGCAAGCCGCCGATCCGTTCGCCGAACAGGACAGAGGAGCCAATCAGCATGAGCAGCGGCGTGATCTGTCCCAGGGCGGTCGAATCGGCGATCTGCATGTTGGCGAGCGCCACCACGTAGCAAAGGATTGCCGCCAGCTCGAGCAGGTTTCTTTGCAACACTCTCCTGTCGAGGATCAGCGGGATCTGCCTGGCGTAGCCCAGCGCAAACAGCAACGGGATTCCCCACAGCGTTGCCGCCGTCCCGCGCAGAAACAGCACTTCATAGGGCGGCAGCCCAACCGTCGCGAGCTTCAACATGGTGTCGTTGGCGACATAGGACCCGGTCGACAGGATCATGAACAGCGGGCCGCGGATGGCGATCGGAATGAAATGCATCGGATCAGGAAATCAGACCGGCGTCACACCGGCAATGGGCCAGATCCGGCAGTAAATCCGGCAAGGCGGACAGGCGGAAGCGGCAATATCCGTCGGCTGAATGCCGGCAGCCGCGGAACCTATGTCAGGCCATTCCATTTCTTCTTGTTCGTTCCTATATCCGCGCCACATCCCCGAAAACCGGAACATGGGTTCAGACCGGGTGAGAAAGCCCCGGCCACAAGACACTTGTGTTTTTCGGCCGCAGTCGCTAATCGCCCCGCATTCGACTGAACTGAAGGTCCCGGCCGTCCAAGGAAAGAGACTATGGCAAAAGGTAAATTCGAGCGTACAAAGCCTCATGTGAACATCGGCACGATTGGCCATGTCGATCATGGCAAGAC
>NZ_JBVVQA010000043.1:0-51200 GCF_055811455.1 Mesorhizobium sp. WSM4845
TGCGCTGAAGGTCAGGTTCCCGACCTCGATTTGGAGGTTCAAGTCTGCAACGCCCAAGGTCGTCAACGGGTCGGTTCGAGCCATTGCGCGAAGGGCAGGTTTGGAGAAGCGCCGCGAATGACAGGTTATGGCGCACGTGGGCGGTTGGTGCGTTCCGACTTCAGATTGCCTGATGAGGCTCGGCAAGGGCCGGCCTGGGTGGTGAGTCGACGCTCCGCGCGAACTCACGGAATGGCCGGGATGCGTACAGAATGGATATTGACGATGAAACGTCAGAGCGAGTCGGAGCGCGCCCCGGGCCCGTTGTCACCGACAGCCTTATTGTTTGCCAAGTGGTGAACTGAATGCTATAGTTCACCACATGGAAAACTGTAGCTTCTCTTTGGACACTGCATTTCACGCGCTCGCGGACTCGACCAGAAGGGCGGTGATCAGTCGTTTGATGAAGGGGCCGGCCCCGGTCAAGGAACTCGCTGAACCCTTCGACATGGGTCTCCCTGCATTCCTGAAGCATCTACGCGTGCTTGAGGAAAGCGGGTTGATAGCGACCGAAAAGAGCGGCCGTGTTCGAACTTGCCGGATACGGCCCAAGCACTTGTCGGAAGCAGAGACATGGCTTTCTGAGCAACGTGCACTCTGGCAGGCAGGCGCCGATCGGCTTGTCACCTATGTGGAAAACCAAATGACAGAGGACGATGACGAATGACTGCCGTTAACAATGAGCTATCCATCTCGCGCCTCATCAATGCCGCGCCGAGCAAGGTCTGGAAGGCGTGGAGCAAGCCCGAACATCTGGCGAGGTGGTGGATACCCCATCCAATCGAGTGCAAGGTCGTCAAGTTGGATCTGCGCCCTGGAGGTGGCTTCGAGACGCGGATGCGCGAGGGCAACGGAGACTTCAAGCCCCATGTCGAAGCCTGTTTCCTCGACATTGTTCCTGAGCAGCGTCTGGTGTGGACGACGACTCTCGGCGAGGGCTGGCGGCCGACAGAACCCTGGCTGGCACTGACAGCGATCATCACATTTGCAGCCGAAGGTAACGGCACCCACTATTCAGCCCGCGTGATGCACAAGAACGCCGCCGACAGCCGCAAGCACGAAGAAATGGGCTTTCAGGAGGGTTGGGGCACAACGATCGACCAGTTGGCGGCCTTCGTGGAGCATCTGGAATAAATCTGTCCTGAAGACCGCAAAGTGCGACCCATCCCGGAAAGACCGAGACGGGGCTCAATCAAGTCATTCATTGCACTGTCGCGAATGACGGCAAGGGGTCGGCTCGAGCCATTGCGCGAAGGGCAGGTTTGGAGAAGCGCCGCGAATGACAGGTTATGGCGCAAGGCAGTCATTTACGAACAACCGCGTCGCCTGCTTGTCATCCCCCCTTGCCATCCCCGAATCCTTCCCCTAATCTCCCTCTGAGAAAACCTTTTCCCAAGTTGCCTCGAATCCGCTGACCTCACCAATCAGCGCCTCGCAGGCCAACAAGAGAAAACCTTTTCCCAACTAAGGAATTAGCCGCGTACCATGGTTTCCGACGCCTCGCCAGTCTCCACTAAAACCCCCGTCACCCTGCGTGAGGTGGCTTCCCTTGCCGGCGTCAGCGTTGCGACGGCCTCAAAAGCGCTGAACGGGCAGGGGCGGATGACGGCCGAGACCCGCGAGCGCATTCGCGAGACGGCGCAGCGGCTCGGCTTTCGCCCGAACAGCCTGGCGCAGAGCCTGTTGCGCCGGCGTTCGTTTACCGTCGGGCTGTTGACCAACGATACCTATGGCCGCTTTTCGCTGCCGGTCATGACGGGCATTTCGGATGCGCTGGTCGACAAGGGCGTCTCGGTGTTTTTGTGCAATGTCGAGGACGACCAGCGCCTCGGCCAGTTGCATGTCGATGCCATGCTCGACAAGCGCGTCGACGGCATCATCGCAACTGGCAAGCGCATCGATCGCCACCTGCCGGTCGATCTGTCCAATCTCGGCGTTCCCGTGATTTACGCCTTCACCCAGCCCGATCCCGGTGCCATCGCCTTTGTCTCTGATGATGCCGGCGGCGCGCGCTTGGCGGTCGAGCATTTTTGGCGGCTTGGCCGGCGCCGCATCGCCCATGTCAGCGGGCCGGAGAGTTTTGCGGTGGTGCACGCGCGGGCACAGGCCTATCGTGACGTGCTGACCGAGAAGGGCTTGCCGGTCATGGAACCATTGCTCGGATCGTGGTCGGAAGCGTGGGGTCACGAGGCGGTGAAGACGCTTTTCGGCGGCAGGCTGTCAAAGCGCGGGACCGAAAAGCCCGATGCCGTGTTTTGCGGCAACGACCAGATCGCGCGCGGCGTCATCGACGCGCTGCGCGAGCGCGGGCTTGGCGTGCCGGGCGATGTCGGCGTCATCGGTTTCGACAACTGGCAGATCGTCGCCGAGGCAACCCGCCCGCCGCTGACCTCCGTCGACATGAACCTGGCGGCACTCGGGCGCGAGGCCGGCCTCACCTTGCTTTCGCTCGTCGGCGGCGAACCCGCCGAGCCGGGCATCCGAAAACTGCCGTGCCGGCTGGTGGTGCGTCAGTCATGCGGCCGTCCACCGGACGGCTGAGATTAAGACGCCGTGCGGGGAGCACGGCCTAAGCAGAACCATCAGGAGGAGAACCATGAGAACTATGATTGCCGGGCTCGCTATTGCCGCGAGCATCCTGAGCTTTCCGGCCGCCGCCGCCGAGACCGCGAACATCTGGGTTCGCGCCGACGGCTCAAACTTCATGCCGCGCATCGTCGATGCCTTCAACAAGGGACATGAAAACCAGATCAAGCTGGACATCATCCCCAATGCCGAGATCATCCCGAAATACGGCGCTGCCGCCGCCGGCGGCACAGCGCCCGATGCGCTGTCGCTCGACCTGATCTACACGCCGTCCTTCGCCGCCGCCGGCCAGCTCGAAGACATCACCGACTGGGCGAAATCGCTGCCTTATTTCAACAGCCTGTCGCCGGCGCACGTCAAGACCGGCACCTACAGGGACCGCATCTACGGGCTGCCTTTCTCCGCCGATAGCTCGGTGCTGATCTGGAACAAGAAACTGTTCAAGCAGGCCGGCCTCGACCCTGAAAAGGGGCCGACCAACTGGGCCGAGATCGAGGCCTATGCCGAAAAGGTCAACGCGCTCGGCGGCGATATCAAAGGCTTCTATTTCTCCGGCAATTGCGGCGGCTGCAACATCTTCACCTTCACGCCGCTGATCTGGGCCTCGGGCGGCGACATCCTCACCGAGGACGGCTCGAAGGCGACGCTCGACAGCCCGCAGCTGCGCGGCGCCATCGATCTTTATCGGTCGATGGTCAAGAAGGACCTGGTGCCGGCAGGCGCGCAGACCGATACCGGCTCCAACTTCTTTGCGGCGTTTGCCGCCGGCAATATCGGCATCTCGCCGTCCGGCGCCTTCGCCATCGGCGCGCTGAACACGCAATACCCAGACATCGACTACGGCGTCACCTTCCTGCCGGGCAAGGATGGCGGCTGGTCGTCCTTTGCCGGCGGCGACAATTTCGTCGTCACCAAGGGCACCACGAAAATCGCTGTCGTGAAGGAGTTCCTCGACTTCGCCTATTCGCTCGAGGGCCAGACCATCCTGGCGAAATACGGCAGCCTGCCGGTGCGCGGCGACATCGCCAACGAGGCGCTGAAAGACCTTGACCCGCGCTACAAGATCGCCGCCGAGGCCATGGCCAAGGGCCGCACGCCCTATTCGGTGGTGTTCAACGACCTGATCAACTCCGCCAACGGTCCGTGGAACCAGATGGTCAACGAGGTCTTCTTCGGCGAAGACGTCAATGGCGCCATCGCCAATGCGCAGGAAACCATGCAGTCGATCATCGATTCGGCACCGCAGCAGTAAGCGCCGGCTTACCTCCCCCTTGAGGGGAGGTCGGACCACAGGTCCGGGTGGGGTCGTCGCGGCAGTGCTCGACGTTCTCTTTGCGTCGGCGCGCTGCACAGGCGACCCCACCCCCGGCCTTCGGCCGGACCCTCCCCTCGAGGGGGAGGGGGACGCAGCGCTAACAGCAAGGCTATCGCATTGAGACAAGACCCCCTCATCCGGCCGCTTCGCGGCCACCTTCTCCCCGCTGGGGAGAAGAGGCTGGCGTCAACGCTGGCGACCTCCTCTCCACTCGGGGAGAGGTCGGATTGCCCCGAATTGCCCTTTGCAATTCGGTTGGCAATCCGGGTGAGGGGGTTTTTTGCCGTTGCCCTGAACCCAGTGAGCGGCGAGCCATGACCTCCATCGCAGCAACCTCCGCACCCACCCGCCGCAAACTGGTCGGCGCCGGCCGCCGGCAGTGGGTCGGCCTGCTCTATGTCGCGCCGGCCGTCGCGCTGGTCGTCGTCTTCTTCATCATTCCGCTTGGCATGACGGCGTGGATGTCGCTGCACAACTGGCCGCTGATGGGCGCGCACTCGTTCATTGGCCTCGACAATTACTGGGCGATCCTGCGCGATACCAGGTTCTGGAACGCGCTCAAATTCACCGGCTACTACACGGTGATCGTCACCATCGCGATCTTCGTCGTCGCCTTTCCGCTGGCACTGTTCATCGAAAGGCCGCGGCCGCTGACCGGCTTCTATCGGACGTCGTTCTTCATGCCGGCGGTCATCGGTTTCGCCTCGGCCAGCCTGCTGTGGTCGTGGCTGCTCAATGTCGATTCCGGCCTGTTCAGCCCGGCCGCCTTCGAGCTCGGCCTGACCGAAAGGAAGGTCAACCTGCTGGCGACGTTCCAGCCGGCGTTCTGGTCGATCATCGCCATGGTCGTCTGGAAGGTGGCGGGTTTTACCATGATCATCCTGTTGACCGGCCTGCAATCGATCCCGCCGGATCTGCAGGAGGCGGCGATGATCGACGGGGCAGGGCCGCTGGCGCGGTTTCGCGCCATCACCCTGCCGCTGATGCGCCGCACGCTGGCGCTGGCGCTGATCCTGTCGGTTGCCGGCTCGGTGCTCGCCTTCGACCAGTTCTACATCATCCTGCGCGGCGGACCGCGCAACCAGACGCTGACCGCCGTCTACTGGATTTTCAACCAGTCGTTCGTGTCGTTCAAGCTCGGCTACGGCGCCGCCCTGTCGATGGTCCTGCTGGTCATACTGGTCGCGCTCAGCCTGATCCAGCTGCGGCTGCTGCGCCAACCGGAGGGCGTTGACTGATGGCGCAGGCAAGGAGCCGCAAACGCCGCATCGGCATGCAGATCGCCGAGCACGCGACGGGCATCGTCGCCTCGCTGCTGTTCCTGGCGCCGATCGTCTGGACCGTGCTTTCGGCCTTCAAGCCGGCACAGGAATCGCGCCAGCCGCCGCTGCCGCCCTGGCCGACGACGGGTTTTTCGGTCGAGAATTATGCGACGCTCAACACCTTTGGCGATGGCCTCTGGCTGCCGGCGCAAAACAGCATCTATGTCTCGGTCATGACGGTGGTGCTGTCGGTGATCGTCAGCGTGCTGGCCGGCTACGGTTTCTCGCGCTTCCGCTTTCCGCTGAAGAACCTGCTCTTCGTCCTCATCCTGTCGACGATCATGATCCCGTTCCAGTCGATCCTGACGCCGATCTTCCTGGTGCTGACCAAGATCGGCCTGCACAACACGCTGACCGGGCTGGTTTGCGTCTATGTCACGCTGCAGCTGCCGTTCTCGATCTTCATGATGCGCAACGCTTTCGACGCGGTGCCGCGCGAGATCGAGGAGGCGGCCCGCATGGACGGCGCCAACAATGTCACCATGCTGCTGCGGGTGATGCTGCCGCTGGTCTGGCCGGGCATCGTCACCATCGCGCTGTTCGCGTTCCTCGGCGCCTGGAACGAGTTTCTGGCGGCGCTGGTGCTGATGACCGACCAGTCCAAATTCACGCTGCCGATCATGATGACGGCGCTGCAGTCGGGCCGCTTCGGCGCCATCGACTGGGGCGCGGTGCAGGCCGGGGTCACCGTGATGATGGTGCCATGCCTGGTGCTGTTCCTGCTGCTGCAGCGCTTCTACATCCGCGGCCTCATGGCAGGGGCCGTGAAGTGACCATTCGAACCGAACCGGAGTAAATTGATGACCGCATCGCAATCCGCCAAGCCGGCTGCCGAGCTGGACCAAACCGGCAAGTCGGACAAGCCAAAACGCGCCTTCCGCCCGCTGCCGGTGCCGCAGGTCGATGTGCGCGGCTTCTGGGGCGACCGTGCCGATGCCGTCGCCACCACGACCGCCGGCATCCTCTATGATCGCTGCGTCGAGGCGCGCATGCTCGAGCAGATCGATCCGGACCGGCCATCGCCCGGCGTCGTCATTCCGTTCCACTCACCTTCGCCGGACGAGGCCGCCACCGCCGGCAACGAATTCACCGGCTCGACCGTCACCACCCAGATGTTCTGGGACTCCGACTGGGGCAAGACCATCGAGACCGCCGCCTACTCGCTGTATCGCCGCCGCAACGACGCGCTGGAGAAAAAGATCGACGCCGTCATCGACATGTACGCCAAGCTGCAGCAGCCCGACGGTTATCTGTCGAGCTGGTACCAGCGCATCCAGCCCGGCCTGCGCTGGACCAATCTGCGCGATTGCCACGAGCTCTATTGCGCCGGCCATCTGATCGAGGGCGCGGTCGCCTACTTCCAGGCGACGGGAAAACGCAAGCTGCTCGACATCATGTGCCGCTATGCCGACCATATCGCCGAGACCTTCGGCTCCGAGCCCGGCAAGAGGAAAGGCTATTGCGGCCATGAGGAGATCGAACTGGCGCTGGTCAAGCTCGCGCGGGTTACCGGCGAGCAGAAGTACATGGACCTGGCAAAATACTTCATCGACCAGCGCGGCCTTGAGCCGCATTATTTCGACGAGGAGGCGCGTGCCCGCGGCGCCGACCCAAAAGCCTATCATTTCAAGACCTACGAATACAGCCAGTCGCACAAGCCGGTGCGCGAGCAGGACAAGGTCGTCGGCCATGCGGTGAGGGCGATGTATCTCTATTCCGGGATGGCCGATATCGCGACCGAATATGGCGACGACACGCTGCGCGCGGCGCTCGACCGGCTGTGGGACGACCTCACCACCAAGAACCTCTACATCACCGGCGGCCTTGGACCGTCGTCGCACAATGAGGGCTTTACATCAGACTACGACCTGCCCAACGAAACCGCTTATGCCGAGACCTGCGCTTCGGTCGGATTGGTGTTCTGGGCGAGCCGCATGCTCGGCATGGGCCCCAATGCGCGTTACGCCGACATGATGGAGCGGGCGCTCTACAACGGCTCGATTTCGGGCCTGTCGCTCGACGGCTCGCTGTTCTTCTATGAAAATCCGCTGGAAAGCCGGGGCAAGCACAACCGCTGGAAATGGCATCGCTGCCCGTGCTGCCCACCCAATATCGGCCGCATGGTCGCCTCGATCGGCAGTTATTTCTACGGCCTGTCCGGCGATGCCCTTGCCGTCCATCTCTATGGAAACAGCACGGCTCGTTTCGATATTGCAGGAACGCAAATGGAGCTGCGCCAGACCAGCAACTATCCATGGGACGGCGCGGTCTCGATCACGATCGAGCCCGAGGCGCCGATGACATTTACCTTGCACCTGCGCCTGCCGGCCTGGTGCCGCAAGGCGGCGCTCAAGGTGAACGGGGAGGCGGTCGATCTGCAGGCGGTCACCAGCGACGGCTATGCCGCGATCCGGCGCGAATGGCGCAAGGGCGACCAGGTCGAGCTCGACCTCGAAATGGCCATCGACCGGCTCTATGCCAACCCGCAGGTGCGGCAGGATATCGGCCGCGTCGCGCTTGCCCGCGGCCCGCTGATCTATTGCGTCGAGGAGACCGACAATGCCGGCCAGCTGCACCGCATCGCCTTGCCGCCGACAGACGAGATCGAGGCGCATCAGCAGCCGAACCTTTTGGGCGGCGTCGTGACGCTTTCGGCTGTTGCCAAGAAAGAGGCGTTTGAAGACTGGGACAACGGCCTCTATCGCACCGAACCGCCGGCGGTTGAAGAAGCAAAAATCACCGCCGTGCCGTATTTTGCCTGGGACAACCGCGATCCCGGCGAGATGCTGGTCTGGCTGAGAGACTCGTGATCCGTGGACGAAGATGATGCCGCCGACGACAGGGATGTCTTGAATTTGCCCCGGCGGCGCTAATTTAGAGGGGAGAGTGGCGCTAGCCACTCGAATGGGTGGAGGCAGAGTTGGCGCTCGAAGATGTCGCGCGTCCGAGCGCTGGTGCTCGCGCCATGGTCATGACCGTCGCGGCGGTGCCGTTGCTGTTCGTGATCGGTGGACTGGCCATCCGCTATGCGGCTTTTGCTTCGGTGTCGGAGGAAACAGGTTTCGCGGCTTATGCCCGTGCGCTGTGCCGGTGGGATTGCGCCTGGTACATTGGCATCAGCGAACAGGGCTATGAGCGTTTTCCCATTCCAAACCACAGCAATGTCGGTCGCTGGAGCTTCTTCCCGCTCTATCCGATGCTGGTGGCGGCGATCCGGTTTGTTTTCCCATACCCTACGATACTGATCGCGACGGTCACCTCGATTGCGTGCAGCTACGCCGCCTGTCTGGTGGCGTGGCCGCTGCTCGAGAACAACATGCGCGCCTATGTGCTGTATTGCGCGTTTCTGCTCAGCGGCCCGTTCTCCTTCCACTTCACGACCTTCCTCAGCGAACCGCTTTTCGTGCTGCTGACCTCCTGCGTTTTTCTGGCGCTCAAGCGCTCCAGCTATCTCGCCGCGGGCGTTTCATCCGCGCTGCTGTCGGCGACCAGGCTGGTCGGGGTCTTCGTCGTATTTGCGACCGTCATTCAGATGTTCAGGGAGCACCGCGAGCAGGGCGGATCGGCGCCGTCTTTCCCGCGCTGGGTACTTGGCCGACCGGATCTGCTGGTCGCTGTCCTCATCTCGCCTGCCGGTTTGTTCGCTTACATCCTGTTCCTGTACCTCACCGTCGGAGACGGCTTTGCATTCTTGCACATCCAGCGCGCGTTCGGACGGGTGGCGGGCAATCCGCTGGTCTTCCTGTGGGACGGGCTCTCAGCTGTTCCGACCACCGGATGGCTGCCCACGGCGCCGCAATGGAGCGCGCTCTCCGCGATCACCGGACTGGCGCTGTCGGCCGTCCTGGCGGTACGCAGGCAATATGGCGCGGCACTGTTCTGCGCGCTCTGCATCGTCCTGCCGCTGATAACCAACCTGGCCTCGATGGTCAGATATGTGATTGGGCTTGCGCCCCTGACAATTCTGCTCGCCATCCTGTTGTCGGCGCCGAAGCTGATGTGGTTGGCGGCTTTGGTTCTCTTCCTTGGCGCCTGTTATTTCACGACTGTGGCGTGGATCGGAGGCTACCTTGCCCTGGTCTGACGATCCGGCCCGGTATCGGCGCGCCGCCTGGCTCGGCGGCTATGCGCTCGCGGCGGTTCTGGCCGGGGCCGAGATCGTCATCCTTGCGCTTGCTCTCAATCCGGACGTCAACGCCGACTATCGCGCCTACTACATCGATCGGACGACGACCTGCCTCAACCGCGATGCGACCGGCAGCTACACACTTGGCCAGACGGTGTCGTTCCGGAGCGACGGCGCCAAACGGGCAGCCAGCATAAAGGTCTGCGGCTGGTCGGGGTCGGCAGGCGACGGCACCCATTCGCTAGGCGAGACCTCGCGGCTTCGCGTGAAGATACCGCCGCTCCGCGACAGCCTGATGGCCACCCTGCAAATGGCCGCCGTCATTCGTCCACCGCAGATCACGCAAAGGGTGGTGATCTCGGTGAACGGTGTTCGGGTGCATGCGGAGACGCTGTCTGCCAAAGAACCACGAACGGTCTCGTTCGTCGTTCCACCGGCGGCTCTCGGCAAGGCCGATACACTCGAAATCGCCTTCGACTATCTCGACGGCATTCCGCCGACTCCGGCCGCCAGCAACATCTACAAGCGCTCCATCAAGCTGGTGTCGTTGCGGCTGGATGCGATTTGAGATCACGCTCAAAATCCTGCAGTCCATGCGTATCATGAACGCGCGCAATAGGCGTGTTCACAGAACGCTGCATTACAGCCAATGAAGAGCATTGCCGTGCGCTGGCGACCAGCACGGGGTCGCAGCGTACCAGCAGTGCCGAGCGTGTCTTAGCGAAAGGTCTCCGGCCCGGGGCGCGCCATGGCCTGCTCTCGAGGTGCTTTGTCTGCGGCCGCCATGATCAAGCTGGCGAAGCGCGTGAGATCCACATTGCCGCCACTGACGATGACACCGATGCGCTGGCCGCGCAGGCTTTGCGATTCACTGCGAACCGCCGCCGCTGCAAGGCAACCGGTGGGTTCGACCACGATTTTCATGCGCTCGGCGAAAAAATGCATCATTTCGATGAGCGCGTCGTCGCTGACCGTGGTGATAGCGGCAACCTTGTCGCGGATGACAGGAAAATTATGCGCGCCCAGATGGGTGACGACCGCGCCATCGGCGATGGATTTCGGCACTTCGATGGTGACGACCTCACCCCGCGCGAGCGATTGCTGACCATCATTGCCGGCCTCCGGTTCAACCCCGACGACCCGGCAGGCGGGCGCGCATTCCGCCGCCGCCAGTGCGGCGCCGGCGAGCAGGCCGCCACCGCCAAGGCAGACATAAAGGGCATCGAGCGAGCCGGCCTCCTGGATAAGTTCAAGTGTCGCCGTGCCTTGCCCGGCAATCACATCGGGGTGGTCGTAGGGTGGAATGAGAGCGGCTCCCCGCTCGGCGGCGATCCTGCCGCCAATCTCTTCGCGGTTCTCGCTGTAGCGGTCGTAGAATATCACTTCGGCGCCATAGCCGCGGGTGGCACGCACCTTCAGCTCGGGCGCATCCCTGGGCATGATGATCGCTGCCTTCACGCCCTTGATCGCGGCCGCATAGGCCAGCGCCTGCGCATGATTGCCCGAAGAATAGGCCACCACCCCGCGCGCCCGCACCGAAATATCCAAGGCCAGAAGCGCGTTCATGGCGCCGCGGAACTTGAACGCGCCGCCACGCTGGAAGTTCTCGCACTTGAAGAACACCTCGGCGCCTGTCAGCTCGTTGAAGGTGCGCGAGGTCAGCACCGGCGTCCGGTGGGCCAATCCGGCGAGGCGCGCCGCGGCGGTCAGAACATCGTCGAATGTCGGGATATTGAGGGGCATTGCGGGTCGCCTTCTACGCTTGCCGGTGGTGGGCTGGCCGATGGTGGGCTTGCTTGTCTGCGAGGATACGTGTTTGCGCGAACCGGCGATCGCATTCGATGGGAAGGTCGGCGCAGCATTCGCCCGAATGGCGGGCGACAAACCGTAGGAAATGCCGCTCGTTAGCCAACACCGCTGTCTTCCCCCGAGAACCGCTGGCTAGAATGAGGGAAAGCCGGGGAGATGTCATGTCCGTCACCGCAGACGAGTCGCAGTTGGTGCTGCTTGCGGGCGATCAGGTCGCACCGCTGTTGGAGCCGGATGCCGTCCTCGATGCCGTGCGGCGCTCCTTCGAGCTTCACAGTGCGCGCGAAGGCCGGGTCTTTCCGCTTGTGCGCGAGAAGCTGCACACCGGCGGCATTTTCGGCATCAAGTCGGGCGACGTGCCGAAAGCCGATCTTCTGGGCTTCAAGGCAGCAGGCTTCTGGCCGGCCAACCGCGAACTCGGCAAGGAGCCGCATCAGGCGACCATCGTGCTTTTCGACCCGCATACCGGGCGTCCCTTGTGCATAATCGACGGGAACGCCATCACCACCTTGCGCACAGGCGCGGCTGGCGCCATTGGCCTGACCCTGCTGGCCCGCCCCGAAAGCCGGTCGATCTGCATTTTCGGCACCGGCACCCAGGGCCGGATCCAGCTGCGCCTGGCATTGCGTGAGATGCCCGGCCTGGACACCATCCATTACCTGACGGCGGACGGCCGGCCCGACGCGGCGTTCGAGGCGGCATTCGAGGATTTCGCGCCGGCCCATTCGAACCAAGCCGCCAAAGCTGTCGGCTCGAGCGATATCATTATCACCGCGACCCCTGGCAGCGGGCCGCTGTTTCCGCCAGAAGCAGTGCGGCCCGGCACGCACATCAACGCCGTGGGTGCCGATACGCAAGGCAAGCGGGAACTACCCGACGGCCTGCTTCGCCGGGTACGGCTCTTTGCCGACGACTGCGAGCAATCGGCCGCTGTCGGCGAAGGCCAGTGGGACACCGGCTGCCGGGCGACCGAAATCGGCGATCTTCTGACCGGAAAAATGCCGTTCAGGCGCGATGCCGCCGACATCACGGTCTTCGATATGACCGGGCTCGCACTGCAGGATCTGACGGTCGCGGAAATGCTCTGGCGACAGGCCAGGAGCCGGGGCACGGGAACGCGCGTGCCATGGCGCTGGTAACGCAGGAGAAACAGGCAATGACGACCAGGACCATCCAATTGTTCAATGCGCGGAGCGCCATATTCGCCGCCATTTTGCTACAGGATGAGGTCGATGTGGCGCCTTTCGGCGAAACCCCGAAGATCGGCCATCTCGTTCGCATCGGACCAAATGCTCCTGCTCTCGATCCCCTGGATATCGCCATCGGCGACGCGGTCGCCGAAACCAGGAACGATGGTCGGGGTCGCACCGTTTGGATGTCCAGACCAGCCCGTCGGCATCAGGGCGACTCTGGTGGATGGCCAGCGCCCATTGACCAGTGATGGGAGTCAGCGATTTGCATGACGATGGTATGTTGGACGTAGCGCCAAGGCCGGATAATCTCGCCCGATGCCGCATCAGCCTGTCGCTCCGACCAAACGTCGTTTCGCCCGCTCGATGCGGCGCGAGCCAACAGAGGCGGAGGACCGCCTGTGGCACGAACTGCGCGGACGCAGGCTCGATCGCATCAAATTCCGGCGTCAGGCTCCCATCGGCAATTCATCGCCGATTTCGTTTGCGTCGAGGCCAGGCTGATCGTTGAGATCGACGGCAGCCAGCATGCCGATTCGAACCACGATCGGGAGCGAGACGCCGAATTGAAGGCGAGGGGCTTTCGTGTGCTGCGCTTCTGGAACGACGACGTGCTGCGGGATTTGAACGCCGTCTGCGACACCATCATCGCTTATGTCCGCGATGAGAGTTTGCAGCCGTGGCGGTATGGCGCGGTCTTGCCTTCTCCCCCTGTGGGAGAAGGTGGATTGGCGCGCAGCGCCAAGACGGAAGAGGGGTGTTGGACGGAGCGCCGTCCGTGCCAAGATGGAGCACCCCTCATCCGGCCGCTTCGCGGCCACCTTCTCCCACAAGGGGAGAAGGGAAAGCGCGGCATTCCGCGCCTTGGCCAAGCCGCATACTGGGTCGGTATCTTTCCGAGCTCGAGCGGGGCGAAGCGGCTGCGACGCCCGAGGCCCGGATTGAAGGCGTTTGCCGCGAACTGGCGGTCGTGGACGCGGTGAAGCTGTGTGCCTGAAGCGCGCCTGTATGTATTGGATGCCGGAAGAGGGTGCGGCGGCGGCGACCGCATCGGCGAGAGCGGTCGTCAAACGGTCCAGATCGCGCCTGAGCCCGTAGGTAACGATCGCTCAGCGCCCTTTGCTGTTGCCATTGCGGTCAATTGCATCAGAAGGCGCCGACTTCAATTTTGGATCTGTCCGCGAAGCGTGACAGGCGGAATGGCGTCGGATCGACGCTTGCCGCGTCACCGGCGACCAGATCCGCCGCCAGACGGCCAATGCCGGGGCCGGCGCCGAAGCCGTGTCCGGAACAGCCTGCGGCGACGAACGCTCCGCCGATGCTGTCCACCGCCGAAATCACCGGCACTGCGTCCGGTGTGAAGTCGATATACCCGCCCCAGGAAGACACGATGCCGGCATCGGCAATGGCGGGGAACAGGGCCTTGATCTGCGTCATGATGCTTGCCGCCATCCGCTTGTCCGGAGCGGGATCGAGGACGCGGATGCGCTCAAACGGGGTCGGCCTGTCGAGACGCCAGCGACCGAGTGTTTCCGGGCCTGCGAAGAACGAGCGGCCGATGCCGATCTCGACGGTCTTCAGCCGTTTGATGAACATCGGCAGAAACGGTCGGGCATAGCGGATCCCCTGCGGCGTGATCTCGAGCGTCGCCCTGCCGCTGGCGGCTATCGTGTAGCTGCCATCGATCCGGCGCGTCAGGGCACCGTCAGAGGTAAAGATTGCCCCGCCAAGATCCGGTGCCGGACCGGTCCGCAAGGTGGTCTGACGGACGCTGGCCTGCGGCAGCGAAACCGCATGCATGCGCAGGAAAGCAGAAGCCCAGGCGCCGGCGGCGCACAGCACCGCGCTGGTGCGGATCAGGCCTTTCTCGGTGACGACGCCGCTCACTTGCCCATTGGTGATATCCAGGCCGCGTGCCGCGCAGTTCTGATGAATGGTCGCGCCACGCTTGCGGGCGCCCTCGGCGATCCGCGGGGCGGCCAGCCAGGGCTCGGCCTTGCCATCGTCTGCCGCGTGGACGCCGCCCAGCCATTTGCGGCCGCCAGCCGCGGGAACGGCGGCAGTTGCCTCCTCGGCCGTAAGCATCCGCGTCTTGACGTCGAACCGCCGTGCAACCGCGCGCCACTTGTCCCATTCGGCGAGCTGCTTTGGATCGTCCGTCGCATAGATGAGCCCGCAACGGCGGAAGCCAAGGTCGTGCCCGATCTCTTCGGTCAGCTCTTGCCACAGCCGCAGCGCCAGATTGGCAAGCGGCAATTCACGTGCATCGCGGTTCTGCCGGCGGCACCAGCCCCAGTTCCGGCTCGACTGTTCGCAGCCGACATAGCCCTTTTCGATCAGCGCCACCGACAGGCCGCGCCGCGCCAGGGAATAGGCCGCGCTGGCGCCGACAATCCCGCCGCCGATCACCACGACGTCCGCTGACCTGGGCAGCGTTTCATCGCTGCTGATGTGGTGGATTAAAGGGGACATGGCGGCCTCGGCAATCAATGATAGCTCGCAGTATCGGCGACCGGTGCCGCAGAATGCACTGACCGCAGCGGCATTTTGGTATTTTGCACCGAATATCGCCGGCATTCGGCGAGTGGCGCGGAAGAGGCGGTTTTATCGTCCTGTCAGCCTTCCCACTCCAACAGTCCTGGTGCTCATGAACACCCAGTCCGTCACATTCGCACCTTTTGAAGCGCGCCATCTTGAGGAAGCGACGGCGCTGTCGCGAGCGGCCGGCTGGCCGCACCGGAAGGAAGACTGGGCCATGATCTGGTCCCTGAGCGAAGGTCAGGTCGCGTTGGATGGCGGCAGGGTGGTGGGAACCGCCTTCATGACCCCTTTCGGAAGAACCTGCGCAGCGCTCAACACCATCATCGTCGATGAGGCAATGCGTGGTCGCGGGCTGGGACGGCGGCTGACCACCACCGCGCTCGAGCAGGCCGGCGACCGCGAGTGCCGCCTTACCGCCACGGCCGACGGACTGCCTCTCTATGAAAAGCTGGGTTTTGTCGCGACGCACGATGTTCGGCAGCACCAGGGCACCGTCGGGCAGGTCAGTGCGCCTCCGGCCGTGGAATGGATCGGGTCCGAGCACCTTCCGACACTCACCGTGCTCGATCGCGCCGCCTTCGGTGCGGATCGTGCCGCGCTCATGAACGCCTTGGCGGGCGAGGGACGGTTTGCGGCCATCACCAACGAGGACGGCATCGCGGCCTTCGCGGCCGTGAGGGCATTTGGCAGGGGCGAGGTCGTCGGACCGGTCGTGGCGGAGGATCGCGATCAGGCGAGAGCCCTGATCGCCTTCATTCTCTGCGGAATGCAGGGCCGCTTCGTGCGCATCGACATTCCTGAAGACGCCGGCCTTTCACCCTGGCTCGAAGGACTGGGGCTCGCCCATGTGGGCGGGCCGGTTGCCATGCTTCGGGGCGCAAGCAATATCCCGGGTTCCACGAACGCACGCATCTTTGCCCTGGCCAGCCAGGCCCTCGGCTGAGGCCAACTCAGAAGACCATGGATCAGGTGGAGCGGTCGTTGTGCTCGCCGGGTCTTCGCTGCGCAAAAACCCATCGGTCGAGCATGAGAAGATTGACCGCCGGAACAAGCAGGCATGTAACCAGAATGGCAATGATCGGCGGCAGGCCGAGTTTCGCCGTCAAGAGCGCCGGCGCCGCGTAAGCCACGGCAAAGCCTGTCGCCGTCAGCAGGAGAAAACGCCCAGCTTCCGATCGATGCGATCCATTCGACATGAAGGTTACCGATTTATGGGCGAAATATGAAAACACGGCAGCCGCCGCATAAGCCGCGAGCGACGCCTGGACCGGCGAAAGGCCGATCCATTTCGATTCGACCAAACCGATAGCCAGGGCAGCATACAGGATTGTCGCGACGATGCCGACCAACCCGAAGCGCGCCAGCAGCTTCAGCCCGGCACCGGCAGTCGAACGGTCCTCAGACATGCGCGCTGCACGCATACTGAGCCCCGAGCGGCAGAGGCGCGAGCAGGCGCTCGAGTCGTCTGGCGAAGGACCTGGCCGACGGCAGCAGCAGGAAGTGCTCGGATCGGATATCCTGAAAACCCGTCTCCTGAAAAAGCGATCTTGCTTTGGCGGCGTTGAGCAGGACCGCGTCCTGGTCGAACGGACACCGCAACACCGCGAGACGCGTCAGCGGATTATAAGGGTTGTGCTCGATGATGCAGGCGACGCCGCCCGGCCGCACGACGCGCCGCATTTCCCGGAAGAAATCGAGCCAGGAGGCGGGCGGAACGTGATGGACGACGCAACTGGCGAAAGCCAGATCGAACGCGCCGTCGCCATAAGGCAGGCGCGGCGTCGTGCAGGCCCGGTAGCTCACACACGGATTGTCCTGGCCGGCGCGCAGGATCGATTGTTCCGAAACGTCGCAGCCATCCAGGCTCTCGAACGCGCCTTCGAGATAAGGGTGGAGCGACCCGACGCCGCAGCCGATATCCAGTGCCCGCACCCCGCCCTGTCGAAGCCCACGCTCGACGGCGAGACGCCGCAGCAGGTCGGCCTTGGCGATCAGAAAGAAGTCGTGCCCGAGTCCGGAAAACCGGATGGATCCTGCGACCGCCTCGCCATAATTCGATTTATAGCTGTCGAAGAGTTCGGCCATCAGCCGAGGCTCCGTTCCTGGGTTTTCGAAACGGTCGACGGCTCTCACTGGCGGCACGCATCGCCTTGTCGAAGCCGGCGACCCGATCGATCACGTAAAGCGGACGGCGTTTCACCTCGGCGTGGATGCCGCCGACATAGAGCCCGACCACGCCGGTCATGAAAAGATTGATGCCGCAAAGCAGCGACACGATCACCACCGTGGATGTCCAGCCGGCAATGATGCCGGTTTCAAAAATCCAGGCGAAGATGGCGTAAATGCCGAACAACACCGCAAGCGCGGAGATCGCCAATCCGCCCCACAGCGCCATGCGCAGCGGCTTCTCGGAGAAGCTTACGATGCCGTGAACGGCAAGGTGCATCATCTTCCAGAATGGGTATTTGGTTTGGCCAAGGGTCCGCGCCGGGCGTTCGAAAGGCACCGCTGTCTGCTTGAACCCCATCCAGGCGAACATGCCCCTGACGAAACGGTCGTGTTCGGGCATTTGCTTGAAGGTTTCCAGAGCCTTGCGCCCGACCAGGCGAAAATCGCCGACGTCGCGGGGGATGTCGACCGACGTCATCTTCTCCAGCAGGCGGTAGAAGAGACTCGCCGTCAGGCGCTTGAACCAGGATTCGCCCTCACGCTTGACACGGCGGGCATAGACGATCTCGAAGCCGTCCTTCCACTTTGCCACCAGATCGAGGACCACCTCGGGCGGGTCTTGCAGGTCGGCATCCATGACGATGACGGCATCACCCGCAGCCGCATCCATGCCGGCGGTGATCGCGACCTGATGGCCGAAATTGCGGGAAAGCTCGATCAGCCGGAAGCGCGGCTCGACGGCGACGACGTTGCGAAGGTATTCGACGCTCCCATCGAGGCTTCCGTCATCGACGAAGATCGCCTCAGTCTCGCCGTCCAGCCGGCCGATCAGCGAACTGATCCGCTCGATCAGTCGCGGCAGCACCTGTTCTTCATTGTATATGGGAAGGACCAGCGAGTACCGCGGCGGCGACACGTTCACCGCAGTCCTGATGCTTTGGATCACAGGGTCTCGCATGCCGTTGAAAATGGAACGCAAGCTACAAAGTTCCAAGGACATACAAGAAATCGCTAAATTTAGCGGTTTCGGCCAGCTGCCGATCATGCGTGGAAAGGAACATAGGCGTTACCGCAATCGAACGTCCACTTGTGGTCGGAGCACGGCGTCAATGGGCTATCGCCCCTCCCAAACCGCCGCGAAGCAACCTTTGAGGACCCGCTTCGATCATGCCGCCCAAAACCGGGTGTCTGCTGGCCGATCTGCCCCGCTTGCCACTTCTGCCATTGCACAAGCCACATCAGAACAATAGATGGTGCGGAGCGGCCGCCCCTTATGTCAGGCGGAAAAACAGGACTATGCGCATGACCGATACGCTGGACTCAGCGAAATTGACCGACCGGGTCGCGGCCCTGGTCGAGGCTGCCAAACGGGCCGGCGCCGACGCCGCCGACGCGGTTGCGGTGCGCGGCCGTTCGACCGGCGTGTCGGTGCGGCTTGGCAAGGTCGAGGGCACCGAGGCGTCCGAGAGCGAGGATGTCTCGCTGCGCGTCTTCGTCGGCAAGCGGGTGGCGAGCGTCTCGGCAACCGCTGCCTCCGACCCGAAAGCGCTAGCCGAGCGCGCCGTGGCGATGGCGAAAGTCTCGCCGGAAGATCCCTATCAGGGCCTCGCCGATCCGGCCTTGCTGGTCAAGAAGCCGCGCGACCTCGATCTGTTCGATCCGACGGAAGTCTCGGCCGACCAGTTGAAGGAAGCGGCGCTGGCCGCGGAAGCAGCGGCCCTTGCCGTCAAGGGCGTTACCAATTCGGCCGGCAGCGGCGCCAGCGCCGGGCTTGGCGGGCTGGTGCTCGCCACCTCGCACGGCTTTGTCGGCCACTATGTCGCCTCGCGCTTTTCGCGCTCGACCAGCGTCATCGCCGGCGAGGGCACCGGCATGGAGCGCGACTATGAATACTCCTCGCGCCAGCATTTCTCCGATCTCGACGCGCCCGAAGACATCGGCCGCAAGGCAGGTGAACGCGCGGCGCGGCGCATCGGCGCGCGCAAGGCGGCGACCGGGCCGGTCGATGTGGTGTTCGACCCGCGCGTCGCCCGCGGCATCGCCGGGCATCTCGCCGGCGCCATCAATGGCGCCTCCGTCGCGCGCAAGACCAGCTTTCTGCGCGACATGATGGGCAAGCAGGTGGCGGCGGCCGCGATCACCGTCACCGACGAGCCGCTCCGGCTCCGTGGCCAGGCGTCGCGTCCGTTCGACGGCGAAGGCATCGAGGGTGAAAAGCTGCTTATGGTTGAGAAGGGCGTTTTGAACCACTGGTTCCTGTCGACCTCAGTCGCGCGGGAATTGGGGCTGACCACCAACGGGCGCGGCTCGCGCAACGGCTCCTCGGTCTCGCCGTCATCGACCAATCTTGCCATCGAGCCGGGCGAGCGGACGCCCGAGGACCTCATCAAGTCGCTCAAATCAGGTTTTTACGTCACCGAGGTGTTCGGCCAGGGCGTCGACATGGTGACTGGCGAGTACAGTCGCGGCGCTTCCGGCTTCTGGATCGAGAATGGCGAGCTCGCCTATCCGGTTGCGGAAGTGACCATCGCCTCGAACCTGAAGACGATGTTCCTCAACATGGTTCCGGCGAGCGATCTCGATCGCAATTTCGGCACCGCCGCACCAACGCTGCTGATCGAAGGCATGACCCTTGCCGGAGCTTGACCAGGTCGCCTCCGCCGCCGGGGCTCGTGAGGATCTGCCGCTGCTGCGCGACGCTGCCCGCGAGGCGGGCGCCATCGCCATGCGCTATTTCGGCAACAATCCGCAAGTGTGGATGAAGGGCGGCACCTCACCGGTGAGCGAGGCCGATCACGCCGCCGACGCCTATCTGCGCCAAACCTTGCTTGCGGCGCGGCCGGACTATGGCTGGCTGTCGGAGGAGACGGCCGACGATCCGGCAAGGCTTGCCGCCCGCCGCACCTTCGTCGTCGATCCGATCGACGGCACGCGCGGCTTCCTCGAAGGCCTGCGCTCCTGGTGCGTCAGCGTCGCGGTGGTCGAGGACGGCCGCACGCTTGCCGGCGTGCTCGAATGTCCTGCCACGGAGGAGACCTATTGGGCGCTGCCAGGTGAGGGGGCGTTCCTGAATGGCCGTCGCATTGCCGTGCGCCGCCCGGCAGCGATGGTCGAAATTGGCGGGCCGAAGCCATTGATCGCCCTGATGCCGGCGGAATGGCAGGGCCGGCTGAGCCGCGTGCCCTATATTCCCTCGCTCGCCTACCGGCTGGCGATGGTCGCCAATGGCCGGCTCGACGCGACCTTCGTCAAACCCAGCGCACATGACTGGGACATCGCCGCGGCGGATCTCATCCTGCGCGAGGCCGGCGGCGCGTTGCTCGACCAGAAGGGCCGCGCACCGCGCTATGCCGGCGAAGTGATCCAGCACGGCGCGCTGGTCGCCGGCAGCGGCGAACTGCTCGCCGTCCTCTCCGCCGTCGTCGCAGGGCTGGACGATTGAACATGTCATCAATGGTTCCAAAGTCGGCGGCTTTGGTCTAGACCTGTCACAAACTCACGATATGTGAAGGACCGACATGACCGCGGAAGACGGAAAGAAGCAGCTTTTGCACCTGGTGTTCGGCGGCGAACTGAAGACGCTGGGCGGAACAGAATTCCGTGATCTCGAGACGCTCGATATAGTCGGCATCTATCCGGATTATCAATCCGCGCAAACGGCGTGGAAAGCCAAGGCCCAAGCCAGCGTGGACAATGCCCACATGCGTTATTTCGTCGTTCACCTGCACCGGTTGCTCGACCCCGAAAACAAGCCTGCCGGTTGACATGGATGGATCATGAAGGCGTGAAAGGGCCGGCCACGAGGTCCGCGGCAAGGCGGCGCCGCGGTGGCACCCCGAAGACATTCTGGCGCAAGATACGCGAACCGCTGGCGCAATCGCGATTCGTCAAGAACGCCATCGCCAGCCTGTTTGCGCAGTTCGTTCGCCTCGTCCGCCTGACCAATCGTGCTGTCGACGGATCGGCGCAGATGTCGGGCGGCGCCTACTCGCAGTTCGAACCCGCCATCATCGCGCTGTGGCACGGCCAGCATCTTCTGACTCCGGCCTACTATCCCGGGGGACGGCCAGTAGTCGCCATGGTGTCGCGTAGTGCCGATGCCGAGCTCAACGCACTGATGATCGAGAAATTCGGGATCGAGGCGGTGCGCGGCTCGGGTGGACGCGAAGGCTCGAAGCGTCGCGACAAGGGCGGCGCCAAAGCGCTGATCGCCCTGAAAAAGTCACTCGCCACCGGCAAGAACGTCGCCATGATCGCTGACATTCCGCATGGCACGCCGCGCGACGCCGGGCTTGGCATCGTTCTCCTGGCGCGGCTTTCGGGCCGGCCGATCCTGCCCGCCGCCATCGCCACCAGCCGCCGCAAGGTGCTGGAGCGCAGCTGGGACAAGACCACGATCAATCTGCCGTTCGGCCGCTCCTCGATCGTGCTTGGAGCGCCGGTGTTCGTTCCGGCCAATGCCGACGAGGCTGAAATGGAACGCAAGCGCCAGGAGGTCACGGCCGCGCTCAACGCCGCGACCGCCGAGGCCTACCGCCTCGTGGATGGCCCAAAATGAGCGAGCGCTGGGCGCGCACTTTCCTGACGGCGTATCGTTTCGCAGGCGCAGCCGCCTATCCCCTGGTCGGGCCCTATGTCGCCTGGCGCACCTCCAGAGGCAAGGAGGACCGAATTCGCCGGCGCGAGCGCTATGGCATCGCCGGGCGCGAGCGCCCCGAAGGGCCGCTGATCTGGATCCACGCGGCGAGCGTCGGCGAGACGATCGCCGTCGTGCCGCTGGTCGAGAGCATCCTCGACTACGGCGTCAACATCGTGCTGACGACGGGGACCGTCACCTCCGCTCAGGTTGCCGAGGAACGGCTCGGCGACCGCATCATCCACCAATACGTGCCGCTCGACCTCAAGCCGGCGGTCAGCCGCTTCCTCGACCATTGGCGGCCGGATCTGGCGATCATCGCCGAATCGGAGATCTGGCCGATGACCATCCTCGAGCTCGGCGCACGCCGTGTGCCGCAGGTGCTGGTCAATGGCAGGCTGTCGGACCGTTCGTACAAATCCTGGAAGAAGCGCGCCAACATCGCCGAGGCGCTGTTCGAGAATCTCGCCCATGTTGTCGCCCAGTCGGATGTCGACGGCGAGCGCTTCCTCTCGCTCGGCGCCCGGCCGGTCACCGTATCCGGCAATCTCAAGGTCGACACCACGCCGCCGCCGGCCGATGAAAGAGCGCTGTACACGCTGAAGCGCCAGATCGGCGCCCGCCCGACCTGGGCGGCGATCTCGACCCATGACGGCGAGGAGGCGGTCGCCGCCGAGGTTCACGCGATGCTGCACAAGCGGCACCACGGTCTTTTGACCATCGTCGTGCCGCGCCATCCCGATCGCGCCGAAGCGCTTGCCGCGCAGATTTCCGGCATGGGCCTGAAACTCGCTCGGCGTAGCAAGGGCGACCGGATCATCGCCGATACGGACATTCTGCTCGGCGACACGATGGGCGAGATGGGGCTTTATCTCCGGCTGACAGAGATCGCCTTCGTTGGCCGGTCGCTCACCTCGGAGGGCGGCCAGAACCCGCTGGAGCCGGCCATGCTCGACACGGCGGTGCTGGCCGGCCGCAACGTCCAGAATTTTCGCGAGACCTATCAGCGCCTGCTCGACAGCGGCGGCGCCAAGCTGGTGCGCGACCGCGACATGCTGGCCGGCGCCGTCAATTTCCTTTTGACCAACGAGGTGGCTCGCCACGAGATGATGGCCGCCGGTGCGGCGACTGTCGAAGAGATGCGCGGCGCGCTGGCGCTCACCTTGAAGTCGCTCGAACCCTACATTCAGCCTTTGGTCGTCAAATCGCGCCTCAAGGGCGCCAACGGCCGTTAAGATGGCCAGCGAAGCGCCCCCCTTTTGGTGGGAAGAACCGGACTGGCGGGCGCTGGCGCTGGCGCCGCTGTCGGCGGTCTATGCGCTGGTTGCCGGTCGCCGCATGCGCTCAGCGGCCCGCGAGAAGATCGAGGCGCCGGTGCTTTGCGTCGGCAACTTCACCGTCGGCGGCACCGGCAAGACGCCGGTGGCGATCGCGCTGGCCCGGCAAGCCAGGCGCATGCAGCTCAATCCAGGTTTCCTGTCGCGCGGCCATGGCGGCTCCTTCGCGCGGCCGCATGTCGTCGATCCGCATCATGACGCCGCCAAGCATGTCGGCGATGAGCCGCTGCTTTTGGCTGCGCATGCGCCGGTCGCAGTGACGCCGAACCGTGCCGCCGGCGCACGCCTCCTGCTGGAAAAGCATGGCTGTGATTTCCTGATCATGGATGACGGTTTCCAGAGCGCGCGCATCCACATCGACTATGCGCTGGTCGTCGTCGACGCACGCTACGGCGTCGGCAACGGCCGCGTCATTCCCGGCGGTCCGCTCAGGGCTGGTATCGTCGACCAACTGGTTTTCACCAGCGCGCTGTTGAAAATGGGCGAGGGCCTTGCTGCCGATGCCGTCGTTCGCCAGGCGGCGCGCGCCGGCCGGCCGATCTTCGAGGCGCATACGCGGCCAACCAGCAAGGCGGGGCTGGCCGGCAAGCGATATCTGGCGTTTGCCGGCATCGGCCATCCCGACAAATTCTTCGACACGGTCCGTCAGGCCGGCGGCGAGGTTGCGCTGGCCCGGTCGTTTCCTGACCATCATTTCTATGGCAAGGACGAACTGGCCGAACTGGCAACGACAGCGCGAGGTGCCGGACTTGGCCTCATCACCACCGCCAAGGACGCCGCCCGGCTACGCCACGATGCCGTGTCGGCCGATTTTCTCGGACAGCTCGATGTGCTGGAGATCGACACCGTGTTCGATCCCGACCACGTGCCCGAACGCATCATCGTCGAGACGCTGGATGCCTGGCGGCAGCGCAAGCTGCAGGGCTGATCCAGGGAACCTTCGAGCGCCGCGGCCGTCGAACATTTGCGGAGACGCCGGCGGGACAGGATCGCTACAGAACGGCTTTCATCTGCGTCGGACTAACGTCGGCTGCGCAGTTCGGGATGTGCCTCGATCTCGCGGCGCAGCGAGGCCGCGGCACTCACATAGGGCTCCTGCCTGGCGACGCTCCAGTATTTGAGCTCATCGAGCGGGATGCTTTCGCCGGTGACCGCACAGCGCACGAAGGCGCCGGGGCTGGTCACCTGGAAGTCGCCGTCCAGGTAGCGGATACGGGCTTCCTTGCCGCCGGGGCCTTCAAAGCGATTCATCATGACATGGAGCCAAGGTTCATGACGATGTCATCGCCACAAAATGCCGGCAAGGTCAAGCTCCGAACGAGGCAAGATTGGCTTCAGTCGGCTTCGTTTCGAACGGCAACCAGCCGAGCAGGCCGGCAAAGTGGATGCCCCGCATCCTACTGCTCGGCTGCGATGAAATCCTCGATCTTTTCCGCCGCCAGCCCGGCTTGGGCCGCGATGCGCCGGGCAAGCTCGGCTGCGGCGGCGCGCGGGCGCCCGATAGGCCGGTCGAGCCAGTAGGATATCGGGCTGAGGACGACGCGCTCGTCGGCCGCGATGATACGGCCAGACTTCAGTTGATCCTCGGTCATCGGCGGCCGCGCCAGCGCGATGCCGAGACCATGGGCGGCGGCGCCGAGCACCAGATTGTAGTCCTCGAAACGGCGATCCTGCGGACGCGGGCGGTAATCGATGTCCTGTGCGGCAAACCAGGCACGCCAGGCCGAGGCGTCGGAATCGTTGATCAGCGGGAATTTGAGCAGCCGGGCAGGGTCGCCTCGGCCGATCTCGCGGGCGAGGTCCGGCGAGGCGACCGGAAACACATGTTCCTCGAACAGCTGCAGCGAGACGCGGCCGGGGATGCGGCCGCGTCCGCAGCGGATCGACAGATCGATGCCCTCGTCGGCAAGGTCCGCCTGGCGGATATCGACGTCGAGCACGATGCGCAGCCTGGACGGATTGTTTTCCAGCGCCGCCATGCGCGGCATCAGCCACAGCCCGCTGACCGAGGGAATCGAGGTCAGCCGCACCACGGCGGTGCCGCGCGGCTCGATCCAGCGGTCCGAATTGCTCGATATCAGCGCGAAGGCCTCAGTGGTGCGCAGATGCAGGCGGTTGCCTTCGATCGTCAGCGAGACACCTCGCGCGCCGCGATCGAACACTTTCAGCCCGAGCCAGTCCTCCAGCTTGGCGATCTGCCGGCTGACGGCGCCATGGGTGAGGTTGAGTTTTTCGGCAGCGGCCGAAAAGCTACCCGTCCGTGCCGCGGCGTCGAAGGCGCGCAGGGTTTCGAGCGGCAGCATCGCGTCTGAGCTGTGATCCATAGTCACAGCTGACCCTCGATTTGGTCGTTTGTCAACCGATCGGGAAAGGCGCTTTGTATGTTGAGAGCATGAAACGCGGGAATAATGAAATGAACGCTTGTACCGGCACGTTGAATACGACACAGCGGATCGACACCACGGCGGCCATTGCGGTGGCGTTGACAGTGGTCGGCTGGGCCTCCGCCTTTCCGGCGATCCGTGCCGGCCTCGTCGCTTTCGGGCCGCTGGAGCTTGGCGCGCTGCGCTTCGCCATCGCGGCGGTGCCGGCGGCGATCTTCCTCGCCGTCAAGCGGCCGGCGCTGCCCCGGCTCGATGAATTATGGCGCTTTGCCTTCGGCGGCGCCGTCTTCGTTGCGCTGTACACGGTAATGCTCAATTTCGGCGAGCTGACCGTCTCGGCGGGTGCCGCCGGCTTCATCATTAATGTCAGCCCGATCTTCACCGCGATCATGGCGATGGCGCTGCTTGGCGAACGCTTCTCGGGCCTGGCCTGGGCCGGCACATTCCTGTCCTTCGCCGGCATCGGCATCATCGCCATGGGCGAGGGGCAAGGGTTGCATTTCAACAATGGCGCGCTGCTGGTCCTCGGCTCGGCGCTGTGCTCGGCGGTCAACACCATCGTGCAAAAGCCGCTGTTTGCCCGCCATCATCCACTGACCATTTCGGCCTCGAACATGCTGCTCGGCGCGCTCTGTCTGCTGCCCTTCCTGCCGAACGGCCTGGCGCAGGCGGCAGTTGCCGATACCGCCGGTCTCGGCGCCGTCGTCTTTCTCGGCATCGTGCCAAGCCTCATCGCCTATGCCGCCTGGGCGACAGCACTTTCCCGGCTGCCGGCGGCGCGCGCCTCGAACTTCCTTTATCTGGTTTCGCCGGTGGCGACGCTGATCGGCTTCTTCTGGCTGGGCGAGGTGCCGACGCTGCTCGGCATTCTCGGTGGCGCGCTGGCGCTCGGCGGCGTGGTCGTGGTGAATTTGAAGCGGTGAATCAGAGGGTTGGAGGTTTGCTTGAATCATAGACAGCTGTTTCGAACGGCTCTTTATGATTTCCCCTCTCCGGTTTGCTTCGCAAACCACCTCTCCCCACTTCGTGGGGCGAGGAACCCAAGTTTTCTGGGGTCGCGGCCTTGGCGATTGGTGTTTCCTCGCCCCCATTTTAATGGGGAGGTGGCCGCGAAGCGGCCGGAGAGGGGGCTACGCCGTTACAACTGAAAAGCTCAGTCCCTTCACCGCCGCCCGAACAGTCGCTCAATGTCGGCGAGCCTGAGCTCGATATAGGTCGGGCGGCCGTGGTTGCAGGTGCCGGACCCGGGCGTCGCCTCCATCTGGCGCAGCAGTGCGTTCATCTCTTCCGGCTTGAGCAGGCGGCCGGAACGCACCGAGCCGTGGCAGGCCATGGTCGCGGCTATCCTGTCCAGCCGCTCTTTCAGCGTGTCGACGGTGTCGTTGTCGGCGATCTCGTCGGCAAGGTCGCGCACCAGCTGCTGGACATTGGTTTCGCCGAGCATCGACGGCGTCTCGCGCACCGCGACCGCACCCGGGCCGAAGCGCTCGACGGCGAGGCCGAAGCGGGCCAGTGTTTCGGAATGCAACGCGAGCCGTTCTGCATCCTCTTCCGGCAGATCGACGATCTCGGGCAAAAGCAGCATCTGCGACGGCACGGCGCGCGAATGCAATGCGTTCTTCAGTGCCTCGTATACCAGCCGCTCATGCGCCGCATGCTGGTCGACGATAACGAGCGAATCCCTGGTCTGCGCGACGATGTAGTTCTCGTGCACCTGCGCCCGTGCGGCACCCAGCGCCATGCCGAGCAGCGTCTCCGCCGCTTCGTCTTGTCCGGCGCGCGCGTCGGCGCTGTGAAGCGAACCGGCAGCGAACGCCGCCTGATCGTTTTCGCTGAAGCCGCCATTTGCAAATCCTGCATCCAGCGGCCGTTGCGACGAGCGGGAAGGATCGAAACCGGCGAAGCCGGAGGCCCGGTAGGCCGCTTCGTAGCTGCGATGGCCGTTGGCCGGTCCTGGATGCGCATAGGATGCTGCGCCTGGCCGGAATGCCGCCATCATGCCGGCCGCCCCTGATGTGGCGGCACGGATGCCGGCATTGGCCAGCGCCTCGCGAATGGCGCCGACGATCAGCCCGCGCACCAGCCCCGGATCGCGAAAGCGGACGTCGGCCTTGGCCGGGTGGACATTGACGTCGACGATGGCCGGATCGAGCGTCAGGAACAGCACCGTCACCGCATGGCGGTCGCGCGGCAGCACGTCGGCGAAGGCGCCACGGATAGCGCCGGCAATCAGCTTGTCGCGCACCGGCCGGCCGTTGACATAGGCGTATTGCTGCAGCGCGTTGGCGCGGCTGAACGACGGGATCGAAACGTGGCCGGCAAGATGCACACCGTCGCGCATGGCGTCGATAGCGATCGCGTTGGGCGGAAAGTCGGCGCCCATCACCTGCGCGACGCGGCGCAGCCGGCCTTCCGGGCTGTCGTCGGTCGCCGGCAGTTCCAGCGTCGAGCGGTCGGAGCCGGCCAGCGTGAAGCGCACGGCCGGGAAAGCGATCGCGATACGCTTGATCACGTCGCTGGTCGCCGAGCTTTCGGCGCGCTCGCCCTTCATGAATTTGAGCCGCGCCGGCGTGGCGAAAAACAGGTCGCGCACCTCGACCGTGGTGCCGCGATTGGCGGCCGCCGGCTTGACGGCAGATACGCGGCCGCCTTCGATGCCGATCTCGGCGGCGCTGTCGCCGTTGGCGGTGCGCGAGCGGATCGACAGCCGCGCCACCGAGCCGATCGACGGCAGCGCTTCGCCGCGAAAGCCGAGCGAGTGGATGTCGTGAATGTCATCGGCGAGCTTCGAGGTGCAATGGCGTGCGATCGCCAGCGGCAGTTCCTTTTCCGGGATGCCTGAGCCATCGTCGGTGACGCGGATCAGGTTCAGCCCACCGCCGGCGGTGACGATCTCTATTCTCGCAGCGCCGGCATCGAGTGCGTTCTCGACCAGTTCCTTGACCACGCTTGCCGGACGCTCGATGACTTCGCCGGCGGCGATCTGGTTGATCATCGTTTCGGATAGCTGGCGAATGGGCATGGGGTATTATACGCGGATTCGTCGCCCAAGCGGGAGGGGCGAATTCAGGAATCCGCGCCGCTCACCGTGCTCCTGCATTTCACGTCATCAGCCTGGGCAGTGCCGCTGCCAGCGCGTCGACGGCAAGGCGGACCTTCAGCGGCAAGTGAGGCGTCTGCAGCCAGAGCGCATAGGCGTCGTAAAGAAATCCCGGCTGTTCCGGCAACAGCACGACAAGTGCGCCGGCCTGAATGCGCTCACGGACCAGCCAGTGTGGCAGCCAGGCGAGCCCCATGCCGGCTGCCGCAGCATCGGCGATCGCAGCGAGGTCGTCGAGCCGCAGCCGGCTGACCGGCATGACCTCCAGCGCACGCTGGCCATCACGCGGAAACAGCCACGGTTGAACGACACGGCCCGAACGGCGGTAGATGATGGTCTGGTGGCTGCCGAGATCCTCTACCCGCCGTGGCTGCCCGTGCATCTCGAGATAGGATGGCGACGCGCAGACGACCATGCGCTGGCGCGCGACGCGACGCGCCATCACGCCGGCCTGATCCTCCAGATTGCCGGTCCGGATGGCAAGATCGCAGCCATCCTCTGCAAGATCGGCGATGGGATCGCTGAAAGTCAGGTCGAGTTCCAGAGCGGGATATCGCTGCGCGAGTTCCAGCAGGATCGGGGCAACGCAGCGCCGGCCGAAGTGCACGGGCATGATGACGCGCAGCTTTCCGCGTGGTTCGGAAAGTTGATCGGCCGCCAGTGCATCCGCAGCTTCGGCTTCAGCGAGTACCATCCGGCAGCGCTCATAGTAAGCGCGCCCGAAGTCGGTCAGGCTCTGGCGGCGTGTGGTCCGGTTGATGAGGCGCACACCCAGACGCTCCTCGAGAAACCGGACATGCTTGCCGACCATCGGTCCGGACAGATCGAGTGCGGCAGCAGTCGCCGCCAACGAGCCAAGATCGACGGTTTTGACGAACACGGCCATGCTCGTAAGGCGATCCATATTCAAAACTCCCAGTTTCTACTGTCTTGCCAAAGCAAGCATTTATCTGCCGGAAGGCCGATGGCATAGCGTATTCGGTTCAAATATTTTGGAGTTATGGCCGCATGGCACGTGTTGTTCGCTTTCATGAGCATGGTGGTCCCGAGGTTCTGCGCATCGAGAATCTCGATATTCCCGCGCTCGGTCGCGGCGAGATTCATATCCGGGTCAAGGCATTGGGTCTCAACCGGGCCGAGGCGCTGCTGCGTTCGGGCACTTATATCCAGACGCCGCGGTTGCCTTCCGGTCTTGGCCTTGAGGCAGCGGGTGTCGTCGAAGCGGTCGGCGAAGCCGTGCACGGTTTTGCGCCAGGTGACGCCGTCAGCGTCGTGCCGCCATTATCGATGGCCCGCTGGCCCGCCTATGGTGAGATCGCCACATATCCCGCCCATCTCGTGGTCAAGCACCCGCCATCGCTTACCTGGGAAGAGGCGGCAGCCGTCTGGATGCAATATCTCACCGCCTATGGCGCACTGATCGACATTGCCAAGCTCAGCAGAGACGACTTCGTCGTCATTACCGCGGCATCGAGCAGTGTCGGACTTGCCGCGATCCAGATTGCCAACATCGTTGGTGCGACCGCGATCGCGGTGACGCGGACATCTGTCAAGAGAGAGGCCCTGCTCAAGTTCGGGGCGGCCCATGTCGTCGCTTCAGCGGACGAAGATCTGGAAGCCCGGCTGAAGGAAATCGCCAGTCCGGACAACATCCGAGTGGTTTTCGACGCAGTCGGCGGCCCGATTTTCGAACCTCTGACGGCGGCGATGGCACGGGGTGGCATTCTCATCGAATATGGCGGCTTGAGCCCCGAGCCAACGCCGTTCCCGCTGTTCGATGTGCTGGCCAAGACGCTGACGCTGCGCGGCTATCTCGTCCACGAGATCACTGGCGATCCGGTGAAGTTGGAAGCTGCCAAGGCGTTCATCCTCGACGGATTGATGTCGGGTTCGCTAAAGCCGGTAATCGCCAAAACCTTTTCGTTCGAGCAGATCGTCGAAGCGCATCGCTTTCTCGAGTCGAACGAGCAATTCGGCAAGATCGTCGTGACGGTTGATTGAGCATTCATGGGAGCCTCAGGCCTGCGCGGCCAGCCAGTCCCGCACCTTGCGAGCATTGTCGCTGAGGTCGCGGGTTCTCGACCAGATGACATGAAAGCCCTTGCCGGTCGTCATCGTGTGGCCGGTCGCACGCACCAGCAGTCCCGACGCCAGCAGGCGCTCGGCGAGGTGGCCCCAGCCGAGTGCAATGCCTTGCCCTTCCATGACCGCCTGGATCACCAGCGCATAATCGTTGATGCGCAAGCCGCGCCCGGCATCGGTGATTTTGACCCCGGCCGAGGCGAACCACTCGTCCCAACTCGCGGCTTCGCGAAACGGCTCTTCAAGATGGATGAGCCGGTGCGATGGAAGATCCTCGACGGTTTCCGGCAGTCCGAACCGCGCCACATAGCTCGCGCCGGCAACCGGGAATATTTCCTCATCGGCGAGCGGCAGCGAATGATAGTCCGGCCATCCCTGGGGTTCGCCGCCACGAACGCCGAGCGGGATGTCTTCGGCGATGATGTCGAGATCGCGGTCGGCGGTCTGGATGCGCAGGTCGATGCCCGGCAGTTCGTCGCGAAACTGCTGCAGGCGCGGCATCATCCAGAACGAGGCGAAGGCGGTCGAGGCAGCGAGCGTCACATGGCCGCCGGTCGCCTGTAGGCGCAGATCCTCCGCCGACTTGCGGATGTGCGACAGGCCGAGCGAGACGTCGGCGTGGAAACGCTCGCCGGCTTCGGTAAGGCTGACCTGACGATGGCGGCGCTGGAAGAGTTTCGCGCCGAGCTGCTCTTCAAGCCCGCGGATCGCATACGACACGGCAGCCTGCGTCATGCCGAGCTCCCGCCCGGCGGCGGTAAAGCTCGACAGCCGGCCGGCGGCCTCGAAAACGATCAGGCTGCCGGCCGAGGGCAGCAGATGGCGCAAGCTTCGCATAAGCTGAGCTTATACAAGTGATCAGGATTTTCCAGCGTCACAGCCATATTTCCTCTCGCTAGGCTGGTCGTCATTGGGAGGATAGAGTTGCCATGAATGCACCGGCCGCCGAAGTCACCGAACACGCCGGCCGCCGAGGTGGCGGCCGCCTGGGCCGCAAGGCGCTGCGGGGAACTCCGATGGCGTCGTTTCCGACGCTGGTTCGCAACATACCCACATACCAAATGGTCCCGGACGAGGCTGT
This sequence comes from Mesorhizobium sp. WSM4845, assembly GCF_055811455.1. NCBI lineage: Bacteria > Pseudomonadati > Pseudomonadota > Alphaproteobacteria > Hyphomicrobiales > Phyllobacteriaceae > Mesorhizobium > Mesorhizobium sp. WSM4845. The sequence goes on from NZ_JBVVQA010000043.1 coordinate 31,718, forward strand.
CGAACTGATCCACCAGGAGTCGCTGTCGATCCTCGAAGAGGTTGGTTGCGAGTTCCGCGACGACGAGGCCATAGCCCTGTGGCAGGCCGCCGGAGCCGATGTCTCTGAGACGCGCGTCCGCATTGACCGCGCGCTCTTGATGGAGCTGGTCTCGAAAGTCCCGCCGGAGTTCACGCTCAATGCGCGCAACCCTGAGCGCTCGGTCCGCGTCGGCGGCAAGAATTCCATCTTCGTGCCGATGTACGGCGCGCCTTACGTGCGCGACCTCGACAATGTCAGGCGCTATGGCACACTCGCCGACCTCAACAATTTCCACAAGCTCGCCTATATGGCGCCAGCGCTGCATTCGTCGAGCTCGATCATCTGCGAGCCGATGGAAATTGCGGTGCCGAAGCGTCACCTCCACATCATCCATTCGGCGCTGAAGCATTCCGACAAGCCGTTCATGGGCATCGTGACATCAAAGGATCGCGCCGAAGACACGATGGCGATGGCGGGCATCGTGTTCGGCGAGGATTTTGTTCGCGACAACCCTGTGTTGGTCGCGATCACCAATTGCAACTCGCCACTGGTATGGGACGCCACCATGCTGGACGCGATGAAGGTCTATGCGCGTCACAACCAGCCGTTGATCCTGGCGCCGTTCGCGCTGTGCGGCGCCTCGACTTCGGCCTCGGCGGTGGGAGCGGTGGCGCAGGTCAATGCCGAAGCGCTGGCGGGCGTCGCCTTCACGCAGCTGCTGCGTCCGGGCTCGCCGCAGATCTACGGGCAGTTCATGGTCACGGTCGACATGAAGACCGGCGCGCCGATGGGTGGCACGCCCGAGGCCGCCCAGATGATGTATCTGATGGGAGCACTGGCGCGAAAATACCGGCTGCCATGGCGCACGTCGGGCTTCCATGTCGGGTCGAAACTGAATGACGCCCAGGCGGGCTACGAGGCGAACATGCTGATGCATGCCGCCATCCTTGCCGGCGCCAACTACATCTGGCACTCCGCCGGATGGCTCGAGGCCGGCCTGACCTGCGGCTATTCAAAATTCGCGACGGACTGCGAACAGCTTGTCGGCTGGTACAAATATGCCGGCGGCCTGCCGTTCGACGATTTCAAGGAAGCGATGGCGGCGATCCGCGAGGTCGGGCCGCAGGGCCATTTCCTCGGCACCCAGCACACGCTCGAGCATTTCCAGTCCGCCTTCTTCATGCCCAGCATCATGGACTTCAATTCCTACGAACAGTGGAAGGCTGAAGGGGCAAAGGACCACGACACGCGCGGCCGCGAGAAAGCGCGCAACATGCTCGCCGATTATGAGGAGCCGAAGCTCGATGAGGGCATCGCCGATGGTCTCAAAGATTTGATCGCGCTGCGCGAGGAGAAGCTGCCGGACAGCGTTAGTTAATCCAACGGGCGAAGACCCAAAGGCAACCATAAGGGACGAAACAATGGCAATCTTCAGAAACAACGGTGATCGTGTCCCCAGCGTTATCGAAGCGATGGCTGAAGAAGCCCGCTCAGGCCGGATGGACCGGCGCGAGTTTCTGGCGCTGGCAAGCGCGTTCGGGGCATCGACTGCCCTTGCCTACGCTATGATCGGTCTTGCGGTGCCGGGACGGGCTTTGGCCGAAGAGCCCAAGAAAGGCGGAACGCTGCGCGTATCGATGTCGGTGAAGGCGCAGAAGGATCCGCGTACTTACGACTGGGTGGAACTTGCCAACATTTCGCGCTGCTGGCTCGAGCCGCTTGTCCGCTACACCCGCGAATTTACTTTCGAGCCGGTCCTGCTCGAGAGCTGGGACGTCGACGACGACGCCACCGAATACGTGCTGCATCTGCGCAAGGGCATCACCTGGAACAATGGCGACGCCTTCAACGCCGACGACGTGGTCTACAATCTGACGCGCTGGTGCGAGAAGGATGCCGCCGGCAATTCGATGGCCGCCCGCGTCGGTGCGCTGATCGACGTCAAAACCGGCAAGGCCAGGGACGGGGCGATCACCAAGGTCGACGACAACACGGTCAAGCTGACGCTGAACGAACCTGATATCTCGCTGATCCCGAACTTCACCGACTATCCAGCGCTCGTCGTCCACCGCAAATTCGATACCGATGGCGCCGATCCGCTCGCCAAGCCGATCGGCACCGGGCCTTTCGAGCTTGTGTCTTATTCGGTCGGCCAGAACGCGGTCGTCAAGCGTCGCGAGAATGGCAAATGGTGGGGCGGTGAAGCGCCGCTCGACAGCGTCGAATTCATCGACTACGGCACCGACTTCAACGCCTCGGTGAATGCATTCGAATCCGAGGAAATCGACGTCAATTTCGAGACGCCCGCCGACTTCATCGACATCCTCGACCAGATGGATCTGGTGAAATCGGAGGTCGCGACGGCGACGACGCTCGTTGCCCGCACCAACATCACGCACAAGCCTTATGATGACCAGCGGGTACGCAACGCCCTGCAGATGGCCGTCGACAACAATGCGGTGCTCGAACTTGGCTACGCCGGGCGCGGCACCCCAGGTGAAAACCACCATGTCAGCCCGATCCATCTGGAATATTTTCCGCTGCCCAAGAAGACACGCGATGCGGCCGGCGCCAAGAAGCTGATGGCCGAGGCCGGACAGGCCGATTTCGAGCATGAACTGATCACCGTCGAGGACGATTGGCAAAAGAACACCGGCGACGCGATTGCCGGCCAGCTGCGCGATGCCGGGATCAAGGTGAAGCGCACGGTGCTGCCGGGTTCGACCTTCTGGAACGACTGGACGAAATACCCCTATTCCATGACCATCTGGTATATGCGCCCACTCGGCGTTCAGGTGTTGGCGCTCGGCTATCGCACCGGCGAGGCCTGGAATGAAACGGCGTATTCGAATCCTGATTTCGACGCCAAGCTCAAGCAGGCCCTCTCACTCATCGACGTGGAGAAGCGCCGCGAGGTCATGAAGGACGTCGAGCAGATCCTGCAGGATTCGGGCGTCATCATTCAGCCGTTCTGGCAGAAGCTGTACAGCCACATGAACAAGAAGGTGAAGAACTACGCGGTCCACCAGACTTTCGAGATGGATCTTCAGAACGTCTGGCTGGACGCCTGAGTTAGCTCCCAAGGCTGGCAATGACCCGCCGGCACCCGTTGCAGAAAACAGGTGCCGGCGGACCGCAAACCATTGAAATCAGTGAGTGCGTCAAACATGTCCGACGACGAGATCGTCCTTTCCGAGCTTTCCGACGACGAACTCGTGCAGCAGATGCACGACGACCTTTATGACGGGCTGAAGGAAGAGATCGAGGAAGGGACCAACATCCTTCTCGAGCGCGGCTGGGCGCCTTACAAGGTGCTGACCGAGGCGCTGGTCGAAGGCATGCGCATCGTCGGCGAGGATTTTCGCGACGGCATTCTGTTCGTGCCGGAAGTGCTGTTGTCCGCCAACGCGATGAAGGCGGGCATGTTCATCCTGCGTCCGCTGCTTGTCGCCACCGGCGCGCCGAAGCAGGGCAAGATGGTGATCGGCACCGTCAAGGGCGACATCCACGACATCGGCAAGAACCTTGTCGGCATGATGATGGAAGGCGCCGGCTTCGACGTCATCGATCTCGGCATCAACAATGCGGTGGAAAAATACCTCGACGCCATCGAACAGCACCAGCCTGACATCATCGGCATGTCGGCGCTGCTGACGACGACCATGCCCTACATGAAGGTCGTCATCGACACGATGAAGGAAAAGGGCATCCGCGACGACTACGTCGTGCTGGTCGGCGGTGCCCCGCTCAACGAGGAATTCGGCAAGGCCGTCGGCGCCGACGCCTATTGCCGCGACGCAGCCGTGGCAGTCGAGACCGCCAAGGATTTTATGAAGCGCAAGCACAACGTCCGCGTATCATAGCCCCAAGGCAAGTTTCCGTCCTTCGTGGAAGGCGTAGGGCGCCTGGCGCGGAGCGACGGCGTCGCCGACCTCCATGAAAGGCTGGGACGTGCTTTCCAACTCTTTCGCCAGCCAATTCGCTGCTACATTGGTGGTTGCGAGAACAAGGCAATCGCCCGGCACAAAGCTCTCTTCACGGGTGTTGTGGTCAACGATGGTCACGCCGTCCCCGTGCCATTCCAGCACGTTGACATCCAACACCCATGTGACGCCAAGCTGGCGCAATGTCCGTCGAAGCGGGAAATCGGCAGCTGTCCGCTGCAGCTCCTTGCCGACCAACGGATCGGGCGTGAGAATGGTCACTTGATGGCCATCCTCGGCAAGTTTCCAGGCCGTGCCACAACCGCGCCAGCCTCCGCCCTCGTCGAGCAAAAGCACGTGCTTACCCGGCCGCACAACGCGGGCCATGACGGATTCGATCGAGAAGACATTGCCCCTTTCGATGCCGGGCAGGCTCGGCACTGCCGGCAAACCCTTCTGAAAGCCGGTTTCGGGAGACACCGACCCCGTGGCCAGGATAACGGTGTCAGCTTGGAAAGAGGCGATTTCCGAGGCCTCGACGTAGGTGTTCAGTCGTACGTCGACATTCAGTTTGCTGAGCTGGCGTTCATACCACCCGAGAAGGTCGAGGATTTGCCCGCGGCGCGGCTGCAGTCCTGCGAGCAGAAAGTTCCCGCCCAGCCTACTGGAGGCTTCGGCCAGCACCACGTCGTGCCCTCGCTCGGCGGCAACCCGAGCCGTCTCGAGCCCGGCGGGACCGCCGCCGACGACAAGCACCCGTTTCTTGATGACAGCGGACGTGAACCGGTCACCACCCCATTCAAACTCGCGCCCTGCAGAGGGATTGATAAGGCAGCTGATCCAGTAGTCGCGCGAACGACGGCCCCAGCACATCTGGTTGCAGGATATGCATCCGCGCACATCCTCGGGCCGGTCCGCCGCGGCTTTGCGTGCCAGATGCGGGTCGGCGATCTGGCCGCGGACGATCGAGACCAGGTCTGCAGCTTTCTCGCCGAGCACGGTTTCGGCGTTTTCAGGCGTCCTGATATGGCTTTCGGCGACCACGAGGGCCGTCTTGACCACGGCCTTGAGGGTCGTCGCAAGATCGGCGCCAAGCTTCTCCGGATAGAGAAACGTCGGCATTATCTTGTAGAAGTCGAGGTAGCTACCGGTGCCGCAGGTCACGTAATCGATCAGCCCCTGCTCATCGTGCAGCCGAATGATCTCCGCCAGTTCCTGGCGACTGAGCGCGACTGTGTAATCAGGTTCGTCGCTGACCGAGAGTCCAATGATGAAGTCGAGGCCGCATGTTTCGCGGATGCGGGTTAGGATTTCGCGCGAGATCCGCGTGCGGTTGTCGAGCGACCCTCCCCATTGGTCCTCGCGTCGGTTTGTCCAGGGCGTCCAGAACTGATCGACCAGTCCGAGATAGGCAGCCCAGACTTCGACGCCGTCGAAACCGGCTTCCTGGCAGCGGCGCGCCGCCTGAACGAAGCTGTCGATGGTTTCCCAAATCTCACCCTCGGACATGGCGTGGGAACCGTCGCTGTCATGATAGCTCGGCAGGCCCGAGGGCGACCAATGCGCGTGAAATGAGTTGTCCGAATCCCCGTGCGCTCCGACGTGATAGAGCTGCTGGATGGCGATCGCCCCGTGGTCCTTGATCGCGCGCGTGACCTGCTGGAAATGAGGAATGACGCTATCGTCGTCAGGTCGAAAATTGCCGCGTGTCAGGACGGCGGCCTGATGGACGGGCATGGGTTCGACAACAATCATGCCGGCCCCACCGAGCGCTCGCTCGGCATAGTAGGCAACGTGTCGTTCGGTCGGCACGCCATTTTCGGCCATGTTGGCGGTATGAGCCCCGAACACGATCCGGTTTCGGAGCGTGCGACTGCCTAGCTTTGCAGGTGAAAACAGATGCGGAAAGAGTTTTGACATAATATCACACCAGCGGTCGGAGGAAGGCCTCGGGCGGCAGTCAGGTGGCTTGTCCCATAGTCACGGATTTCTGGAGCGCCGCGGCAAGGCCGGCTGCCACGGCAGATTCAAACCCGGCTGCGCGCATGGCCTCGATCGCTGCCGCGGTGGTCCCGCGGTAGTCGAGGAAGGTCTGGACGATACCTTGGGGATTGTCTGGACGAGCCTCGAGGAGTTTTCCGGTTCCAACAAGCACCGCGCTGACGCTCCGCCGGGCAATATCTGGATCCATTCCTCGGCTGACGGCATCATCCATCATCGCTGCCGCCAAGAGCGCCGGAAACGCCGGGCCGGATCCAGTCAGGCCCGTCAGATAATCGATATCTGCTTCGCTTTTGACTTCATCGGCCGCGCCACAGGCCTCCAGAATCCGGCGAACGACATTGCGGTCATCCGCAGTGACGCTCTGAGAGCTTATCCAGGGAGTATAGGAATTCCGCACCTCTGCCGCTGCATTCGGAAGCGTGCGGACGACGCGGTCGGTTTTAAGACGTCCCGCCAGTTGGTCGAGAGTGATCCCGGCCATAACCGACATGGCGAGCTTGCCGGACGCAGTAATGTCGATGGCAGGCCAATCCTGGGGCCGGACCGAGACGATGATGACATCAGATCGATCCACCAGTTCCTGGTTGTCCCTGGTCCATGTAGCGTTTGGCAGAAAGTCGGGTTGCCCAGTTCTATGAGAGAGCGTGAGGTGCTCTGCGGCGACTATTTGCGCATCAATAATGGCCTCGGCGATAGCGCGTCCAAGCCAGCCACCTCCGCCGATTATTCCGATGCTCAGGGGTTCACCCATTGTCGAAACGCTTCCTCAGCCCGCCGAATGGCCGTGTCTGGCGAAGAACCGGTCGAGTTCGCGCTTCCGCGGGGCCTTACCTGTAAAAATCTCCACGTACCCGGGAATGCGCTTCATGCGGTCCGCGAGATCTTCGCTGGTCTGCATTGAGATGTAGCCGATCTGCACGAGGTAGATGGTGCGCGCTCGAACATCGGCTGAGCCTTCGTCGTAACCAAAGCGGACAAACATCTGGCTCAACGCATCGAGACGCGTCTGGTCGGCTTTCTGCACCTCCGCCAGAATGTCAGGGGATTGAAGCGCCCAGCTTCTGACTGCGAACTCGAACTGGGAATCGAACAAGGATTTGTCGAGCCAGCAGTCGAAAACGTTCAGCATCGCTTCGGCGACCGTCTCGGCATATGCCTCAGCCTGCTTGACGAGGTTGCCGGTGTTCTTGTCCCGCCAACGGGTCACGAGGGCAGCCAACAGTTCTTCTCTATCCTTGAAGAACCAATAGAAGCTGGTGCGCGACAGGCCCAATTTCTTGGCCAGTGGCGATATTCTCACCGTGTCGACGCCCGATTCAAGAAGCAGGTCGTAGGCGGCTTCAAGCCACCCCTCCGGCGATCCGCGCCATCCGCTATCGTTCGAAATTTGCTCCATGAGTGATCAGCCTAACAAAATATCAAAGTGAAAACCAGCAAAATGTACACCTATGTCGACTCTATCGACTGATCAGAAGTGAAACTTGACAGGCATGTACATTTTCGGATAGCGTTCGCACTTGCCATCTCAGCCCGGAGTCCGTCAGATGTCGACCGATCCCCTCCTGCAGCCGTACAAACTCAAGCATTTGACCCTGCGCAATCGCATCATCGTGACCTCCCACGAGCCGGCTTATCCGGAGGACGGGATGCCGAAGGAGCGCTATCTCGCCTATACGGTTGAAAGGGCGAAGGGCGGTGTGGCGATGACGATGACAGCCGGGTCCGCGGCGGTCTCGAAGGACAGCCCCCCGGTTTTCAACAACCTGCTCGCCTACAAGGACGAGATCGTGCCATGGATCAGGCAAATGACCGATGCGGTGCACGAAGAGGGCGCCGCGATCATGATCCAGCTGACCCATCTTGGACGGCGTACACGCTGGGACAAAGGCGATTGGCTTCCCGTTGTGGCTCCGTCCCATCATCGTGAAGCCTCACACCGTGCATTTCCCAAGAAAATTGAAGACTGGGATATCGAGCGCATCATCAAGGATTTTGCGGACGCCGCGGAGCGGATGAAGGCAGGCGGGATGGATGGCGTCGAACTCGAGGCCTATGGCCACTTGATCGACCAGTTCGTGTCTCCTCTCACGAACGAACTTGACGGTCCGTATGGTGGTTCGCTCGATAATCGCATGCGCTTTTGCATGGACGTCTTCAAGGCGATCCGGTCACGGGTGGGCGACGACTTTATCCTGGGCGTACGATATACTGCGGATGAGCGTCTCCCCGGTGGCACTGGCATGTCGGAGGGCATTGAGATCTCCAAACGCCTCAAGCAAAGCGGACTCATCGACTACCTCAACGTGATCCGCGGGCACATCGATACCGATGCGGGCCTGACGGACGTCATTCCAATTCAGGGAATGGCGAATGCGCCGCATCTTGATTTTGCCGGCGAGATTCGTGCGGCAACCAACTTCCCAACTTTCCACGCAGCGAAAATACCGGATGTGGCGACTGCCCGCCACGCGATTGCGTCGGGTAAGGTGGATATGATCGGCATGACGCGCGCGCACATGACCGACCCTCACATCGTGCGCAAGATCATAGAAAAGCGCGAAGACGAAATCAGGCCGTGCGTGGGCGCGAACTATTGCCTTGACCGTATCTATCAGGGCGGGGCGGCATACTGCATTCATAACGCCGCGACCGGCCGCGAACTGACCATGCCGCACATTGTCGCCAAGGCCGACAGCCGCAAGAAAGTTGTTATCGTCGGTGCAGGTCCGGCTGGCCTCGAGGCCGCCCGCGTGGCGGGTGAGCGGGGACACGAGGTCGTGGTCTTCGAGGCGGCCAGCGACCCTGGCGGGCAGATCCGGCTGACAGCGCTGAGCCCGCGCCGCAAGGAGATGATGAGCATCATCGATTGGCGCATGGCCCAGTGCGAAAAACATGGAGTGACCATCAGGTTCAATGCCTGGGCGGAAGCCGAAACCATCGAGGCGGAAAATCCGGACGTTGTCATCGTCGCAACGGGCGGGGTGCCGCACACCGACGTCCTTTCCAAGGGCAACGAGTTCGTGGTGACGTCTTGGGACATCATCTCCGGAGACGCAAAGCCGGGAACCAATGTCCTCATCTTCGACGACGCGGGTGACCACGCGGCACTCCAGGCCGCGGAATTCCTCGCCGGCGCCGGAGCGAAGGTTGAAATCATGACACCGGACCGGTCATTCTCACCCGAGGTCATGGCTATGAACCTCGTGCCCTACATGAGGTCTCTTCAAAAACTCGATGTGACCTTCACCGTTACCTATCGGCTCGAGTCAGTTGAAAAGAATGGCAATCAGCTCATTGCAAATGTCGGCAGTGACTACGGCGGCATATCCAAACAGCGCGTCGTGGATCAGGTTGTCGTCAATCACGGCACCATTCCGCTGGACGACATCTATTTCGAACTGAAACCGAAATCGACCAATCACGGAGAGATTTCGCAAGATGAGCTCATCGCCGGGCAGCCGCAGTCGGTGGTGCGGAATGCGCAGGGCCAATTCCAACTCTTTCGTATCGGCGACGCCGTTTCAGCTCGCAACACCCACGCCGCGATCTACGATGCACTGCGACTGGCGAAAGATATCTAACATCCGGCAACGGACCATAGCGTCCGCTCACAACAAGGGCTGAAAGATGAACAGAAGTGAGGCCCTGCAATATTTTGTAGACACAGCGTTCGTGGCCTTTGACCAGTTCTCACACGACCTGCGATCGCGCAGATCGATCATCCAGCTCTTCGCCCAATCGGAGGTTCCCGGGCCTGAAAAGACCAGGGCCGGGAGCCGTTTGCCGGTCTGTTCCTATCTCGGCCCGGCGTTGGCGGAAGAGGCGATCCCGCCTACGCTCCGCGACTTGATTGAGCGCTTCAAGGCGATCGAGCCGCTGCTCGAATGGCGGCTGAAATCAAATCCCGCCCCGCCTGCCAGCAGCAATTTCCGCGACGGTCACGCCAACGCGATGATCCTTGGCCCGGGCGGCCTCGAGGACAGAAACGATCTGTGGCTCGGCGTCACCTTGATGGCTCCTCACGTCCGGTATCCCGACCACGATCATCCGCCGGAAGAAACCTACCTCGTGCTTTCGCATGGCGAATTCAAGCATGGTGACAAGGATTGGTTTTCGCCCGGCATCGGTGGATCATTCTACAATCCGCCAGGCATCAAACACGCAATGAGATCGCTGGATCGGCCGCTGTTCGCTTTCTGGGCGCTGTTGGTGGATCAGACGCATCACTGAACTTGCCCGAAACCCGGCTACCGGTCGAGGGAAGAGCCAAGACCGCCTTGCGGGTGAAGCGCGTTACTCATCAATAGCTTCATCATCGACGTCGGTTGGCCGCGGACCGTCAAGGCGCTGCCGATTTCGAAGAAGCGCCTTGATCAAAGATCGCGAATGGTTGCTATATCTCGACTTTCACACGGCCAACCGGATTAGAACAGCAAGCAAGGAAATAGCCGTCGGCAATCTCTTCGTCGGTGATGCCGCCATTGTGGACCATATGAACATCGCCTTCGGTTTTGCGAACCTTGCAGGTCCCGCATATCCCCATACTGCAACCCGATCGGATCACCAGACCCGCAGCCCGTGCCGCAGTCAGGACCGTATCGGTCTCGACGCATTTCGCGGAGACGCCGGATAGGACAAATTCGATCTCGGCCTCGTTGTTCTCGGCGGGAACGAAGTCATCCGGGACCTTCTCGGCCTCAGGAAGCGGCGCGCGGAAGCTTTCCTGATGGTAATGCGCCATGTCGAAACCGAGACCGGCCAGCGCCTCGCGCACGGCTTGCATGAAGGGCTCGGGCCCGCAGCAGAACACCTCGCGATCAAGATAATCCTGCGCCATCAGTCCGAGCATCAACTGGTTGAACATGCCTCTGTAACCGGTCCACGGCCTGTATGGATCGGTCTGTTCAACCACCCATTTCAGGTCGATGCCAGTTACGCGCGACGCCATATGCTCCAGCCGTTCACGGAAGATGATCTCAGAAGGGCGGCGCGCGCAGTGGACAAAGACGATGTCCGGATCAACTCCGGAATCATACAGATGTGTAGTCATGGACATCATCGGTGTGATGCCCGAGCCGGCTGAGATGAAAAGATACTTTTCGGCTGGCTGATGCGCCATGGAGAAGGTGCCCCCCGGACCTATTGCCCGCAGGCGCATGCCCGGACGGAGGCTGTCAAACATCCACTGCGTTCCGACGGAGTCGGCCTGCGCCTTTACGGTAATGGTCAGCGAGGTCGGCCGCGACGGAGATGAGGATATCGTGTAGGCCCGGTAGATTGGACCGCCGGGAGTGGGCAGTTCCAAAGTGAGGAACTGCCCTGGATCAAAATTGAACAGCGATCCGGACGGCGACCGGAAACAAAAGGTGAGGACGTTCGGCGCCTCCGGAAGAAAGGAGGCACATTCGAGTTCTTCCGCGTCGGTCCAGAAGACCAGCCTGGGTTTTGCCACCACGTTCATTGGTTCACTCCGCGGCCAATCGCATCGAGGCCTGAGAGCGCTCAAGCCAGTTCGCATACCAATCGACGAATTGGGTCACACCGCTTTCCTGAACCGGCGAATATGGTCCGGGAACATAGGCAGGAGAGAAGATCCCTTGCTGGTTGGTTTCGACGATCTCACGGTCTTCATCATTGGTAGAAATCCAGACCTCGGTCAGGCGCTTGAGGTCGTAGTCGAGCCCTTCGACGGCATCTTTGTTCACCAGCCAGGTGGTGGTGACCTCGGTTTCCGTGGCGCTGATTGGCGTGACTCGGAAGGTCAAGGAGTGATCCGGCAGGAAGTGGCTCCAGGTCGTTGGATAATGGAACATCAACAGCGAGCCTGCATCGGGCAGAGCCACCCGGCCAAGATTCTTGCGAACGGCAGCCTTGCCGTCGAGCGTGTAGCTCACCGCCTTTTGCTGCAGCGGCATCCGCGCCAGGCGAAATTGGCCGCTGCCGCCAAGCCGGAACTGCGCCGGCGCGCCTGAGGCTTCGCAACGGTCAAAATGCGCCTGGAGGGTCGCCGAGACCGACCCGTCAGCAGAGACACCGGCCACGTCCGGGTCGAGCGAGAAGGAGCGGCAGAGCGACGGGTGGTTGCTGCTGCAGTGGTAGCATTCGCGGTTGTTTTCCCACACAAGCTTCCAGTTGGCCTTTTCGACGATGGTCGACGTATGCGCGACCTTCGCATTGTTGAGGTCATGGACCTCTAGGTAGGGAAGGGCCAGGTCGGCAAACGGTTCGAAGTCTGGGGGCGTAGCGGACAGACAGACGTAGATCAGGCCGGCCAGATTGCGCAGATGGACCGGCTTCAGCCCGTGTTTGGACATGTCGAAGTCGGGCCCCATGTCATTTGCCCAGATGAGCTTGCCGTCAAGCTCATAGGTCCACTGGTGATAGGGGCAGACGAGTTTGGCCACTTGGCCTTCGCGCGCCTTGCAAATCATCGAGCCGCGATGGCGGCAGGAATTGTGGAAGGCGCGGATTTCACCATCGCGGGCGCGCACGATGACCACCTCATAGGCGCCCACGCGCATCGTCACGTAGCTACCAGCTTTCGCAAGCTGGCATGCCGGGGCCGCGTAGAGCCATTCCTGGTAGAAGATGTGCTCGAGATCGAGCTGGTAAATCGTCGGCGACGTGTAAAAGGGCTGCTCAAGGGCATAGCCCGAGACCCGGCGCGCTAGCAACTCTTGGATCGAGGGCGAGGGGGCGTTCATGCGGAATTCCATAGATGGCGTGCACATTTGAGATGAAATTTTCTTGCCTGAACGCCTTTTGCGCAATAGCACTAATTTTCAGAACGATTTAGTTCAGCTAATCTGTTGCACTCAGCGAGCCATCCAAAAAGCGGGTCCGAAGAAGCGTTGATGCCAAGACCGTACGATCTCTCCTCGGTGACGGCTCTCATCTGCTTCGAGGCAGCCGCCCGAAATGCGAGTTTCAAAAACGCCGCCCAGGAATTGAATGTGACGCCCGCCGCGATCAGCCACCAGATCAAGGCGCTTGAGGGTGACTTGGGATGCAACCTGTTCCTGCGCTTGAGCCGCGGCGTCGAATTGACTGAGAAAGGAGCGTTCCTGTTCGTTGCCGTGCAGCGCGGGCTTGAGACGATTTCCGACGCCGTCACTCACATGCGCGATCGCCCGGAAACCGCCGACGTGACCATCCGGACAACGACTGCCGTCAGCTCGCTATGGCTTACACCGAAGATTTCAGCCTTCTGGAAGAGCCATCCCACCATCACCGTCTCGCAGATCGTCAGCGACGTGCCCGCAACAGCGATCCGCTGTGATCTAAGTATTCATTACGGAGATGCGCAGGAAAGTCCCGAGGAGTGTCACAAACTTTTTCAAGATCGCATTGTCGCGCTTGGAACTCCAAAATTCGCCGCCGAGCACGGCATTGGCCGAGTTGAGGATCTGCTCAAGGCGCCTTTGATTCATATGAACAACGAGGAAACCGACTGGACGAACTGGCCGGAGTGGTTTCAAGCGCTTGGACACACCATCCCAAAAGGCCGCAGGTTTTCTGTGAACAACTACATGATTGCCCTCCAGGCCGCTCAGGATGATATCGGGGCGGTCTTGGGGTGGGATGGATTGGTCAAAAGCCTGATGGAACAGGGCCGGCTGGTCACACTTGTACCCGACAACATTCCCTCACCTAGGGCATTTTATCTGAAAATCCATCCCAGGGCAGGTTCGAAAGCGCGGCTTTTTGCGAGCTGGCTCGCCAAAAGCTCTTGAGCAGCTGCTCTCTTGCTCGCTGACTTTTCGGGCGGCTTCACATCACCGCGCTCGCTATGGATTCGTGGTATTGAACGGGTTCCCACCACGAAAACCTGGAGATTATCGGATGAGACTGATTGTGCTTGCCGCCGCTCTCTCGATCGCAGCGCCTGCGACCGCCCTGGCCGGGCCGGCCTCCAATGCGGTGAAGTTCTTCTACATGCCCGAGGTCAAGTTCGAGGCCGACGCGAAATACCGCGACCGTTTCACCGAGCCGGTGACAAAGCTGTTCGACCTCAACGACCAGGCGCAGAAGAACAAGCCGGACGAGGTGCCTTGCATCGACTTTGCCCCCGGTCTCGACGCGCAGGATTTTGACGAGAAGACAGTCGCCAAGACGTTGAAGCTGTCTGAAGCAGTGGATGGCGACAGCGCCAACGTGACAGTTACGTTCAACCTTTTCCCGGAAGGCGATGAATCCAAACGCGAAATGGTCTGGTCGCTGAAGAAGGTCGACGGCCAGTGGAAGGTTGCCGACATCACCTCGAAGACCAGCGGCTGGACGCTGAGTGCGCTCGAATGCCTGGCTGGCCAAACTCCGGAGTGACGCCATGGCCCGCGCCCTGGCCCTGGCGACTGCGTGCCTGCTGGCCGCGGGTTTGAGCAGCACCGCTGGCCAGGGCCTGTTCAGCGCGCCGCTCTCAGCAGAAAATGCACGGGCAGCTCCGCTGCGGCCGGGTTCGCCGACGGCGATGGTGAAACCGTTTTACGAGCATGTCGGGCTCGAGCTCGATCCGGCTCAGCGCAGCCATTTCGTCGATCCCGCGAGGTCGGTGCTCGACAAGAGCGATGCGCTGCGGAAATCGGGGCAGGGCGAATGCCTCGATCCCAACATGGCGCTCGACAATGCGGCGTACGACAGGGCCAAGATCGACAACAGCCTGAAGGCTGTTGAAGCGGTCAAAGGCGATGAGGCCAAGGTCGTCGTCGCCTTTATCGTTGCCGGCAATCCGCACCGGCTGGAATGGAAGTTCAAAAAGGTCGACGGCGATCTGGAAGATATCGGACCTTCTGTCGGTGACCGGCGAATGGGCGCTCAGCCAATATCAGTGTGAGTGAGAACGGACCGATGAGTTGATCGCCTGATGACGATTGAAAACCAGAGTTGGCGATCCTGCTGTCCCGCCGGACATCTCGCAGCAGAATTCAGCCGCGTCCGCGATACGGCGCAACACCGGTGTCGGGCAGCCATGCGCCTTCCGGCGGCGCGCCGGTCTGCCAGAATACGTCGATCGGAATGCCGCCGCGCGGATACCAATAGCCGCCAATCCGCAACCACAGTGGTTTGGTCGCAGCGATGATGCGGCGGCCGATCATGATGGTGCACTCTTCATGGAAGGCGCCATGGTTGCGAAACGAGGTCATGAACAGCTTCAGCGACTTCGATTCCACCAGTAGCGTGTCGGGTGCATAGTCGATGACGATGTGGGCGAAGTCCGGCTGGCCGGTGACCGGGCAGAGCGAAGTGAATTCCGGGCAGGTAAAGCGAACGATGGCTGGCGGCCCGTCGCCGCGCGAAAACGGCACGGTCTCCAGGACTGCTGCGTCAGGGTTCTGTGGCGCCTCGACGTTGGTGCCGAGCTGGGTAAGGTTTTTCGTATCAGTCATCGGCGGGTTCCTTACTGCATGTCGCCCAAAAGCCTGCCCACGGGTCCGACCCGAGGGTGCGCGGACTTGGGTACGACATGCGCAAAAATACAAAAATTTGCCGCTCATTAGCACAATTTGAAACAGGAAGACGAGGACCACCAGCGATCCGCTTCTCCAGCCCTATCAGCTCAAACATTTGACGCTGAAGAACCGGGTCATGTCGACCAGCCACGAGCCGGCCTATTTCCGAGGACGGTATGGATCTGAAGATCACTTCGGATTTGATTTGGTGGCGCGCAGCCGAACCTCCGCACGGAGAGCCACCAGGCACGTCGGTCCGATCTGCGCGCTGCGCACGCCGCCGGCTTGCAGCCAGACACCGTACGATCTCTTAAACCGCGATAGCGGCTGGCCGCTCAAAACATTCTGGCGGTGGCCATGCAGAGCACGGTGATGACCAGCAGGCCGCCGGCGATGCGTTCGCCCCTTGTCATTTTCGCGCGCAACTGCGTTTCCGTCGCCGAGTCAGTGCCGGCAAGCTGCCTGCTGGCAGAGCCGACGAGCGCGCCCTGGACGCCGGCGGCAATCAAGGCCGTCGCGATACCCAGGGCCAGAACCATTTCCATCGAACCGATTGAGCCGCTGTGGAAGAAATACCAGAGCAGGGCGCCGGTCAGGAAAACCATGCCAGCCGCGTTCATTTGCGGCCGGAAAAACCGTTCGATCCGAATCTCCGGATCGCGGGCGACAGCGATGGTCGTTCCAGCCCAGAACACACCGGCCAATACGTGAAGGCCGAGGACGATGATGTAGACATACTGCATGACCGCGTTCCTCCTTTCCTACCGCCAACCATAAAGTTAGATATCAAATGATTAGATATCAATGTAAAGTCAAAGGGCCAGTTCCATCGGCCTTTCCCTTACTCTAGTGTCGGATCATGACGCTTTTTGACCGCCCGCCAGTCGGGATGAATCTCGCCCGCACCGCAAAGCTTGTCGCTCAGGCCTTTGACGCCACGTTGGTCGAGGCGGGCGGCACGCTGCCGGTCTGGGTCACGCTGTTGTCGATCAAGTCGCGCGAACTGGCCAACCAGCGTGAGCTCGCCGGCATGATCGGAATCCAAGGCGCGACGCTGACCCACCATCTGAACGCGATGGAGACGCAAGGTTTGCTGACCCGGCGCCGCGATCCGGAAAACCGCCGCGTCCATCAGGTCGAACTGACCGAAGCGGGAGAGGCCCTGTTCCTGAAATTGCGCACGGCAGCCATTGCCTTCGACAAGCGGCTGCGGACCGGGTTGTCGGACGACAGGCTGGCGGAGTTCGCGGAAGTCTTGGCGACGCTGCGGGCGAATGTCGATTGATCCCAACTGCCGAACGCATTGTTCAGCGAGCCCAAGATGTAGCGGCAGCCAGCTACAGACCGGCCGTAACCCCATCAGGCCGCCATTTCCGAAGCGGCGTGTCAGGTTGGCGCCTTACGCCAGCCTTCCCTGCAGCACCGTCAGCCTGGCTCTCTTCGGCGCCCGCGCGACCAGCCATTCGCGTACCTGGTCCTGCGGCATCGGGAAGGCGATCGAGTAGCCCTGCACCTGGTCGCAGCCGATCGCCATCAGCGAATCGAGTTCAGCCTCGGTTTCGGCGCCCTCGGCGACGATCGAGATGCCGAGGCCGCGGGCGAGTTCGGTGATGGCACGCACGATCTTGGTGTTGTCGCCGTTCTCATTGATGTTCTGGACGAAGCGGCGATCGATCTTCAGCCTGTCGATCTCGTTCGGGTTGACGTGGCTGAGCGACGCGTAGCCGGTGCCGAAATCATCGAGTTCAAGATGGACGCCGGTGGCGCGGATGTGCCGCAGCTTTGCCGCGATGCCGGTCTTCTCGTCGTCGAGAATGACGGATTCGACGATCTCGAGCGACAGTTTTTGTGGCGGCAGCCCAGCCTTTTCCAGCGCACCGAAGAGGAAGGCGTCGAAATCGGCCTCACGCAATTCGGAGCCGGAGACGTTGACGGCGAGCCGTCCGAAGGCAATGCCGGCACGGTTCCACTCCGCCGCCTCGCCGATTGCCTTGGCGATGACGATGCGGCCGATCGCAGGCATGAGTCCGCATTTCTCGGCGATGGGAATGAACTCGCCCGGTGCGATCATGCCGCGCTCGGCATGTCTCCAGCGAACCAGCGCCTCGATCCCGCCGATGGTGCCGTTCGACAACGAAACCTGTGGCTGGAAATAGACCTGGAACGTCTTCTCCGCGATAGCGATCCTGATGTCATGCTCGAGCCGCTTGCGGTAGTCGAGTTCATGCCGCAACGCCTCGGAGAAGAATGAGAGACTGCCGCCACCCTGCTTCTTGGCGGCGTGGAGCGCGAGGTCGGCATGGACGAGCAGATCTTGCGCATTGTCGGCGTCGACCGGATAGACGGCGACGCCGGCGCTGGCGCCCGGAAGGATGGTCGCGCCCCGATAGACGATCGGTTCGTTGATCTGCGACAGGACGCGCCCGGCGACCGTGTTGATGTCCTCGGTGCCGCCGGCACCGTTGAGGATCATCACGAACTCGTCGCTGCCGAGACGCACGCAGAGGTCCGACGCCCGGCAAGAATCACGCATGCGCTGCGCCGTCACCACCAGCACATAGTCGCCGGCGGCGTGGCCAAGCGTGTCGTTGATCTGCTTGAACCGGTCGAGGTCGAGGTGGACCGCCGCAAGCCGCTCTCGCCGGCGCTGCGCGCCCTTGATCAGCGTATCGAAATGGTCGGTCAGGAAGGTGCGGTTGTGCAGGCCTGTAAGGCCGTCATGCACGGCGATGAAGGCCATGGAATTGCGGGTATCGATCAGTTCACGCGTCTTGCGCAGGATGGCGTTCGACATCGGCCTGAAGATGAAAAGTGCCACCAGCACGATGACGCCGAGGGTGGAGTAGAACAGCGTTCGATGGAGATCGAGAAGGCTCTCCGATCGCGCGTCGGCTTGGGCGCTGATGCGCTGGCCGAGTGCCGCATAGCCCGACAGGGCCGCATTGGCGACGGAAGCGTCGAGGTTGACGCGTTCGCCGCCACCCTTGTAGCCGCCATTGTCGGCCATGCCGAGTTGCGAT
Source organism: Mesorhizobium sp. WSM4845 (assembly GCF_055811455.1). Classification (NCBI taxonomy): domain Bacteria; kingdom Pseudomonadati; phylum Pseudomonadota; class Alphaproteobacteria; order Hyphomicrobiales; family Phyllobacteriaceae; genus Mesorhizobium; species Mesorhizobium sp. WSM4845. The sequence goes on from NZ_JBVVQA010000043.1 coordinate 50,132, forward strand.
TCAAACGCCGAAACCAGGCGTTCGCCGTTGGCGATAAGCCCGACCGAGAAGTAATCGAGATGAAACGGTTTGGCAAAAAGGACGTTCTCGACTGATTTTGGATCGAGCCTGGCCGGTGACGCCGGGTCGGCGACCACACGCTCGAGCAGAAGGTCGTAGTTCCTCTCGAAGTCGGCCGTGGCCTGTTTGAATGCGGTGACCAGAGCCGGTTGTTGGTTGCGCGTAGCTGCTCCTGCCGCGTTGGCAAGGAAGACAATGCGTTGCGACAGCACCTTTTGCATGCCGACAATATCGAGCAGCGTGTCGTCGTGCCGATGGCCAGCCATCATCTGCTGGAGAAGGATGAAGGAGGCCATCACCATGGCTGCAATGATCAGCAGCGCCAGCCAATAGCCTGCCTTGATCAGCAGTATGAGCTTGCCCGAAATGGTTTGCATCGGTTGCTGCGACATTTTCTGGGGCGGTCCCTCTCGCCGACAGATTGTTGGGTATGAGAACCATTGGCTTGAAAGGTTAACAGCTCCGGAAGCCGACACAGCAGCAGCGGTGAAAAGCTCGCAAAATGGTTATCGCCTTCTTTCGCGCCGCAGCTGCATTTGAACATCTGCCATTTGGCGGCATTCTGGGGCGGCATTCTGGCCACTGACCGTCGGGTCACCGAAGCCGTCGCTTTTGCGGTGGATTTTTCGCCCGCGCGGGGCGACAGTCCATTCAATCTCAACAGGGCCAAATCATGAGCGCGGCATTCCTCTCCCATATCGACAGCGAGCTTCAAGGGCTGAAATCGGCCGGCCTCTACAAATCCGAGCGGGTGATCACCTCGACGCAATCGGCTAAGATCGAGGTGGGCGGCGAGAGGGTGCTGAATTTCTGCGCCAACAATTATCTTGGCCTCGCCGATAGCGCCGACTTGCGCGATGCGGCCAAGCAGGCACTCGACCGCTATGGCTACGGCATGGCGTCGGTGCGTTTCATCTGCGGCACGCAGGAAGAGCACAAGCAGCTCGAGGCGACGATTTCTGGCTTTCTCGGCATGGAGGACACGATCCTCTACGGCTCCTGCTTCGAC
>NZ_JBVVQA010000044.1:0-49793 GCF_055811455.1 Mesorhizobium sp. WSM4845
TCTTGACCTCGACTCCCGGTGCAATGCCGAGTTGATAGATCGGGTGCGCAACCGGTTCCTTGCGGAATTTCGCGGCAATGATCTTGACCTTGAGCCCCGTCCAGGTCGCGTGGATGGGCGGAATGTCGGCAACGGATCCGACGTCCAATGCGTTGGCGCGAAAGGCTTCGATGGTCTGTGGACCGCCGCTGATATTGGCCCATTCGACCTCGAACGGCAGTTGATCGATCAGCCCCGATAATTCCAGCGCCGTTTGCGTCTCGGGATCGCCGATACGAAGCACAGTGCCCGCCGGGATTTTGGTCGGCAGTTTGCCAGCGTCCGGACTACCCGCCTGGGCAATGAGAGGGGAGAAAGAAGCGACCAAGCCTACCGCGAACGCGGCCACGAACCCACCAAACCTCCTTCTTGAAAATCTCTCCACAGCTAACACCATCATCTCGCTCCAGTTTTGGGAAGGCTCCGAATTTCGCTGCTAGTATGTCCAGAGATTTGATAGACTATAAAAGTATCAGGTGCTGTTCTTTGCCACTCAAGGGAAACGCTGTTCGCCTCCAATGCTCATTCGGAGCACGCGCCGCCCAACAACAGGCGGGTTAGGGCGCTGCAGAGCAGCTGGCGTTTCTGACCGGCGAGAGCCCCGCCGTTCCTATCGGCCGGTAATCATCGCAGGCCATAGTGCCTGTCCTTCCACGCCAGCGCGACGCAGGCAGGGTTTCTCATCTGCTGCGGGCCGTCGTCCGCGCGTCGGCAGGCCTCGTCCCAGCGCTGCTGGTCCACCTCATCGGGAAACGGTTCGGTCATTTGCCTCACAACACGGAGATCAACGTGGTGAGTCCTGATTCTCGCATTAAGTGCAATATGTCGCCTCGAATTCTCAAATTAAGTACACAATCTCAAATTAAGTACACAGCTAAGCCTCTGAAATAATTGACTTTGCATTCTCTAGTGCAGTGTGACAATTGTGGCCTAATTCGCTAGAGTGGTTTTTCGCCCCCAGCCGGAACCGATCCCTGAACATGCAGAGCTGCAACCTTTCTCAGTGCGATGCTGAGCTCGTCATAGGTCGGTCCACCAAGACAAAGGCGAATTCCACTTTCATCGCTTTCCTCTGATAAGGAAAGTGCAGGCTCGGTGACCAGTATACCGTTTTCGCGGGCGGCGCTGGCAAGAGCGATGGCCGCCGCGCGGCGTGTCGGGAGGAACATATGGAACCCGCTGCCAATCCAGGCATCAGTTATGGAGCTAAAGACTGAAGCCGCTAGTTTATTCCTCGCGACCGCTTCTGAATGTGTCATCGTCGCGATATGGGATGCGACTCCATCCACGACCCATCTGTACATGACAAGACTTGCAATCGGAGAAACAGTGGAACCCTGCGCGTGGATCACGCGCAGGAGATTACCTAGTTGGTCAGACGGTGCTATGAGAATACCGAGTCGCATTCCAGGCGTTAGAATCTTAGCTAAACTGTTGATATAGTATGTTCTTTCAGGCACGAGATCGAGAAAACAGAGGTGATCTCGAGCGGAGAAGGCAGAGTATACGTCGTCTTCAATGATCAATACATCTCGGTGCCTGCAAATTTCCGCAATATCCTTGAGGCGCGATCGCGACATCGTCTTGCCGGTTGGATTCTGCGCCGTCGGGTTCGTGAATAATATTAGACGCTTCCCCTTCGCCGCGACCTCGTGTGCAATCTTATCGAATGCAGACGGTAGAATGCCCTCAAAATCAGTTTTTATGCCGAATAATTGAAGGCTCAATAGCCCCGCGATCATCTGGAGGCCAGGGAACGGAAGATCGTCTGTCGCTATGCAAAGGTCTGGCGCGAGCAGCGCTGCGAGCACAATTGAAAGTGCTTGCTGGCCACCATTACAGAGGATCATCCGCTCGGCGTCGACGGAGGCACAGTAACGTTGCAGCCATCCTGCGAGTGCCAGACGATGCTGAAACATTCCCTGCGGAGGCGCATATGCTCCGAAGGTCTTGGCATCAATCGCCGACGCTAGCGAAGCCAATGTCCCACTTAGCAACCGGTCCGACATAATGTTCGGAGGCACGTTCACGCTCAGATCAATAGCCTTGTTGATCGTGAGATTTTTTTTGGTCGCGAACATGCCGCGACCATGGACAGATGAGGCGAGGCCTTGGCGCTCCAGCAGGCCATAGGCCTTGGTGACCGTTCCCAAGCCCACGCCTAGTTGATAGCTCAAGTCCCTATGCGCTGGGAGCCTGGCGCTCGGTGGGATTTTGCCACTGCTCAGATCCTCCGCGATCGCGGCTGCGAGGCGCTGGTAGATCGGCTCACTACCTACGGCGAGTCGTGGTTCCCAAGGCGATTTCAACTGCATCTGGCATCCAAAAGTGTCACGTTACATAATAATGATAGCATAATAAGTGTCCCATCGTGTAGATCCTATGCATCCGAATTTGATAGTGGATCATATGCGTGAAGATTATATGCAACCAAGATGATGGCAATCTTTCAAGAAAGCATGGATATATTGATGCGAGGCTGCATAGTCTTAGCAAGAAATTTTCCGACAAGCGTGATAACCATCTGGGATATCCTTACAATCTCGATTTTGACCCCGAGCCAATCTCTCAATTCGACAAGTTTTTAATTAATAATTTAGGTGATCCATATGTCGGTTCACACTATGCGACCGAGGTCTGTGACTTAGAGCGAGAGGTGGTCGACTGGATCATGCGGGTATGGGAGTGCGCCGATCCAGAAAAATATTGGGGGACTGTGGGCGCGAGCGGAACTGAAGGCAATCTATGGGCCATATACCTTGCGCGCGAGACCCTTGATAATCCTGTTCTGATATACTCCACAGAGGCGCACTATTCGCTTCCAAAGGCTGCAAAAATCCTCCGGATCGAGGCTTTGACGTGCGGGGCCGATTGTTCCGGTGCCATCTCTCCAGATGCTCTTTCTGAGGTTATCCACGCAAATCGTCATCGCAGCATCATTCTCGCACTGACCTCTGGAACGACGATCAAAGGCGCACACGACGATATCACGTCCTGCGTCAGCGTTCTGGACCGCGTCGGGATCGATCCGAGCCGACGCTTTGTTCACGTCGATGGCGCCCTGAATGCAATGGTCCTTCCCTTTGTCGATGGCTTACCAAACTGCATCCGTCCCTCTTTCCGGCACGGGATCGACAGCGTGTCAACCTCAGGTCATAAGATGATCGGCACGCCAATGCCCTGCGGTATCCTTGTAGTTCGTCGTGAGCATGTCAGTCGAGTGGCTTCCGCCGTCAGCTACTTGCGCTCAGATGATACGACTCTGATGGGATCGCGCAACGGCCACGCCGTTCTCGCGATCTGGAACCGGGTGATGCGGCTTGGCATAGCCGGTTTCCGCCATAATGCCCGAACCTGCATCGAGCGTGCGGAAGGCCTCGCAGCAGCATTTCGTTCAGCGGGCATCCCGGTGTTGCTCAATCCATGGTCCTTGACGGTTGTATTTCCGAAGCCATCCGAGAGGCTCGTCAGCGAATACCAGCTCGCATGCCATGACAACTCCGCCCACGCGATCGTTATGCCAAACGTCAAAGCTGATCTCATTGACCGCTTCGTCGGTGCCTATACCGCAGAGTGGCGCTGCAATTCTCGGCAAAAGGTGTCTTCATGAACGCTCACGCGCGGCCGCTCTACAGCGGCATCGAAGCGCCCGGCCGCTACGTTCACCATCGTTTTGATCGTTGCATCACTAGTGACATCAAAGCTCTTACAACTGACAATTGGCATGGCCCGCTTTATATCGTGAAGGATTATACGGTGATCGCTGCCTTCGCGTGGCTGGTCATTGGGGTCAACTGGTGGTTCTATCCTCTCGCAGTGATAATGATCGGAGCCCATCAGCGAGGAATCTCCACCATTCTGCACGATTCTGCGCACGGTGTGCTGACAAAGAACCGTCTGCTGAACTTCCTGCTCGGCACATTGCCAACGGCTTGGCCCATCTTTCAACGCCACTTTGCCTACAAGGAATCACACGTCCACAGCCATCATCCCTTTCTGGGAAGAGCCGACGCCGATCCTGACCTGGAGTTCTTCATCGCGGAAGGTGTCTTCACACCCCGAACGGATCGTTCCTTCGTCTGGAACCTCATCATCCTGCCCCTGCTCGGATCGAAAACCTACGCTTATCTGAAGTATCTGGTCCGCAACAGATATCAATTGATCCTCAATTCCCTCTCCGGCAAGGAGAGTTCAGTGCGGGTGAAGCGCGGAGAAAAGTGGCGTTACGAGTTCGATCGCTGGGGATTCTACGCGTTCTGGGCTTGTATCGTCGTGTACGCTTTGATCTATGGCTACTTCTCGGAAGTCGTCCTTCTCTGGGTCGTCCCCTACCTCACCTCATTCCACATTATCGGCTGGTTTATCGAGATGTCTGAGCATTGCAGCTCCATCGAAAATCAGACCGTGAACCTGCACATGGCTAGGAACCGCCGCAGCTGTAATATCGAGAAGTGGCTGACCGCGATTAATAACGACAACTACCATCTCGATCATCATCTCGACCCGACAACCCCGTTCTGGCGCTTACCCGAAGCACATGCCATCCGCATGGGGGACACCGTCTATGCGGCGCACTGCTCCGAAACGGGTGGGATATTCCAGCCTGGCCCAAACGGTGAGCCTTCGATCCTGAAATTGATCCGCGACCAGAACCGGAAGCGCTTCGCCCAGTCTGAATGCCGCGCCGAGAAGTATCCAACTCCCGGAGAGATCCAATATTGACCAAACCAGAGAAAAATGACCCTTCAGCACGATTGGCGCCAACGCCACACCTGCATCCGGAAACGGCAGTGTTGCATGGCGGCTATCGCTATGATCCGGCGACCCTTGCTACAACTGTACCGATCTATCTCTCGAATGCTTATGCATTCGAATCAATTGATCACGCATCGGACGTCTTCGATCTCCGACGCGAGGGGCGCACCTATTCGCGGTTGATGAACCCGACAACGGATATTTTCGAGCAACGCGTTGCGGCTCTGGATGGTGGCGTCGCCGCCTTGGCAACCTCGTCGGGGCAAGCCGCAATTATGCTTGCAATCCTAAACATCACCGTAGCCGGGGACAATATCGTAAGCTCCACGCACCTGTATGGTGGCACAATCAATTTGCTGGCCAGTACGTTTCAACGGCTCGGGATTGAAACCCGCTTCGTCGATCCAAGCGATCCCGAACGTTTCCGCGAAGCCTCAGATCGCCGAACGCGCTGTTGGTTCGGCGAAGCGCTTCCCAACCCCAAGCTCAGCCCTTTCCCGATCGTCGAGGTCGGGGCGATCGCGCAGGAACTCGGAATTCCGCTGATCATCGACAACACGCTGACCCCTCTTATCTCCCGCCCTCTCGAGCTTGGCGCCCACATTACCGTGCACTCCACTTCCAAATATATCAGCGGCCACGGCACGACGATTGGCGGCATTATTGTGGATGGGGGCACCTTCGACTGGGCTGCCTATTCCGAACGCTTTTCGTTGATGACACGTCCTGACATCTCGCACGGTAACATTCTTTGGCTCGATGCCGCGCGCAATCTGCCCGGCCCCTACGGAGCCAGCCCGTTTCTGCTCAAGATGCGCAATACGCTCATGCGCGATTTCGGTCCCTGCCCGTCGCCATTCGCATCTTTTCTCTGTATCCAAGGTCTGGAAACGTTACCTTTGCGAATGCCTCGACATTGCTCCAATGCCCGCCAGCTAGCCGAGTTTCTCATGGCGCATCCTGGCGTTCTCGACGTAACATATCCGACTTTTGGCGGGATTGTTGAACGGCATCGCGCCGAGCAGAACATGGGTGATCATGGTGGCCCGATGCTCGTGTTCGAGATCGCTGGCGGCATTGAGGCTGGGCGCCGTTTTATCGAGCGGTTGCGCCTCGCCTATCACGTCTCAAATATTGGCGACGCGAGAACACTCGCCACGCATCCAGCCTCGACGACACATGCTTCGGTCCCGCGCGAGGCGCGCCTTGCTGCCGGAGTTCGCGATGGAACAATCCGGATTTCTGTAGGACTTGAGCACATTGAGGATATCATCGCCGATATCGGGCAAGCTCTTGAGGGCACCTGATTGTGGCCTCGCTGATAAACAGCGGCCCCGCGTTGGTGTCATTTCCGACCGCCGGACAGAGGACGGCGTCGGGTATGAGACCGTACGCGTTCGTTATCTTGAAGCCCTGCGTACGACCGCAGGTGTCTTACCGCTAGTGATCCCGTGCGGACTGGTGGAAGGGGATTTGCGAGTCTGTTTGTCAGTCCTCAATGGCGTACTGCTGACCGGGGCGGAGTCGAACGTCTCGCCCTCATTTTACGGGGGCCCAGAGGCTTGTCCAAAGACGCTTGATCTTGACCGGGACAGGACAAGCTTTGCTGCGATCAAGATTGCATTATCATCGGGCATTCCCCTGTTCGGAATCTGCCGTGGGCTGCAAGAACTCAATGTCGCACTTGGTGGCAGCCTCTCAAGCAACATCTCGGAAGGTGAAGGTCGGATCACTCATGTGGAAGACCTCTCTCTCCCACGCGACCTTCAATACGCCCCCTTTCATGCAATTCTAGCCGAAGGCCACGGCCACATCGCCCAATGCATCCGCCGCTCGCAAAAGAATCCAGTCTTGGTCAATACCCTGCATCGGCAGGGGATCGCGCGTTTGGCGGATGGCCTTGCGGTTGATGCGCGATGCGTGGACGGCGTTATTGAAGCCATATCGGTAAAGGACACGGCAACTTTTGCTGCCGCCGTACAATGGCATCCTGAATGGTTTCACGTTGAGGATCTGCTCAGCGTCGAAATCTTTCGTGCATTCGGCGAGGCCTGCCGCTCGCATATGATAGAAACAAAGTGACCGCCATGAGAAATGCTTATCTTTCATCAATCCTTGGGGCCGGTTTCGCTCTCCTTGCAGCTCTGTCCAATGGAACCGTCGGCGTGCTTTCGCGGTCCGCTTTCAAGGAAGGCCTCGATCACACTGCAGTTGCATTTTGGCGTTGCGCCATTGCGTTTTCGCTGCTCTCGATCATCATCCTTTTAAGGTCTGGAGGTTTAGCCCGACTAGTCTCAGTGTTCACGGGATCGTGGAAGATCGCCGTCTGCTCCGCGCTTGGCATCTTCACACTTTACCATTTCGAAACCCAAGCTTTCACGTATGCACCGATCCCGCTTGTCGCCATCCTTGTTTTCGCTGGCGGCCTTGGTGCAATCGCGCTCGACATCCTCATCTTGAAGGAAACGGTAACGACGCGAAAGGCGTTCGCCATGACCATGGTCTTTCTTGGAGGCTACTTCGTGATTGCTGGGGACGGCCTGATGACCGGAAGCATTATCGGTGTCAGCCTCGCCCTTATCGCGGGTCTAGGCTACGCCAGCTTTATCTTCGCCTGGAAATTCTTTAAGCTGCGCTCATCCCTAGAAACCTTCTGGTGGTTCCTGGCTTATGGCCTCGTTATGCTCGCTGTTCCCTATGCTTGGAGCGGAGCACCAATCCCGTCAGTGAACGCGCTGCCAAGCTTGCTATCACTGGGGGTTATCCCCTCGTTCTTTGGGTTCTACTGCACAATTCTCGCTCTTCAGCATATCGAGGCATACAAGACGCAGGTCATCGAATCGAGCGAGCCGTTCTTTTCTGCGCTCTTCGCAGCCGCGCTCTTCGGCGAATGGCTGACAGGTCCAGGAATGTTTGCAGCATTGGCCATTATCGTCGGTGCGTTGATTACATCCATGCCAGAGCGCCGTGCCGTCTCTATGCAAGTACGCCCAATTGGCGAAGAGGATTAGGGCAACGTGCTTATTGTCTTTTCCGAGGACCAATATGCTCATGAAAGCGCGGGCGGGTTATGGCGTGGACAGATGGTGCCCTGCTTCGACACACCAGAACGGCCGAAACGAATAATCGCTGGCCTTCGCAATGTGGGGTTCGAACGGATTCTAGCGCCGAAGCCGATTACGTCCAGGTCCCTGCAGACAGTTCACGATCCAGGCTTCATCCAGTTTTTAGAAGTCGCCGAGCGCTGGTGGCACTGACGTTGCAGGACCCGCCTGGCGAGACGACGCACTGGACCGCCGACATGATGGTGGCCGCAGCCGGCATTAGCGCCAGCGCGGTGCGCCGCATCTGGAAGGGCGCACGGGCTGCAGCCCAACCGCTGGCGCCAGTTACCAATGATGCGCAGTTCGTCGACAAACTGCGCAATGTCGTCGGCCTCTACGTTGATCCGCCGGCTCACGCCATCGTGCTGTCGGTCGACGAGAAGAGCCAGATCCAGGCGCTCGACCGCAGCCAGCCCGGCCTGCCCATGAAGAATGGTAGACCCACCGAGAGGATTGCTGGATTGAAGAGGGCACTTCGTTCATCCGGCGGCTTGTTCATCATCCCAAGTGGCCAAAATCTCACTTTGATTAGCAAGGGTGTTGAATACGTACTTCTTGGCATTGGGCACGCTTTCTTCCAGCGACGCCCCAAGCGCAAGAGAGGCGGCAATGGCGCTGGAGAGAATGCAGCCCGTCCCCCGCATATCGCTCGGCAGGCGGCGCGCACCAAATCGAAGGGCAGGGCGGTCCGGCTGCACCAGCAGGTCGACTGCATCGTTGCCGCGGGCATGACCGCCCTTGACGAGGACGGCGGCCGAGACAGTTCTCGACAGCTCCTGACCCAGGCGGCAAGCGGATGCTTCATCGACTACGATCGCGATCCGGTCAGCGCGGCCAATTCCGGCAAGTTCGGCGTGACAATCCGGCAAAGCGGCATGAGATGACCGCGCAGCGCGGCGACAGCGTCTTCCACGATCAGCGCCCCGCCGGACGAAGAGGCGAAAACCGGGTCCAGCATCACTGGAAGATCCGAGTGATTCCGCAGAACCGTCGCGGCTTCCGCCATGTTGTGCCAAGCATCCCGATCTTGATGGCTTCACGTTGCTGGCGGCAACCGCGGCCGGCATCTGAGCTGCGACGAAACCCGGCGCATATGCTCGATCCATTCGACAGACAGATGCGTCTGGGCGGTCACCGCCGTGACGGCGGCGCATGATCTGAGGCCCTGCGCCGCGATCGTCTCAAGGTCGCGTGTGACTCCAGCGCTGCCGCTCGAATCCGAGCCGGCGACAATCAGCACATGCGGCGTCATCGCCATTGGGCCGTCGCCGCCAGCCATTTAGGACACGAACCTCGGGACGCGTGTTGCCGACGATGTCGGTCACGACCGCGGCGCTCTCAGCGCCCTGAGCGAAGACGCCGTTTGCGCGCTCGATGGTCAGCCCGCCGATGGCAACGAGCGGAAGGTCACCGACGCGCTGCTTCCAGACAGCGATGCGGTCGAGCCCCTGTGGCGCGTACCTCATGATCTTGAGCACCGTTGAGTAGATCGGGCCGGGCGCCATATAATCCGGCTCGGCCGCAAGCGCGGTTTTGAGCTCTGCGTCGTCATGGGTGCTGAGGCCCAGTCTGATGCCCACCCGTCGAATCGCCTTCACATCGGCCCGTGCAAGATCCCCCTGGCCAAGATGGACGAAATCGCAGCCTTCTTGCGGAACCCGACCGGCTGGCACGACACGTAAACGACAACTCCTGAGGCGATCATGCCTTGCGCACCGCGCGGATGATCCTGACCAGACGATCGGGATCCCACCGCTTCAAAGCGCATGAACCTGAGCGGCTTGACCTGCCCCCCTGTCAGCGGCGAAACCGCTCCAGACGCCAGCGCCCTGTTTTTTCTGTTGGCATGTTAAATGCTGTCATCGACAAACGCGCTCACACTGAGCAGAAATTGTCCCACGACCACGCAAAAAATGGACCATTCCCGTACGCGAGGCTACTCATGTGTAATCAGGCTATTAGCAAGCTATGGCTTGATCATTAAATTGGCTGCGTCAGCTAACCAGAAGGACTCAAAAAATGACTTACCCCTAGGTTCGCCGTCGGATGGCTCTCTGAAAGAATCTATCGAGGAAAATGGCCATCATGACCCTCGATTGACCTGCCGCGGGTAATTTCCTCCAGTTGGGATTAGAGTCCGGCCTCGTTTGAAGGACGGACTGATGAAGAGAAAGCGGTTTACGGAAGAGCAGATCATCGCGGTTTTGTGCGAGCATGAGGCGGGGGCGAAGGCGGGCGATCTGGCCCGCAAGCACGGGATTTCGGAGGCGACGCTGTACAACTGGAAGGCGAAGTATGGCGGGATGGACGTGTCCGACGCCAAGCGCCTGAAGGCCCTGGAAGACGAGAACGCGAAGCTGAAGAAGCTGCTCGCCGACCAGATGCTGGAAGCCTCGGCGCTGCGCGAGCTTCTGTCAAAAAAATGGTAGGGCCCGTCGCCAAGCGCGAAGCCGTCGCGCATCTGCAGGCCACGATGGGCTTGTCGGAGCGGCGGGCCTGTTCCTTCGTGGGCGCCGATCGCAAAATGATCCGCTACAAGTCCCGGCGTCCGCCCGAGCAGGAACTGCGCGGCCGTCTGCGCGACATCGCTAATGAGCGCCGGCGCTTCGGCTATCGACGCCTGTTCATTCTGCTCAGGCGCGAGGGCGAGGCATCGGGGATCAACCGCATCTATCGGCTCTACCGCGAGGAAGGGCTGGCGGTGCGCAAGCGTCGGGCAAGGCGACGAGCGGTCGGCACGCGGGCGCCGATCCTGGTCGAGGCGAAGCCGAACGCGCGCTGGTCGCTGGACTTCGTGCACGACCAGTTCGCCTGCGGCCGACGCTTCCGCGTGCTCAACATCGTCGACGACGTGACGCGGGAATGCCTGGCCGCCATCCCTGACACCTCGATCTCCGGCCGGCGTGTCGCGCGCGAACTGACGGACCTGATCGCCAAGCGCGGCAAGCCCGACATGATCGTCTCCGACCACGGCACGGAGTTCACCTCGAACGCGATCCTCGCCTGGTCGAAGGATCATCGCGTCGAATGGCACCATCAAAGCCGTATAGCACACCCGTGGCCCTGAACAGATGCTCAGTTCCGTGCATAGCCACCGCATCAGGATGTCTTGGCAAATAGTGTCAGCCAGCCATTGCGTCGGCCGTCATCGGTGAGTTCATGTGGGCGCTCACTTCGTCGTCGGTTATATTGTGGCTCGGCAGTTAAACGGGGCCTTTCAATTTTGTCTGGTTCATCCCCCGTTAGAGATGACGGCACCCGGGGTATGTTCTCCTCAGATCAGGCCAGCCGAAGAGAAGAAGCACTTCGAGGAAGTCTTCACATCGACGATCTACGAGACCGAGCATCCGGTCGTGCGCGTCCATCCGGAAACCGGGGAGAAGTCGCTGCTGCTCGGCAATTTCGTGCAGCGCCTCGTCGGCCTTTCCAAGAGCGATTCCGCCAAACTCTACGAGGTGTTCCAGTCCTACGTCACTGCCCCGGAAAATACCGTGCGGTGGCGCTGGCAAGTAGGCGACGTCGCTATCTGGGACAACCGTGCTACCCAGCATTATGCGGTCAACGACTATGGCGACCAGCACCGGGTTGTGCGTCGCGCTACGGTAGACGGTGACGTTCCGGTCGGCGTCGACGGTCGCCGCAGTATAACCCATGTCAAGGCAGCCAAGCCGGCGGCGAAGGCAGCCTGACCGTCTGAACAGGGGAAAAATGATTAAACTTCGTATCGCCGCGGCCGTATCGCGCTGCGTAACCGCCTCCCAAAGCCTTCTGATTTCCGAGAAGCAAGGCGAGTTGCTGGCTCGAGGCTTGGCCCGAAATCGAGGTCCTGCAGCGTGGCGCATGGCTCGGGTCGCTGCTCGTGGCCTCGCTGCTGCGGTACAGGTCCCTCACCGCCCCACCATTGGCCCGCCTGCACCTCGGATAGCGATCATTCACCGTTTGTTCATTATAATAGCGCACGATCATAACTGGACATGCTGGTAGCTCGTACATGCCTGAAGGCCCCGGCGCGCGACCCAGCGCAGGGGCCTTTTTACTTCCCCAAAATCCATTCCAGCAACGCGGGCACTTCGCAGGATGTCGCAATCCCGCGCTTGCGATGATACGAGTACAGCGAATTGCGCGAGAATTTGGGTTCCTCAAATATAGAATTGTCGCTTGGCACATTGCGATGCCGTTAGGGGAGGACGGCAACCACCCCATCTGCCAAGCGACAATTATGGCTGGTCGAACCCGCGATGACGCGTCTCACTGCAAGAAAGGTAAAACTTTTTTACGTGCGATTCGGCAACGCACTACGAAAGAGATTATGGGTCGCAGCGAGCTCCTCATCTTCCTGTTGCGCCGGTGCAACCGGCGATCGGGACATCTGAAGTCGACGGTTGAAGCCCTGCTCGCCGAGGAGCGGGCTCAAAAATTATCATATCGTGGCGGACCGACTGGAAATGGCTGTTGGCCGTTCCGGTGATTATTACGCCTGCCCTAACCGAAGGTACAACCGTCGTCATTCTACCGACAAGGAAATCCCGCAATAAGGGCGCGCCCGCGAAGCAAGATGGTCCGGCTGACACTTTCGTTGTGCGGCGCACACACAAATCTGGGCCTCCGCTTCGGTTCGCATCGGTGAAGCTTTTCACACCTGAACCTGCTAGAGAGGAGGTATGACCGCGCCTGTCTCAGCACCTGAGGGCGGCGGCTATGCCTCGCTATTGGCAGAGCTCAAGGAGCGGATCCGGACGGCTCGCCTCAAGGCTGCCGTCGCCGTAAACCGCGAGCTGATCCTCCTCTACTGGAGCATCGGCCGCGACATCCTTGCGCGCCAAACGGCCGAGGGATGGGGCGCAAGGATCATCGACCGCCTCGCGGCGGACCTGCGGCGGGACTTCCCGGAGATGACGGGGCTATCCCCTCGAAACCTGAAGTATATGCGCGCCTTCGCGGAGGCGTTCCCCGACGAGGAATTTGTGCAACAGGTCGTTGCACAATTGCCATGGGGCCACAATGTCAAACTTGTCGAGGCCCTGAAGGATCCTACCGAGCGGCTGTGGTACGCTCGCCAAGCCATAGAGCACGGCTGGAGTCGTAATGTCCTCGCCCATCAAATCGAGAGCCAGCTTCATCGACGGCAGGGCAAGGCGCTCACCAATTTCGCTCGGACATTGCCCGCCCCCCAGTCTGACCTCGCGCAAGAGCTCATCAAGGACCCATACAGCTTCGACTTCTTAGCTCTCGGTCCTGAAATGACGGAGCGGGAGCTTGAGCGGGGCCTCTTGGAGCACCTGCGTGCGCTGATCCTTGAGCTTGGCAAGGGCTTTGCCTTCGTCGGCAGCCAATACCATCTTGAGGTTGCGGAGCAGGATTTTTACCTCGACCTCCTATTTTACCATCTCCGGCTGCGCTGCTTCATCGTTGTCGAACTCAAAATTGAGGAGTTCAAGCCGGAGTTCGCGGGCAAGATGAACTTCTATCTTTCCGCGGTTGATGACCAACTTCGGCACGAAACAGACGCTCCCAGCATCGGCATCATTCTCTGCAAGGGGAAGAACGAGGTGATCGTTGAGTACGCGCTCCGTGACTCAACGAAACCAATGGGCATCGCGGAGTACCGGGTGTCGGCAGCGCTTCCCGAACCACTGCAAACTGAGCTGCCTACCGTGGCCGAGTTTGCCCGCGAGTTCCCGCTTATTTCCTTGGTAAAGCTGCGCATTGAAGTTGAACGCGAAATCCGCTTGCTGATTAACAGCGACATGGAAGCTGAGCGACCCGTAGGTCTCGGATCCGTGCTCGAAGAGGTGCAGCGGCTTGGTATTGCGCCACAAAGCGCCGACCGGTTCAGAATCGCCCTTCAAGCGATGAATCGTGCAGCGCACGGACTCGACCTCCCGGAGGCTGATGCGACCCAGGCAACTGAGATCGCCACCGCCTTTATTGCGGAGCTTCGGGCACTCCGCGATGGGCGGTCGGGATGAGTGCCGCAGATCCGGCTCGCACGGTCGACCGCGATTGGAGCGGCGGAGAGGCGCGCGCCCAAGCGCTCCCCGTAGTGCCGCAACTTGTGACTGGCTCGGTTCTGTCAAATCAAACGCACCTTGGCCTAATCGGCCCGAAGCTGCGATTTTGGCCAACTTGCGGAGCAATCCGAGAACGTCACGGCTTGTTCTCCTTGGCTTGGAGGAGCATGGCGACGTTTCGGCGGCAAATTTGAACCCTCTGCGGTCGGGAATTCGCTCGGCGGAGATCGGGTAGCGTGGCCGCTTTGGATCGATGCCGGTGATCCGGAACCGTTCGCTTCCGGTGCAGAACTCGCGTCCGAAGTCCGAAGGGGCCAATCCGAATTGCTCTGCCAAGAACTCGAACCTGTCTTTTTCGAGATTGAATGCGGTGCCGTCGGAAGCGGGAATGCTGACGCGGAACACGGGCTCGAAGAAGAAGCCGGTATCCGTGCCGTGCCATCCGGCGCCCTCGATGACCAGGCCATGGTCCTCAGCGATCTTCTGGCAGACTTCGAGCATGCGGGTCTGGATCTCTTCGCATGTCGCTGGCGTCAGACGGGTTATGAGCCTGCCCTTCGTCATTTGCCCTTCCTCACCTGATAGACAGTACCGCGTGAGACGCCGAGATCGCGGGCGATTTGTGTTGGGCCCTGACCCTGTTTAAGCCTTTGCTGGATCGCGTCGCGGTCGATTTTCGGCGGCCGGCCCTTGTATGTGCCGCGCTTCTTGGCGGCAGCGATTCCCTCCGCCTGGCGCTCGCGCCGCAGATTGGTCTCGAACTCGGCAAAGACACCAAGCATGTCAAAGAAGGCCTTACCGGCGGCGGTCGACGTATCGACAGGTTGTTCTGTCGCGGAGAGATGCGCGCCCTTCGTCTTGAGCTTGTCCACGATCATCTGCAGGTCGCGCAGCGATCTGGCCAGGCGGTCAATCCGGGTGACGACAAGCGTCTCGCCAGCATGAATGAAGTCGAGAATGGTGTTGAGTTGCGGACGGCCTTCCAGGGTAGAGCCGCTCTTCTGCTCCTCGCGAATGACCTCGCAGCCGGCGGCCTTGAGCGCGGCGATCTGCCCGGCGAGGTTCTGGTCGGTGGTGGAGGTGCGAGCGTATCCGATGCGGGTCATGCAAACTGTTCATTTTGGGTGTGCCGGCGCGATGCTCTGTTCATTAACGAAGATTGAGCCCAAAATATACAGGCTTTTCCGGTTGCGACGTGTTCATGGCGGGTGTTCAGGCCGGGTATACCCAAATTAGAACACGCCCATCGGTTCCGGTGGTCAGTTACGCTGTCGTCGTGGTTTCAGCTTTCTGGTAACCTCCGCCAGCCACGCGACTGCACCGGGCGTGGCCTGCCATGCCTGGCCGTTTTCGTCGACGTAGTCAGCTGCCTCATCCTCGCCCCCCAAAGTGATATAGCCGTCGATGGAAGCAACCAAAGGCTGCTTGCCGGAAAGGACGCCAGGCGTCGTGCCCACGAATATCACCATCCTGCCACTGCCGCCGAAATCACCGGAGCTCAACCCGGTCGAAAACCTCTGGCTCGTCATGCGCGAAAACTGGCTGTCGAACCGCATCTTCAAATCCTATGACGATATCGTCGCCCATTGCTGCGATGCTTGGCGCAAGCTCGAAAACCAGCCTTGGCGCATCATGTCCATCGGCCGAAGAGAATGGACAAATGGGTTCTGATCAGTGAGGAAGCGTATTATATTACATATGAAACGTAATATTAATTCAATGAGTGGGAATTGAGTGATAGAAAGAAATAGATAATACGGATCGTTAGCAAGCACTAATAGAAGATATCGCGCGCGAGTATTTGGAACATGCTCGGCGTCAGGAGCGAGACTTCTCCTATGAGAGGAACGCGATGTATTTCGGCTGAGCAATCCATTCTAATCCAAATAAATATTGCGTCAATCGTCGATTGCGATATGCGTTTGCAGTGATTATTATTACTAAGTAAAGAATCTGGCAAGCTCTTGTCTAATACGCACCGTTAATTGCGCCTCCGGTGCGCAGAAATTGTTATGCTGCCGCGGCGTTCCAATTTAACGGGGGAGGCATTCTGAGGGCGGCCACACTAGATCTCAAGAAATATAGCTATCACCGGAGAGCGGCATGCTGAACAATACCATCGCAAGAAATTCATTGCCGAGTATCGATCTTCTGTATGATTATGGACCGTTCTTGCGATTGAGCGAGTCTGAAGGTGGTATTGGGAGCTTTGCTCAAAACAGCCGGCGCCCGCGGGTTGGCATTGTGGGCGCCGGCATCAGTGGCTTGGTGGCGGCGACTGAACTTTTGCGCGCCGGAATAACGGACATCGTGCTATTTGAGGCGCGGGATCGTATGGGTGGGCGGGCTTGGTCACAAATCTTCGACCCGCGCGAACCGCATCTCATTGCCGAGATGGGCGCTATGCGCTTTCCTTCCAGCGCAACCTGCCTGTTCCATTATCTGGACAAATTGAGGATAGATACCGCAGCTTCCTTCCCCGATCCGGGCATCGTGGATACCGAGGTGCACTATCGAGGTGCGCGTCATTTATGGCAGGCCGGCGAGTCTCCGCCGCCACTGTTCAGACGCGTTCATCAAGGATGGCAGGCTTTGATAAGCGACGGTTACGTGCACGAAGGGATTCAACTGCCCGCACCGGCGAAGATCACAACTTTGCTTCGGTCGCATCGCTTTGACCAAGCTCGTGACGCATGGCAGGCCTGGCTAGATTCGTTTCGCGACATCTCCTTCTATTCGGCCCTCGTCACCATCTTTACCGGACCGCAGCCACCAGGGCGCGTACCTTGGAAAAGGCCGGAAGATTTTGAGCTTTTCGGATCGCTGGGGATTGGATCTGGAGGCTTTTTACCTGTGTACCAAGCCGCGTTTACTGAGATACTGCGTCTAGTAATTAACGGGTACGAGGACGATCAGCGCCTGATTATGGGAGGGATCTCCCTGTTGGTGAAACGGTTGGCTGAACAGGAGCTTAACGGTGTGAGTTTGCGGCAGCGTGTCCGCTACGGTCATGTAAGCCGTATTTACAAACAGGGCGGTCAGATTCTCGTGACATGCGCAGGAGGGCAGGTCGTGCCTTTTGACCGCGTCATCGTCACTACCAGCAATCGAGCTATGGAGTTGGCCCATCGTCTCACGGCGGATGGAACCTTTCTTACTAACGAAGTTTTGCGAGCGGTCAGAGAAACTCACCTTACCGGCTCTTCCAAGCTGTTTATGCTGACGGAAAACAAGTTCTGGTTAAAAAAGGGCTCGCCGACAACCATCTTGTCAGATGGCCTTGCCAGAGGGGTTTACTGCCTAGACTATCAGCCAGATGATCCGGATGGTAAGGGCGTGGTGCTGTTAAGTTATACATGGGAAGATGATGCTAACAAAATGCTTTCCATTCTGGACAAAAAGGAACGGTGCCAGCGTCTGGTCGATGATCTGGCCACCATTTCCCCTGATTTCGCCCGTCATCTAGTCCCGGCTAACGGTGACTATGAACGTCATGTCCTGCAGCACGATTGGCTGATGGATCCATATTCAGTAGGTGCCTTCAAGCTCAATTATCCTGGTGAAGACATCTATTCAGAACGGTTATTTTTCCAATTCGCTACCGCAAAAAGACCGGAAGAAGACACGGGCTTGTATCTCGCAGGATGTGGATGCTCCTTTACCGGCGGGTGGGTCGAGGGCGCGGTACAAACGGGCTTGAATGCCGCATGTGCTGTTATCCGCAGCAGTGGCGGCCAGCTCTTGAGCGGTAACCCTATTGATTCGATGAATTCCGCTTATCGATATTGAGAACCGGTAAATTTAGCGTTCTTTAGAAAAGGCTTCTTAAATGTTTGCAACGTCCACACTCGAGGAGATTTGCAATCAAATACTGGCCGGGAAAACCTCGGCGTTGGATATCAGGGAATCGGCACTTTAGGGCGCAAAAATCCATTGTCGACCGGTTAGGATGGGATTTCCTGCGCTGACAGGCGCGGGATGCAGTAGCATCGGTACTGGAACCGCCGCAAAGCCAAGCGCTTGCTGACGCGGCTGCTGAAGAAGCAAGGCGTCGCGCCGAAGCGCATGATCACCGACAAGCTGCGCTCCTATGGAGCAGCCAGGCGACAGGTGATGCCGGACGTCGAGCATTGGTCGCATAAGGGATTGAACAACCGTGCCGAGAATTCGCATGTGCCGCTGCGAAAACGGGAGCGGATTATGCAAGGCTTCCGATCACCAGGAGCACTGCAACGCTTCGTTTCGATCTTCTCGGCTCTGCGCAATCTCTTCGTCCCGCCCCGCTCAAAACGCTCCGCTCTCGCTACACATATTCACCGCCTGCAGGCCATGGCGGAATGGAAAGCCGTGGCCATGGTCAGCTGACATCAGCGGCTGCAGGTCTCAACGCGTGTATACAGACAACGTGACATCCCCCCTCATCCCGTTGAAACGGGACGACAGCCCCGGAAACTCAGCGAAATGAGTCAATTGTCGGCGGCCCTTGCTGAATGCAGGCTGCCGGAAGAGGGAGCAACTTAACCAACTTTGACCTATTAAGGGCGCGGCGACGCATGGCTATATTTTGGGCAGAGCCATAGGACGCGGCCTAATGAGTACCGTCGTGGCGAAGCCAGAGCAAGCGTATTGGATGGGTTCCCGTCCTGCGGTTGCTGACGGCATGAGCACAGGCCTGCTCGACCAGCCGCGTCGGATAGCTTCGCCACTTTGCCCGACAGAACAGTCGGCTTTCAAAACTGGTTTCACGGCTGAAACACGATTGCTCTCTCCTTCGCGTTGTTCCCGAAACGCAACGGCCAAAGGTTTCTAACCTGACACACTCCTGAGATAGGCGATGACGTTTTTGAGGTCCTCGGGATTCTTGAGGCCAGGGAACCCCATTTTGTTCGCCGGGACTTTCGCCTTGGGATTGGCCAAATATGCCATCAGGTTCGGCTCATCCCATACGAGGCCCGCTGCGCCCGCATCCTTCATGGCTTTCGAGTACGAATAGCCCGGGACGGTGCCAGCTGTCCGGCCTACAACGCCTTTCAAGGTTGGCCCGACCTTATTCGCGTCGGTATCAGCGCTGTGGCAGGCGGCACACTTTTTGAAGACTGTCTTTCCGGCCTCGATATCCTGAGCCCGGGCGACCGGAGGCAAGCACGCCAAAACCATTGTGGCGCCGACGAACAGATATTTCACGCGGGAATTCCCCGATTGAAGATACGGCAGGCGGTCGATATGTTTATAAGCCATGATCCAATCCTCGCTTAAAGTACGTTGCTCAGGCAGCCGTAAAGAAGCTCGTCGACTCACTCGGCGTAGATTTCGCCCTTGGCGTCGATGCGCAGCTCGTATTGAGGAATATTGGCCGTCGACTGGTCCCAGATCTGCTACCTTTCTCAAATGTGTGTTGTGGTCGGGACAACTAAAGGAGTGGTCATCTGCGTTGTAGTTCCATGGAAAGCTCTTGTGCGGGCGCGTGGTCGAGAATCTGACAATGTCGCGGTCCGGCCCGCGCCGTCTGGTAACTGACGTCGAGGGTTCGTTCGGCTTCAGCCTGTTCGATGGGTATTCGACGAGTGCCAGCCCCAGTGCAGACTTTGTCTGAGTCTGCGCAGGCAGTTCCACAGGTATGGCCCTTCCTGCATCGGCAAACGTTCCTCCTCTTAGAAATTGACGGCGGCCGATGTCAGGCAGCTTGTTGCAGCAATTCATGCGTCCTACCCATTAGGCGAAATGTTATCGCAAATAGCTCTGCAACGCTTGTGCCAACCGGAAAAGCCGGCGATTTCATACAAAATGCGAATGGGATCCATTTCCGAGGAGTCGCAGCCAAGGCCTCGCAGACCCATATCGCAAATCGTCTGTCAGCGGTCCTCGACAGCTCGCAAAGATTGGTCGGGTAGGCGCGCTGCACCCGCGAGAAGAAGCTTTCGACCTGGTTGGTGTTCGTGCCGCCCTCGGTCTGGTAGGCCTTGGAGTGGTTCACTCGCTTCAGCTTGTTGACGCCCGCCAGGTCGTTGTAGCTGCCATGCTCGTCGGAGATCACGGTTCACGGTAGCTTCGCGGGAGACGTGGTCACGGACCGCTGCCCACCTCCGTCATCGTCGCGGATGCCGCGCGTGAATGTCTGGCCGCCACGCCTGAAGCAGTTCCAGAACATGAAGCGGCTGTGCGCCTTGGCGCTCAGGAGCGCGGTCTCGGCCGGCGGTCGACGCGGTCTTCGGCCTTGTTCGCGGGTCGGATATAGCCGCCAGCGTATTGCCGTCGATCTCGACTTCGCCCTTGAGCACCATGTCTTCCCTGCGCCACGCGATCGCCTCACGTAGCTTCATGAGCATCACCCAGGCGGTCTTGAACTGCACGCCGGGCAGCGGCACATGCGAATTCTCGGCACGGTTGTTCAATCCCTTATGCGCCCGATGCTCGACGTCCGGCATCACCTGTCGCCTGGCTGCTCCATAGGAGCGCAGCTTGTCAGTGATCATGCGCTTCGGCGCGACGCCTTGCTTCTTCAGCAGCCGCGTCAGCAAGCGCTTGGCCGCTTTGGTGTTGCGGCGGTTCTGGACGATCTCGTCGAGCACATAGCCATCCTGGTCAACGGCGCGCCACAACCAGTGTTTCCTGCCGGCGATGGTGATGACGACCTCGTCCAGGTGCCAGACATCGTTTCGGCTGTGCTGCTTGCGGCGCAAGCGGCGAGCGTAATGCGGACCGAACTTGATGCCCCACCGGCGGATTGTCTCATACGAAACCACGATCCCGCGCTCCAGCAGCATTTCCTCGACCAGACGCAGGCTCAAGGGGAACCTGTAGTAGAGCCAGACCGCATTGGCGATGATCTGCGGCGGGAAACGATGGCGCTTGTAGCTGACGGTTGCGGTTCATGACATCGGGTCTATGCCGCAAATCCCTGAACGCGAGTTAAGTTGATAACGCCCGTCGACCTGGTCAACAGGCTCGAGACCGAGACCCGTGCCGGCCGGCAGGGACGTATTGCCGATCATCTCACTCGGCTCGACTTCGTCGTGTTCGATGAACTCGGCTATCTTCCCTTCGCCCAGGCCGGCGGGCAGTTGCTCTTCCATCTCGTCTCCAAGCTCTACGAGCGCACCAGCGTCATCATCACCACCAATCTCGCCTTCGGCGAATGGCCGAGCGTCTTCGGTGATTCCAAGATGACCACCGCGCTGCTCGATCGCCTGACGCACCACTGTGAGATCGTCGAGACCGGAAACGACTCCTGGCGCTTCAAGAGCCGCTCTCAAAGCTAAAGCCGAAAAGCCAATCAGCCGCGCCCGATCAGGCTGTGCAACCCCGACCAGCTCCGCCTGATCGGGCGCTCATCGGCGTGCCCTTCACCGCCCCAACACCGGGGTCCCTTTTGCGCGAAAATGCGGGGTCCCGATTCCACGCTCATTGACACTCCGACGAGGCCTCCGACGGCACCCGCGGGCCGGCAACGGTGGCCGCTTCCATTATCCGGGCACTTGGTACATTGGAAGAGCAACCGGCGGCTTCCAGCGGAAGCAGCCGGTGCGGATAGGACGATTGGCGCGACTCGCTGTCGAGAACCGGACTATGGCAATGTGAGAAGGACGGAGTGACGGCTATCCACCGGAGCCCCGTCAAGGCCCGTGCAGCGCACGTCCACAACAAGATCCTGGCCGGCTGACGCCGTCGAGCTTGCCGCACAGCGGCTGTCCGGCGACCCGAACGCGACAACCTGCACGTCGACTTGCGCGCTATCCCACTCTCCAAGCCCCACAAAGGTCACCGCGTAGGATCCGATGCCTGTTCGCTCGGCGGTGACATCGCCGTAGGCGGTGGCAGGGGACGCATCGGCGAGCGAGCCGGCATCGGTGCTCCAGACAAAGCCAACTGTCTCGGAGAGCGACGTCGCGGTGCCCGCACTCTTCGCCACCTCGATCATGAACTCCAGGCCAAGCTTCGCAAACTTCGCCTGCTTTATGCCGCCGGTGTCGATCCGCTCGAGCAGATCGTTGGGGGTGTGGATCACGTTATTGTATCCTCAAAAAGCGTCTCGAACGGGAATGCGGCCGGCACCCCAACACCGGTCCATGCGGCCGAGCTTCGGGGTGACATCAGGTACCTGGGCGAGCGCCTGCTTCTGAGGCAAATCGCCGAACAACTGGTCGAGCCTTGCACTCAGAGTTTTGGCATCGATGTCGCCGACAACCGCCACGTGCAGCCCCTCGCGGGCGAAAGCGGCCTTGTGGAAGGCGCTTAGATCGGCGGGCGTTATGCGGGCCAGGCTTTCCTTGGTGCCCTCGGGCGGCCTCGAATACGGATGCGCGCCGTAGAGCCTGCGCTGGCCGAAGAGTCCTGCAAAGACGGAGGTGGATTTTGAGTGCGACAGTGTTGGCGAAAAACACCGCCATGCATCCCTGCCGATCGCGTGAGGTTCGCGCTCGTTGGCAATAATGCCGGAGAGAAGCTGAGCGCGGATTCGGTCAAAGGGTTCCTGATCGAAGCGGGGCCTGTTCAACGCGAGCCTGATGAGATCGAAAGCGGCGTCCTGGCGCTGGGAAAGCATGCGCACTGAGCCATAGATGCCGTCAGGCCGTGCGTGGAAGCTCATCTCAGCGCCGGCATCATCGAGCCGCACCTGAAAGGTGTCGCCGCCGTGATCGCCTGCGCCCTCGTCGAACAAGCCGGTCATCAAATTGGCAAGCCCCTCCTTACCGGCCGGGTCTTGGCTGGTGCCGCCGTCAAACACGAACTGGAGCGTGACGATCGGCAGCTTATGGTCTTCCACCAGCCAGGCGGTGATCCCCTTTTCAGATTTCACCTCCTGGATGTTCGCCGCAGCACGGGCGGTACACGCTGGCAGGGTGAGGAAGAAAATAGCAAGGGAAAGGACGGCCAGCAAGGTGACGAGGCGCACGGCCCTCCCTTCTCCAACGGGAGAGGGCAATGCTTGTGCAATGGCGCTGCGGAGTTGGTTTCGGGTCAATTGTCCTTGGGCAAGAGATAAATAGTGCTCGAATGGTCGGACACGAGATAACGGGCGGCAACGGCCTTAACCTGATCGGCCGTGACCTTGCGGATGCGGTCCGGCCATTCCTCGACATCCCTGACGCTGCCGCCGGTGGCGAGCGTCGCGCCGTAGATGTTGGCCATCGAATCCTGCTTGTCGCGGGCGAAGATCATCGAGCGGACGAAACGATCCTTGGCCTTCTCCAACTCGCCCGATGTGACGCCGTCCTTGGCGATGCGGGCGACCTCGGCCTCGGCCGCCGCCTCGACATCGGCCAGCTTGGCGTCGCCGCGCGGCGCGCCATAGACGGTGAAGTTGGTGGCATCGAGCATGGTGCCCTGGAAGAAAGCGCCGGCCGCGTCGGCGATGCCTTGCTTGACGACAAGCTGCTGGTGGAGCCGGCTGCGGCTACCGCCGCCGAGGATCTCCGCCAGCAGGGCCAGCGCTTCCGCTTCGCCCGGCTTCGCAGTGTGATAGGAGGGAGCCACCCATAGCGTCGAAAAATTTGGCACGCTGGCACGCGCGTCGGTGAGCGTCACCGTGCGCCTGGTGTTCTGCTCGGGTTCGACTGGACGGATGCGCAGCGGCAGGTCTGGACCACGCGCAATCTTGCCATAGGTCTTTTCGGCCAGCGCCTTGACCACCTCCGGCTCGACATCGCCGGCCACTACCAGCACGGCGTTGTTGGGCGTGTAATACTTGTCGTAGAAAGCCTTGGCGTCGGCGCGGTTCAGCTTTTCCATCTTCTGCATCCAGCCGATCACCGGAATGCGATAGGGCTGGTTCGGCCAGAGTGTCGCATCGACCTCCTCGCCGAGCACTGCCTGCGGATTGCTATCGATGCGCGAGCGGCGTTCCTCGAGGATCACGTCGCGCTCGGTGGCGATGACATTGTCGGTCAAGACGAGGTTGCGCATGCGATCGGCCTCGAAATCCATCATCTGCTCGAGCGCCTGCGGCACCACCGTCTCGTAAAAGGCAGTGTAGTCATAAGAGGTGAAAGCGTTTTTCGAACCGCGGATGGCGGAGACGGCGCGGTCGAACGCGCCAGCCGCGTGATTGGTCGTCGCCTTGAACATCAGATGCTCGAAGAAATGGGCGATGCCGGACTTGCCCGGCGGCTCATCCGCGCTGCCGATCTTGTACCACACCATATGAGTGACGATCGGGGCCCGGCGATCGGGGATGACAACGACCTCCATGCCGTTGTCGAGCAGGAAATTCGTTGCCTTGATGTCATCGGTGGCCGCCAGAACCGGAGCGGCGGTGGTCACAAACGACAGCGCGGTCGCAAAAAGTGTCCCGCGCAGCCAACCAGACCGAAGATTTATCGATGGCTCCGGTTTTGAATGCGTCGTGGAAAGGTGGGGCGGCATTTTTTGGTGGGGGATCATGGGACGACTCTCCTGGCTTCGTATGTGTTTGCGATGACCACGCACGCACCGTGCCAAATGAGAAAACCGTTTCGGCTATGTGATTAATCGGACTCTGTGTGTTGCGTATCCGACATTGTCGGACATCTGACACCGCCGTATGGGAAGAGCTTGCCGCTTGAAAGGCGGCTAGGTGAACTACCCGTCGGCGAGCGACGAATATGGAGGCGTTAGCGCGCGCCCGTAGTCGCTGGGTCGTCAGCGTACCTTGCTCACATCGGTAGATCGCAGATCCCGTGATAGGACTCTAAAACCAGCGATAAATGCGGTTCTGCAATTTTTTCCGGAGCGTTGCAGGCATCGCTTGTCTTTTGGGCCATTCCGAGCGCCAGCGCGGGAGATGCTTCGGGCGACAGGCGGTCATGAGCCTTGCGAGCCGCTTTGCGATTTGGCCGGGCTTTTGCAATTTTCGCTTTTGCTGCCCCTGAAATCTCGGTATGAAGCGGACTGGCTTATGGCCTGCCCACGTTGAAATGGTTACAAGGAATACGATTATGGCGACGCGGGAAGACGCCCATCCTTGATGCCGACGATGCGCGTGTGCTCCTCGACAGCATCGACACGAGCACACTCCTCGGCCAACGCGACCGGGCGCTCATCGCTTTAATGGTCTTCGCCTTCTCACGCATAGGCGCGGCCACGAAAATGAAAGTGGGTAACGTGTTTGTCCGGCAGAGCCGTCTTTGGGTGCGGCTGCACGAGAAAGGAGGCAAGGAGCATGAAAACCCCTGCCATCACACCTTGGAAGCGGCGCTCGAAGCCTGGCTCGATGCAAGCGGCTTGCGCGACGATCCCAAAGCGGCCTTGTTTCCAAGCTGTTCGCGGCGGATGGCCCGCGATGACACCACATGGATCAGGACCGGAAAGGCCATTACACAGCCTGCCGCCTACCAGATGATACGCCGAAGGGCGAATGAGGCGAAGCTTGGCGACAGGAAGATCGGTAACCACAGCATGCGCGGCACCGGCATTACCGCCTATCTCAATAATGGAGGCACCCTGGAAAAGGCGCGCGACATGGCGAACCATTCCACTACCACCACGACGCAGCTCTATGATCGCCGCAGCGATGACGTGACACTCGAGTAGGTCGAGCGGATTCTGATTTGATCGGGACCCCTTGACGGTTCGAGTCCGCTTGCCCCGCACCATTTTCACTCTGCAATCTGCTTGACTTCGGCACGAAAAATGTTGGAGTTCTTGATTTATGCGGTTCAAACGCTCCGAAGGATTCACTCACTCTGAAAAGGTTCTCGCCGGCCTGTGCGAAGGAGCTTCACCGTCACGGGCTTGCCCTGGACCGGCAGATCCTGAAGGCTGCGGTTGGACCAGCCATGCCGTCTTCGGCTTCGCCGGCCACAATCGGGGCAAATGCCGATCGCTGGTCCGGCAGCGGAAACAACCCAACTGTGATCATCAGTGAGCGCGAGACCCAGAATTCTGACCCCTGGGCCGAGCGACCATTTCGATTTCGTTCGCATGCCCGCCCATAGCGATAGCGTCGCTAACAGCGGATGAACCACACAAATTGAGGAAGACCCCGGTTAAGTGCCAAGCGACAAGGGGTCTATTGGCCCACTGGAAGCGGCGGGCACACCTCGGCCCCAAGACGCACCGATCCATCACGGCCACCGATACCCTTATAGTGATCAAGTATTTGCGCCTTGCACCGCCTCAAGTAGTGATATGTGCAGGTGGTCATTCATCCGGTGACTTGGGGGAATGCCGTCAAGCCTTCTGCGTCGCCCAAACGTCCGGTGATTGGTGCTCCGAGACCGAAGTTTGGATCCGAGACTAATCGCTGCGCGACAATCACGTTGTCGCTCTCTAGGAGACGGGATGATGAGGGGCATTGATGGTTGGGGCAAGGCGCCCATCTCGGGATACAGCGTCAACGAAGGTGATAGCCCCGACGAATTACCCGCTGGACCGGCTGTTGGCCTTGAAGGAGTCGGCCAAACATCCTGTCCTGTCATGGAGCAGACGCGCTCTGAGCCGCAAGAGTCAAGCGCTTCCTCCTCTCGGAAGGAGCAGCGAACCGATGGTGTCCTTCCCCTGGCGCCGGAGTTACTCGGTGAGATTGTTGAGCGGCTCAGCCCGATCGATCTGCTGATGGCGTCGCAGACAAATCACCAGCTGGGTCAAGCGGGGGCCAGCGACAGCAACGAGTGTTCGAATCTTGCGTGCCCCGTTGATTCGCAGCAGGACGTTACGCCGAATGGTGGCAAAAGCTCCGTCCCTGCAGAGAAACGTACGCCGTCAATGCCCAAACGCCTTTCGCAACTGATTAAGAAATTCAAGGCCCCACTATTAGTACCGCGGCGTCCTTTGGCAACACCAGTTCTGCAATATGACAGAAGCCCTGGATCAGTAGATAACTTTAGATCGTCGGATGAGTTTGATTTTCCAAAAAGTTGCAATGCAACAGGCTGGAAGGACCTGCATGTGTCTGGCAGCGCCAGTATTGCTTCCATCGAACAAGTTAGTAGGTTGAACCCATCGCCGGAGAGCCCAGTAATTGTACTTGACGTCCGGGAGAGTCCCATGCGATCGTCGGCGGTTTTCCGGGGACCTGGCGGGTGCCCAATAACTGGGCTAATGTTGGCAAATCGCGCGAAGAAGTTCTAGCGGATGAACGCGATAGGATACATGGGCTAAAGGGGCAAGATACAGTGCAGATACTTCACCGCAAAGACGTTAAGAATAAGGTTAAAAATCCGCGCTCAGTGACCTTGAATGCGCCGCGAATCTTTAGCGAAGAAGAAGTTGTAAGAACGGCGGGTGCAAAATATGTGCGTTTGATGGTGTCCGACCATCTCGGTCCGCGAGCAGAGGATGTTGATGCGTTTATTGAAATGGAGCGGGGCATGGCGGCTCGCGAGAAGCTGCATGTGCACTGTGGTGTGGGTCAGGGCCGTACGGGCATCTTTATCGCGATGCACGACATGCTGCGCAATTCCTCAAGGGTGTCGTTTGAGGAAATCATAAATAGGCAGCTCGCGTTTAACCCTGGCCGAGCATTGAATTTCTACAAGAACGTCGCCCACGAAGAACGTTCAGACTTTCGCAATGATCGGCTGGAATTCATTTCGCTCTTCTACAAATATTCCAAAGCAAATTCCAATGGACAACCCTTGTTATGGTCCGAATGGCTTGACCTCCATAGCCCCGAAGGGACCGACAACGAACGGTACTCGTTAACATATTAGGCAGCAGAAACCGCTCGTGCACCTGGTGATGGGTCGCTAGTGATTTTAGCTTTCTGCCGACGAGGGCGTAGCTGCGCGGATCTGCTGAAACTGCATCGGCTGACGATGGCCGTGTTCAATGAGGGAGCGCGCGGCCAAGTCGAAGATCTCTTCAACTTGGCGGACCTTGTGACCGTGCCCCGTCGAAATAGTACACATCACTTGCTGATCGATTGTTCATGGACGCTTCCGCACGGTCTGCACCGCTCGTCGGCGGCAGGACCCAATGTCTATCCATTGCGCGCTTCATCGCGGCGTCCAACTCGGCTGTGCTCTTCAGCGCGGGGTCCAACTCGTCGGTCGGGTACGGGGGCATTTGCGCCTCGTTGATCCAGCCGAAGCCGAGGTATCGGAAGTGGTCCGCCGGCACCGTGACCCGGCTTTTGTCCAATTTCCGAACGAAGTCCGCCGACCAATCATGGATCGTATATGCTTCAATTTTATCCATCATTGGCCGCCAGCGTTGGATGCGCTCTTCGCGCGGCATGTTGGCCGCTCTTGAAATCGCGGTCGCGATCTCGTCGGGGCGGTTCGGATCCACCAGCAGCGCTTCGTTGTGGTTGAAGTCTTCGGCCGCACCCGCAAACTTCGACAGCACCAAAACGCCGGGATCTTCCGGATCTTGCGCAGCGACATATTCTTTCGCTACCAGATTCATGCCGTCACGCAGGGGCGTTACGACGCAAATATGCGCGGCGCGATAGAGACCTGCCAACTGAGCCTGGCTGAAAGCATCATTCTCGTAGAGGATCGGCCGCCACTCGTCCGTGCCATGCTCGTCATTGACACGTTTGACCAGGCTCTCAACGTTGCGCTTATAACTTTTATAGGCTTCGATTTCCGTGCGGGAGGGATTGGCGATCTGCAGGAGCACGATGCTGCGCGGCTCGGTTGCCAAGACCTGATCGAAGGCTTCGACCCGCGCTTCGATACCCTTCGTGTAGTCGAGCCGATCGACCCCGATTGCAAGCTTCGCGCCTTTGAGTTTCTTCTGCAAGGACGAGATATAGGGGTCCTGTTTCGTAAGCGACTCGGAAGCATGCTGTGCGAACTGCTTCGGATCGATACCGATCGGAAATTTCTGACATCGCGTTCGGCCGCGCTCCGAGACCACAACGCCATCCTTGCTTTTCAGCCCCAGATGGGAACGCAGATAGGCAAGGAAATTATCCAAGTCCCAGTTGGTTTGAAACCCGAGTAGATCGTACCCGAGCATCGATTTCACGAGTTCGCGATGGTTAGGCACCCGCTCCATAATGTCAGGCGTCGGCCATGGCGTATGTAGGAAGAAGCCGATCGGCCAGTCGATGCCGAGCTTATGCACATCAACGCCGAGCAGGAGGAAATGATAATCATGAACCCAGACCGCGTCCGAATCCCTCAAGTCGAATAGCGCGCGCGCCATGAAGGCGTTGATCTCGCGATAGCTTTTAAAATGCTCTTCCGAGCCCTGGATCCGGTCGGGCAGCGAGTGCAACGCTGGCCACAGCGTCGAGTTCGCAAAACCCTGGTAGAAACCAGGATAGTGTGCGGCCGGAAGATCGAGCCTCGCCACATGGCCTTCGCCATGCTGCGCGAGGTCCAAGGGGCGCTGATTGTCATCGCCTAAGTTGCCCGACGACCCCATCCAGACGGCGCCGGAACGTTCCACGAGGGGCTCGAGAGCCGCGGCTAGCCCGCCCGTCTTGGGTCGATAGGGGTCAAAAGTTGAAACGCGGTTCGAAACGACGACAAGCTGTGGTTGCTGGGTTGCCTCACCGATATGGTCCTCTTGCTGGGCAGAGCTAGGACCAGGGAAAGGATCTGCATGGAATTCTCGTTCACAATGCTGTGCTGACTCGCGCAGATGCTGGTCAAAGGCTGCGTGTTGCGTGGCTGAGGCTGCCGCGTGAACAGTGTTATTGATCCTATCCATCTTCCATCTCCGTCGTAAGCGCCTTGCTGATCTCCTGTGCGTCTTAACTCTTGATTCCGCCCGCCTTGCATAGGCGTTGACGGCGAGCAGTTCCTGGTGAGGACGAAGAGTTCTTGCGCAATTGCTTGATCACGTTGTTCTCCGAAGATGGCTTCCTGAGCACCTACGATGATTATCCCGCCTCGGAATCGAGAACGCTCGGAATGTCGTCGATGAGCGCAGGCCAGCGGGCGACGCACCGCAACCTACCGCAGAAGACCGTCGCCCCAAGTCATAGCTCCCGCGGCCATGTACACGGCATGCAGCGGTGCAGACAAGACGATCAGCGCAATCCGGGCGCCGACCTGGGAAGGCATCAACAAAGTACTGCTTGCCAGCGCCAGGCGAGAGAAGTTGGAAGCGCCAAAATCCTCCAATCTAGCCGGATGTTCAGTTGATTTTCTGGGACACTCCCTTCAGGGCATCGTAAAGCAATTTGATAATATCGGATTCCAAACTTAGACTCAGGGTCCATTGCTGAGCGAGGTATTGAAGTTTAATAAGATCGGCCGGGTTGTCCGCTTTCACGGATGCCATGAAGCCGTTAAGATTTCTTTCTGCTTCAACAGTGGCATTGCCGAGGCTGCTATCGATACTGCTTACGGAAAGGTTATTACCAGAAATAGGCGACATGATTATCTCCAAGATAGCGGAATTTCTTTATCGCGATACGCCATCTATATTGCATTGATCACTTCTGTAGCCGCGCCTATCGCGTCGGCTATGACCGCCAAAACTTCGAATTCCTGCCTCGAAACGCCAGCATCCATTTCACGTTTCAACGATTGCCGGCAGGTATCGAATTCCCTCTCTAGGGCGGCTTTCTTTGCACCGTCAAAATCCCTTAGCAGCTGTCTCTGCAACTCAAACATGGCTATGACTTCGCTCACCCTTTTTCCTCCTCCACCATCCAATTCGGCTTGCTCGGATAAGGAACATGCCTCTCATCCCCGCCGATGCGCACTGAAATTCCGCCTCGGTCTATAGCAACGATCTGGCCCAAGCTCTCGAGATTGTCGCCGATCTTCAGGCGCGTTCCATTCTCAACGACGATGAACGGCGTTCGGCCTAGGTGTACACCTCTGGGCGCCGGCAATATTACCGTCGTGAACTGTGTCTCAAGCGGGATGTAGGGTGCGAACTTCTGCTGAAAGCGAGAAGCAACCTTCTGCCACCCTTCAAAAGCAAGCGGAGTCAGAGCCCCCGAAACGAGCACGCCGTCTGCCTTCGTCAAGATGTGAATGGAGCGCCGCAGTTGCGCCGTCATCGCGGTCTCTAGAAAAACGCGAGCGCCGTCGGGTGTCACGATCGCGTTTTCAACTTCGGTTAGCCCCGGAATGTCCTGCCGCAGGCGATGAAGCGCTGCTTCGACCTTCGCATCGCTTGGCCCATATCCTGTTATCGCGATCTCCCCGGCGCCGATCAAGCGGACGCTGCCCTCAATTCCGAAGCCGCTTATGACCGTCGTCACGAGATCGATGAGCTGCGATTCCGATAGAGTGGTCGGTGGTTTGGATATCACTTCCGCCTCAAGGCCGGCGTTGTTCAGGGCGGCTTGTAGTTCAGCATCGTCTCCAGGTCGGAAGTCTCCTTCGATGACCAGTCTGTCATCAACCCGGGCAATCTCGACGTTTCGAGCGACATTCAATTCGCGAATGATTTGTTGCATGGTCCTCATCGGGTCAGTGGCCGGAGACACTTGTGAGGCGGAGGGGGGAACTCGCCCTATGGCGGCCCAAAACACGGCGACAGGCATGATCAGGAGAGCGCAAGCTACCGCCCCGAGCCGTAGTCGCCGCGGTATCGAGCCTGCCATGAGATGTATCAGTCGGCCGATCAAGGCCGGCGCCAGCTCGGGAGGGGCTAGCGGCGCGGAAGTGTCCTGCTCCCTGTTTCCTATGGAGTCCGCCTCGGGAAAGCTGCTCCCGGCCGGCCCGATCCCAAAAATCGTCCGCCCGACCTTTACCGGTGTTAGCGGATCGAGCACCGTCAAGTTACCTACCGGGAGGTCTTTGGTCCCGATGCGAACCCCCGGTGCGAAGGCAATAATATGGATGCGTCCCGCCTCGACGGTAATGCGAAGATGTGTGGCAGCCAGTTCTGGATCAGCGAAGGTGAGGTCGTCGGTATCACTGGCACCGATCAGCCACATTCCTTCCTCGAGCGGGGTCTCTGCACCCCGGTTGGGACCGGACAGCACGCGTAGGCTCAGCTTGGCATCATCGCTAGCCAGACTAACGTATCCCATGTTGGCACCTCTCACGACAGCGATATCCTTGCCAGCGGCTGTACGGAGATTTCGGGGGTAAGTTCCTGATAGGAGAGCACGGGTAGCCCGTAGAGATCGACTTCGATGATCTTGCGCAAGTATCGGCGGATGTCGATAGAGGTCAGTAGCACAGGCTTGTGCGGTTGCTGGCCGACATTGCCGATCGCATCCCGCACCTTCTCAATGATTTGCCGCGTGGTGCCAGGGTCGAGGGCGAGATAACTGCCGGCGGAAGTCTGCCGAATGGCATTACGCAGCGTGTCTTCCACTTCCGGCGTAAGAATGTAGGCTGGCAACAGGGTCCTGCCGACAGAATGCCGGAAACAGATTTGCCTTTTCAATGCACAGCGCACATGCTCAGTGAGCAGAACTGTGTCTTTTTCCTTCGGTCCCCATTCGACCAGCGCGGTGAGGATAGCGCGCATGTTGCGCAGCGAGACCTCCTCGGAAACCAATCGCTTCAAGATCTCAGAAATCGTCTGCAGAGGAACGGTCCGCAGCACCTCTTTTACGAGTTCCGGGAAAGATCTTTCCACTTGATTCAGCAGAATTTTTGTTTCCTGGATTCCGATAAACTCACCTGCTTGCCGACGCAGGACATGACCAATGTGGTAGCTGAGGATCTGAACCGGTTCAAAAAATGGGATATTGGCGGCTTGCAACGACTCGCGATGTGTGATGTCCACCCACGTGGTCTCGATCTGAGGCAGGAATGGCTTATCGAGAACATACGGAATGCCCACGAGGTCGAGGTTCTCGGGGATATCACGAGCCAGAAGGTGCTGCGCCCGTAACGATCCTTCACCACATGGAATTTCATTTACATTGATCGTGTACGCGCCATCCTTGTTGCTGTCGCTGACACGCAGATTAATGCCTGGAAAGGGAACGCCGAGATCGAGAAGGAGCGCCTGCCGCACAGCGCCCAACTCCTTGTTCAGCCAGTCTGGCCGGACGATGCTCTGAACGTCTCGACCAATGTCGAGCATCAGAGGAACTGTGAGCGTGATGGCATCGCAGCCTCCGCCGCTCCGTTCAGCCGGCCCGTCCGACGCCGTCACGGGCGCCCTGACACCGGCGACCGAGTAGGGACTCGACGGTGCTGAAAGCGGCCGTCTGCGCTGCAACAACCAGCCACCGCCTCCAGCCAATACTGCCAAGATCACGAAAATTGCCGTAGGAAAGCCAGGTACCAAAGAGAACAGAATTAGAATGAAGGATCCTGCGATCAGGGCACGTGGTTGGGCTGTGACTTCGTCTCCAATCTCACTGCCGAGATCTGAGCCCTTATCCCTGTCGCTTATCCTCGTGACGATGAAGCCTGCCGTGATTGAGGTGAAGAGAGCCGGGATCTGACCGACGAGCCCGTCGCCGATAGTCAGGATGGTGTAAATCTCGAGCGCTTCGTACAAGCCCAGGCCCTTTTGCAGGGCACCAATCGCAATACCGCCTATGATGTTCACGAAGATGCTGATCAAGCCTGCGATTGCGTCACCTTTGATGAACTTCATCGCACCGTCCATCGCGGCGTACAATTGGCTCTCGCGCTCGATGGCGATGCGGCGCCGACGGGCTTCTTGAATATCGATGCCGCCGGCACGCAGGTCGCCGTCGATGCTCATTTGCTTGCCCGGCATCGCATCCAGCGAGAAGCGTGCGGCGACTTCAGCCACGCGCTCGGACCCCTTGGTGATGACCACGAACTGCACGATGGTGATGATCAAGAAAGTAACCGCGCCCACAACGAGATTCCCAGCTACCACGAAATCGCCGAAAGTCTTGATGATCTGGCCGGCGTCTGAGTGCAGTAAGATCATGCGTGTCGCAGCGATACCGAGGGACAACCGAAAGAGCGTAGTCAGCAAAAGCACCGACGGGAAGGTGACGAAAGCGAGGGGTGACTTAATATAGACTGCCACCATAAGCAGGAGCGCGGAAATCCCAAGATTGAGAGCTTGAAGCACATCCATCAGGATGGCCGGCAGCGGAATGATCATCATAAAGATGATGGCAACCAATAGCCCCGCCAGAATAATGTCGTTCCGGCCAGTCGCAACTGCCAGGACCTTGTTGAGAAAATTCACGCTGTCCGTCCCGGCGACCCACCCGGCACGGCCGTCTGTGTCAGCAGTATTGTGGCCATTCGCTGACAGGCTCTCGCCTCGGATCTGAGACCCAGTTTCCAATAAGCCTTGAGCCGCACCTGCAATATCCGGAATCGCTCCTCATCGCTCAGCGGGTGCAAAAGAAGCCGACCCGCCTCGGCAGCGGCCTCCTCGCAGTCTCCCGCTCGTAGCAATACCAGACAGCGTGCATGCCGTGCCCAACCCCATGCGGGGTCGAGATGCTCGAGGGCGAGCAGAAGCTTGGCTGCATCGTGAAGAAGGCCAAACTTGATGTAGAGATACGCTAGCACTGATAGCGCATCGCGCTTGTCGGGACTGATAAACGGTTCCCTCATCAGATTTATCCTCGCATCAAAGCACGGCAGGCGTTTTCGAAAAAAAACGGTCGCATTGCGCCCGATCGAGCACCGAGAGCGCGTCGCACAGCACGGCACGATCTAGGCCTCCCGTTTGCGCAGCCAGATCGGCCAGCGATGCATGTGCGGCCTTAAGCGTCAAGGCGTATGTCGGCGCCTCGAGAATTCCGCGATTCGCGATCGGAGGCGCAAAGGCGGCCATCATCAGGTCATCGACGGTGGGGGCGTCGTATAGGAGATCAAATTGCAAAGTCGACCGAGCATCGGCTATGAGGCCTGTTCGCCGCAGTTCCGTCGATCCGGAGACGGTTGGAGCAGAATAATTCAAGCTGCCGGAATCGATGCGAATCATTGGTCACCGCGCTGCGGCATCAATTTCGTCGACGAGCCGTACGAGAACCTGCGCCGCGGTTTCTAGCGTTGGAAGATCAACGCTGTTTTCAGCTATGCTGATGAGCAGGACCAGCAGCGCCTCGCCGTAAAAGGCGACGTTCACCATGTGCGGCAGTATACGATCCGGGTGTACCGCTTTGAGAGCTGCCGCGGCGATCCCCTTGCGGTGAAGCGGCATGGCGCGCGTTAAGTACATTGCGACAGAGCCATCGCGACACTCCATGTGGAGATCACCCGATCGTTCAAAACGCAGCGTCAATGGGGGCGCCTGCGGTGGAAGTCCCATCGCCGAGCAAAAAGCCCGAATAGAAGCATGGGCGCTCATGCACTCTCTTCCTGTTCAATGCGGATGTCCATCGCTTCCTCTATCGCCCGCAACGTCGATTCTCTTGCCTCCAAGTCGCGGTAGACTCCCACCGGAATCATCGCGAGAAGATCTCGAGAGTCACGCAGTACGGCAATCTGCATATCAAGGTGAACGAGAGGGATTCCTAGCCGTTCGGGAATGGGAATGACCTTCGACGGGCCAGGAACGGTATCCTCCACCAGCGGCAACAATTGCCGCATCACGCCGGTAGCGGTGATGTCGATGATATTTCGCCGCCGTATCCGTTCGACCATTTTTTGGCAGCACTCGTGCACGGTATCCAGCACTCGCAGCGCCGATAATCCGCTGAGGATCTCCCAGAGCCGAGCCGGCTCGACCGACGGGCCAGCCGAGGCGATGTCCTCGCCGAGCGCACGCGTAAGAAAGGCGACATGCCGAGCAAAGCCCTCGACTCCAAACTTGCTCAGAATCTCCTTATAAAGCCGGAGCGGTCCTGGATCGCTGGAGACCGTGGCCCGATAGAAATCACGCAGCTCTGCAGCGAGCCTCTGATCACCCGCCGCTACTTCAGACGCCACCACTGAAATATTGAGGCCGGCACGAACAGCCACCCCTTGCTTGGCCATGAGTTGGGCCTTGGCACCATCCGTCCGTACGGCAAGCTGGTCGAGCCCCTCGCGTCGCAACTCTCGCGCCGCCAGATCGAGGGCCGCATAGGCATAAGAGGGGTCAGCGAACCGCCGGCATACCTTTCGGAGTATGTCCTGCACGGCAGAATCGTCGCTGCGGATATCGCGCAACAGCCCCGGCAACTCGGTACGGTCGAAATAAGGGAGACGTTCAAAATAGGCATCAATCTCATGGACCGCGCTGAGCGACGGCGCTAAGCGCTCCTCCAAGATTTTGCGCTCAGCTAGCGCCTTTGACTCGATCGCCTCGGAAAACCCGAAAGTGCGCTCTTCTCTTGCCTGTTCCAAGAGGGTCGAGTGTGTAGGCCCCGCCAGGCGAACAACTTCACCGCGCCATGAGCCCACCTGCACCGGGACCGGCTCGATCGCCATCCGATCAGAGCAAAGGCGCGAAGGGGCCGTTTCGAATACTGTCCCATCAGACATTACTTCGGCTCCGTGCGGTCTTACGGCGGTTCGCCTGGGGCGTCCCGCCAACGTCTATGGGCAGTGCACTGCAGATTGCGGCGCACGGGCTTCCTCGCGGGCCGACTTGCCGGTCCGCGGCTTGGCGGATCCGCATGTTTCCCACCATTTAAGGCTTCGTGCCCGCTCCTGTCGAAGCAACTTCTGGGCAGCGCCCATCGAGGCGAACTGTGTCAGTGGGCTATGTTCTTTCGGTCGCGCCAAAGGGATATCGGTCCATACCTATTATAACGTCGCGACATGCCTAACAAATATCAAACCGATATGAGTACATACAAAATGCATATAGGACTCAACAGACAAATCAGCCCGCAATAAATCTTGTATCGGAGGCCAGCTGACACATTAAATAGCGCGACCGATCGCCGGGCCGGGTCTCCAGATTTACCGGGAAGCCGAAGAAGTTTGGCGAGAGGTTCGAGTAGATGTGTAATATATTCGTCTACTGGACTCGTCCTTCAGCAGGGTAAAGTCCGGAAACTGCTGGACAAATCTGGGCTCGTTTGCCGCTGCTTTCTTGTCGAGGTCGTTTCGGGCCTCGTACTCCTGATCGAGTTCCTGCCTGACGACGGTCAACTGTCGGCGGTCGGAGTCGGTGATCCTTATTGCCCGCCACTGCTCGGCAGCTCGGATCATGGCGCCGAACATGAGCTTGATAACGAGCTTCTCACCGAAGCATTGGGAATGATTTTTAGCCTGCGCCGCTCCTCGACGAACAGACGTTCCAGAAGATTCGTGGTCCTGATGGCGCGCGGTGAGTGATCGGCATTCTCAGATGCGCGATTGCCGCTTCGAAGTTGTCTATGAAGCAGACGACCGCGCTCGGCAGCTCGGCCTCGTGGTCCTTCACCAGACCGGCAGCGAGATCGCGGGCAATGTAGTAGTCCCGCCCGACCGCATCCCGGCTTTCCCCCTCCAGTGCTTCCTCCACGACTAGGCGGGTCGCAAGCTTCATCAGATCCGAGCGACCAGCCGGTGTGGAAGACGCCCTTCAATAGGTCGGAAAGGGATTGGCGCGTGCGCATCGATGCCGGTATTCTCGTCGTCATGGGTGCCTCCAATGCTGGTGCCGGCACCCCGGCATGGGCTCCTGATCCTCAGCAAAGGATGTACCCCGCCCTCAATTTCCAGCAAGTTTAGGACGTCAGCCTTCAGCAGCGTGTGTGCAGCGGATTGTTTCGCCTCACTGGCATAGTGGTAGCCAACATCATCGATCATATGCTGCGCCAGATCGGTACGATGGTACTGATCACGGAGGAGTACGCTTCCGACAGTAATAAATCGCCACGCAACATACGTCGGATGGTATCACGACGGTCCCCTGCGCGACCGGTTGGTCATGCCTTTGGTGAGCAACTCCATATGGAGTTGTTTGCGTTTTGCTATGACCAGGGGGGCACCGGTACTCTCCTTGTATTCTCGCTTCGCCTCATACTTCGACATCATGTTTTTCTTCGTGAATTGCCGACGCTGAAACGCAAAGTCCGCAATTGCCACCGTGAGAAAACTCAATCCCGCATAGATGGCGATACTGAGCAGCAGGCTACCTGTCACCCCCCTTAGGCAGGAGATCCCGCAACTCGGCGTCTCGACGAGCGCATGCATCCCTTCGCGCAGCACGAGCAGCAGAACCGAGACGAGTACCAAAATCTTTCCGATTGATTTGCCCAATTCCATGAAATTCCTCAGCGAGACGATCCTCTTGACGTTCTCACGGGGACTTAGCTTCTTCAGCGCTGGCGAGGTCGCCTCGGGCGAGAACATCGGGCCATTCTGTAATATGTTGGCACCCACGCCGATGACCAGAACGATGCCGATGAAGGGCGCGAGCATGCGTTGTAGTTCGGCAACATAGGACTGCAGGAGCTTTTGAGTGACACTCAGGAGATCACCTTGGAGAAGCGGTACAGGTAGCAGGATCATCGCCTCGAGCCGGTCTATCATGCCGGATAAGGAGGCGTAGAACAGAGAAAAGAATGCGATAGTCAGTGCCGCGGAAACGACTTCACGGCTGTGCGCCACCTGCCCCTTCCTGCGCAGGTCGCGCAGCCTTTTGGGTGTAGGCTTTTCGGTCTTTTCGGCGCTCATGACAACCATGTGGCGATGAGGTTGAATATCGCGACCGGTGATGGCACGCGTTTATCAGCCTCGGCCAGAATGATCGTGAGCGAGAGGACTAAAACCAGGAGGGCCACCGCACTCTTAACAGACATGGCGACAAAAAAGACCTGCAGTTGCGGTGCAATGCGGCCGATCAGCGCCAGACCCATTTCGCTAAGGAACATAACAACGATAGCTGGACCGGCGAGGAGTAAAGTCAGTAGCATGACGACATCTGCGAGATGCAGAACCCCCGTGGCGAATGCCGGACCGAATGCAGGATGCAAGCTCCACAAAGGCCAGACCTCATGCGAGCGATAGAGCGCTTCGACCAATGCGGAAAAGCCGCCGGTGGCAAATAGCAATGTGACGAAGAGCTGGGCGAACAGCGTTCCAAGCGGCGAGACATGATTGCCGCTCGCCGGGTTCAAGAGGCTCACCATTGCGGCGCCCCTCTGGTTGTCAATGAAGGTGCCCGCCGCCTCAACACCCCAGATGGTCGCGGCAATTGGCATGCCGAGTACGAGGCCAAGCAAGAGTTCCTTCAGCCCCAGGCCCAGGATCAGCTTCAGATCCCAGGTATCGAGGCTCGCAGGCCTAGTTGCCCAAGCATGCGCCATCACCGGGACGCTCAATGCTGTGATCGCGCCGTTCCGCGCCAGTCCGGTCACAATGCTGCGCCCCAGAATGGGTATAATCAGCATCATGCCCGTCGTACGCGTCGTCGCGAGCGCAAAGACGACAAGGGCAGTATGCAAGAGAGACGGATCAAGCAGCGACATGAGACGGACCTTACATCGCTCCGATATTGTTGAAGACGTTTAGCGTATACTGGTACAGCTCCTGACCGATCCAGCTCCCAGTTGTCATCAAAACCAGGCTCACGCATATCAGTTTCACCGCGAACGGAAGTGTCTGCTCTTGAACTAGGGTCAGGGCCTGCACCAAGCTGACGACCAGCCCGACCCCCGTCGCGACAAGGATCGTGGGCATCGACAGAACCAGAGTCAGTTTCAGGGCTTCGACGGCGATGTTGGCCAGAGTGGCGGTACTCATCATGCTGGTCCCGCATAGGACAAGACTAGACCGTGGATCAGGCGCTGCCATCCGTTCACAGCGACGAACAAGAACAGCTTGAAGGGCAGGGAGATCGTCATCGGCGAAACCATCATCATACCCATCGCCAGAAGAATATTCGAAATGACGAGGTCGATGACGATGAAGGGCAGGAACAGCAGAAAACCTATCTTGAACGCGTCCGCTAACTCGGATGTTATGAATGCCGGGACCAAAATCATAACATCGCTGTCGGTTACCGCATCGGCGTCCCGTTTGTTCCATAGTTCACGGGTCGCATTGGCGAAGAATTGTCGTTCCTGTTGCGACGTGTTCTTTAGGAGAAAATCGCGAAAGGGCTCTATAGCTAGCGGTATCGTTTCGACGAGCCCACGGAAATCTTCGAACGCGATCTCCTTGTGGCGCACGGCTTCATATGCCTTGTTGGCCGCTGGCTGCATGATATATACGGAGAGCAGGATGGCGACCGCATTCATTGCCATGTTCGGCGGAATGTTCTGAACGCCGAGGGCATTTCGGATCAGCCCGAACACGACAACGAGCTTGACGTACGACGTGACGGTGATCGCAAGGAAAGGGACAACTGCCATCGCGCCGATCAAGGCGATCATCGTAGCGGGATCGGGCAACCCGGTGTTCATGACTCGGCGCGTGGTAGGCGTATGTCTACGACACGCACACCTGTCCGATCGGCGATGCGCACCAACTCGCCCGCAGCGACTACCTGGCCATTGACTCGCAAAGCGACATTGGTCGTCGCGTCGAAACCAAGATCCAATACCTGGCCCACAGCGAGTTCACGAAGCTGCTTGAGCGACATGGTCAGGTGTCCGACCTCCACATCGACCGGCAGGTCGATGCTGTCGAAGGTTTCCGGAGGGAGAGAGTCTGATTTATCCATCATGTGGTCCACTGCTGAAAGGACTGCAAGGCGGGCATCCATTATCGAGACGCGGAATCGTGTGTTGCCAAAGAGACACATCAGAACGGTCATCGTTCCGTCACGAGCGACCGGTGAGGCGTCGAGCAAAATGACGTCGCCCGGTGCGATTGACTGTAGTTCCGCCAAAGTAAGGTTCAAACGAGCGACTCTTAGATCGATAGAGAGGGCCAGATCGTCGAGGATTGCGGACACGACCGGCAGCGCATCGCAGCAGCAGCAGGTGATCCATTCGAGTCCGCCGGCATCGAATTCTACTAGGCCGAGGAATTTTTCTGGACCGTCCAAGCGAACAAGCCCAATGGCGTAGGGCAGCACTTCGGTGATCTCGGAAGAAGACCAGATGGGCCGCTGACCGCACCATCGTTCCACCTGAATCGCCACATCGCGTAGCACGATGTCGAACAGAATTTCCCGCAAGCCGTGGTCCAATGGCAGCGCCGTGATGTCCGGCCAGTGTGTCACCGCCATGGACGGAAGGAGAATCGGGTCGATCGCGATGCGGAGATCGTGGCCGTGTAGGCGTACCATCAACCGGCGGCAATCCGCCGGAACACGCGGTGGTGTCGAACCGGGAATGACGGCTGCCACGTTGATGCCAGCGAGGCTGAAAGGGGCCGGCAAGCGGGCTGCAAGACGCGAAATGGTGGCGGCCTCTCGTGAACTATAGCAAGGCAGATCAATCACGTGCCCCTCCATATGGAAGAACTCGCTCGAGCCAGCGAGACGGTCGGTTGTGCCGCCCAGGAAATGGAGCTTTGTTGACGGGTTGGGCGCCTGGCTGCTGCTTCGAGCGACTCAAGCTCGTGACTGCCGAGACCCTTGCGGGGTGCGTCGTCGAGTGACTCACACTCTTTGAAATTCCGCTCGTTGAGCGTTTGCGAGAACCGCTCATCGTCCCCAAGGTGAGGTCCCGCGGCGGCGCGGTAGCCCGCCCCGCAGGTGGGGTGGAACAGACACTGTTTGTGACGGCCGAATCGGCGACCAACGATGCGGACGACAGTCGCAATGGAACAGCTCAGCCCAAAACACATCGTCAAAGATCTCTGAAATCGGCAAGCTGCCTAGTGATTCGTGCTTTTCGGACAAGCTGTTGATGCAAGCCTTTCGGGCTCCCCATGAAATCGCTCCCGTCATGGCGACGGATATCCCGAAATCACTCCACTCGCTGGGGAAGGGGCATCCGCTCAATGGTCGAACTGTCGTTTACATCCAATCTACTCAACGTGGGCCAGAAGCAAATATCATGTCGATATGGGATCATCTCCAATTCTTATGAATGAGATCTGACTACATCCACCCTGAGTGGCCTTGATAGGCAGTAGCGCCCAAGAAGTCGTGCCGAGGCGTTCAAAGCGACGGCGCCGCGCAAGTTGCTGGTCGTGCTGAGCGCCTCTGAGGTGGTCAGCGCAGTGAACGCGACGAGGAACCCGGTCGCTCTGATGCCACAGACGCGGTGGGCTTACGCGCCACGGGGCGCGTATCAGGTAACAGAAATCGATAGCAGCCGGATCACCATTCGCATTGAGCCGGGCGATGGCGGCGAGGACCGCCATGGGTTGGCGTCGCCGCAGCTGCTGGTTGCTGGCGACTTTACGCGTCCCCTGTGCTTGACCAAGGCGGAGCAATCGCTATTTGCCCGGAGCAATGCGCGCGTCATAAGGCCTGACACAGAAGCGCACACATAACGCTCCACAAGAGGACGCCGCTCACAGGCCATAGCTGAAACCAGCTCGTGGGTTCGTGGCTAAAATCGCTTGATCGCCTTGAAAACGGTGCCAAAGACATACCGCTTGGATTACTCGCCTCTCGACAACTTCTAAATCGGGACGCGCTCCCATTCGGCGGGCAGCGCTTCACTAAAGCGCTTTTCTACCTGCGCGGCGAGCAGGGCACTTGCCGCCTCAGCGGCGGAGGTGAGCGGCATGTGGGCGGATGACGTGAGGCATGCCGTCAGATGAATTGGCGGATCGATGACGACAGGCCTCAGACCTTCGTAGCCTGGAATGCCCGAGAAATCCCTCTTGGGAACGATCCCACTTCCTACGCCGGCTTTGACCAAGGAGAGCACGCTGCAGAACGTGTCGACCTCTGCCACGCAGTTCGGTATCACTCCGGCCGCTCTAAACGCCCGGTCCAGTGCGTCGCGGATCGTATGCGGCTGCGCTGGCAGCACAAGGGGAATTGCCGCTAGCGTCTTGAGGGACACGGATGTTGCGGCATTTTCTG
Organism: Mesorhizobium sp. WSM4845; assembly: GCF_055811455.1. Classification (NCBI taxonomy): domain Bacteria; kingdom Pseudomonadati; phylum Pseudomonadota; class Alphaproteobacteria; order Hyphomicrobiales; family Phyllobacteriaceae; genus Mesorhizobium; species Mesorhizobium sp. WSM4845. The sequence continues at coordinate 42,503 of NZ_JBVVQA010000044.1, forward strand.
CCTTGGCAGGCCGGATCAGATAGAGGCGCTGGCGGAACAGCGGTTTGCGGGAAACACCAAGGGTGGGTGTGTCCTCGAAGACCATGCAAACGTCAAGCGCGTGCGATTCCATGAGCGGCCTGATGCGGAGAAAATCACCAGTAACCAAGCTCAGGGTTACTTTGGGGAGTGCCGTCCTGCAGGCGGCCACCAAGGGGGCGGCGAGGGAGACGGCGAGCGTCGAAGACATGCCGAGCCCAACTGGACCTTCTGGCTCTCCCTCCGTGGAGCGAACGATGCCGGGCAGTCGCTCTAGCCGCTGCAAGATGAAGACGGCCTCCCGATAGAAGGCCTTTCCCACTTGAGTGGGGCAAACGCCGCGTGCGCTGCGGTGCAACAGGGTGGCGCCGAGCCTGGCTTCGAGGCCAGCGATCTGTTGGCTGAGGGCTGGCTGGGCCACATGGATGGTGGCCGCTGCCCGGCAGAAGCTCCCAGCATCGACGATGCTCACGAAATAGCGGAGGTGGCGTAGTTGCATGGATAGCCTTGACAAATTTGAAGAGACGTAGTTTGCGCCTGATGCCGCTTGTGGCAGTGGCGACATCATCTGTGTTTTGAAAGAGGCCGAAAGTGACGCCATTTTGCCTCTGATGTTGATGGGCTAATCGCCAGCGGGCTGCTTTGCGATCCGCGGCAACGTACTTCGCGACAAGATTTTATAGGCGCGCTCCAGGCGCGCGAATATAGGCGCGCTCCAGGCGCGCGAATAAAGAGTGAAGTTCAATGCACTTGGACATCACGTTGCCATATTGTGGACTGGGACACCTAAAACCAATCTTTTCGTGCTGCGATAAAGCACGCCGCAAGATCCGGGCCAAGTTGCGCAGCCGAAAATAGGTGCTCGTTTTTGGCGAGCGTTGGTTGCCTTCCCAACAGATTGGCGGACTATTGACATTCGGCATGTCTGCTTTCGAGCAAACGAACAGACCAGCAATCGCCTAGGGCCCGCCACTTACCTTCAGATCCGTTCCAGTGAGCACGCCACGATGCCGCCTTTGGCTTTGCACCGTACACGTCGGTAAGGCAAAATGGCCAAGATCGCGCGGTGGGTTCAGGATCGGAAACTTTCCCTTCACGCAAGAGGCTTTGACGCCGGTTCGTCGCGACGTTCCGCGGACCGATCACTGCTGCGATCTGAAGCGGCCTGAGCGGCGATAGAAAGTTTTGCCGCAAGCTTGCCGCGCATGCCAGATCGAGCGGACATGGAGCGATGGGACAGGTCTTCTCCGGGGAAATCGTAAGCCAGAGCCGACATCAGCACCGCTGACTGAGCAGGCAAATTCCATCTCCCTCGGCACGGTAGGGCTCAGATCAATATCGGTCGTTCAAACGGCACGTCGTTTGCTGGGAAACATCTTGATGACGAAGGAGCCGACAAATTAGGCTGATGCAAAATGCAGGTTGTTTCCAGCGGTCTGAAATTCGCCACAATATTGCACAGCCGACAGATCGCCGATAGCCGCTGCGCGACAATCACGGATGGCTTGTCGCCAAGGCCGCTGAATTATAAGGAGCATTGACGAACTTGGCAAGGCGCCCATCTCGATGGTTAGGCCCATCGAACGTAATATCACGGGCGATTCTACCGACGGACCGGCTGTTGGGGTCGAAGGATCCGGACAATCGTCCTGTTCTATGGTGAAGCAGGCGCGCTCTGATCCTCAAGCGTCAAGCGTTTCCTCCTCTCTCAGCATGCAGCACACCAGTATCCTTCATCTGCAGCCGGAGCTACTCGGTGATATTGCTGAGCGGCTGAGCCCGACCGATCTGCTGAGTATGTCGCAGACAAATCACCAGTTGCGTAACGCCGCCCAGCTATCGCCCGCGTCTCGAGAAAGGCGTCAAAGGGCTATCCGGGTTCAGGCCATCTGGGCGAGGTTAACGGGTCACGAGCCCGGCGCGGATCGCTTCGCCGCGCTCATGCAGCCCAGCGTGATCCAATCACTCGCGCCCCACTTTAATTGTCTCACCAAGGCGCAGCAGGAGGGCCTCGTCGCGCTAGTCCAGAGGCTTGACGACCCCGATGAGCGCAACTCGCGGCGCGGAGGACACAGGTGGGGCCCCGCGATCCTGGCTCTGGAGAAGCTGGTCCACAGTTTAATCCGCCAATGGAGAGGACGCGCTCCGAGCCTAAGAATCCAGAGGGTGGACCCGTCCGCAGCAGTAACATCCTGCACGACGCATCTCCTGATTCCTCTGTTGCCGCACGTGGGTGGGGCGGGGTTTGCGCAGCGGGGAAAGCTGGTCCCATTTCGGGGACGGATCCTGGCACGGCGATCAGGCGGCCGAGGGCTCGCAATTCAGACGAGCTTTATGTCGCATTGAAAGCAATTTATCACGCGCACAACATCGGTGGGTTCTCGACAGAAGTAGTACGGTGGTCCGACCGCCTGCGGATCCCAGATAAAGCTACGTTTCTTCAAAAGGCCGCCGTCGAATTTAACAGCAGATTTGTCTCGCGCTTGGATGAAGATATCGTCGCCGGGGAATCATGGGGGTACGCGACCACATGCAACGCGGTGAGCCGGGACGCGGGAGAGCGGGCGGGGAAAGAAGCTTGCAGGGCCCTTGCAGCTCGCATATCGCGGCTCGATCTCAAGCTGATGAGCAAGATCGAACTCAATGCGTTTCACCTGCTTGCGTCGTCATTCGGTCGGGACCGATTGTCGACGAAATGTCGCGATGGAGCGATCAGAATCGCTCAACTCTGTCAACAAAGCGAGCACTTGATGAGGCAAGTGGTTGCAACCTGTCAATGCTTGCCAATGGTTTCAGCAACTGACCAAAGGAGGCGGACTGTCGCCAAGCCACAGTCGCGATCGCCAAGGAGATCCTTCGCGTCGGGACTCAGCTCGCTCATTTTAAGCCGCAGGACCTATCGCAGCTCGTGAATGGATTCAGCAAATGGCTGGAAGAGACGGGCTGTCGTCAAGCCGCCCTAATCGCTAATGAGGTTGTTGGCCGCGCTGCCCGCGACCCTGGGCTCTCTCGCTTTGTTCCGATCGAACTGGCGACTCTGGCGAACGCTCTTAGCAAATGGCCGAACGAGGCGCACTGTTGCAAGGCCACGGCTGCAATCGCCAACCATGTTCTTGGCCGCGCCGACCGCGGCACCGCGTTATCGAGTTTTGTCTCGCGGGATCTCGCGACGCTAGCGGGCGCTTTCAGCAAGTATCGGAGAGAGACGGCCTGTCGCCGAGCCACGGCCCTAATCGCCAACGAGGTTGTTGGCCGCGCCGCCTGCGACCCTGGGCTCTCTCGCTTTGTTCCACAGGAACTGGCGACCCTTGCGAATGGTTTCTGCAAGTGGCCCGAAGACCCTCGCCCAAGGAAGGTTTGATGTGGATGCGACGTTGGAGGATCTCAAGGACAATCCAACGCTGGCGGCTTCAATCATGGAAGCCTCAGTCAAACTCGCCACCCAGCAGGGCATTTTGCACCCTCCCGCCTTTGGTCTCCCACCGAGGAGTCTGATATGATCGCGCTCACCCGCGAGGTGGCCTTAGAGCGCGCTCATATCGAGCCCGCCCGCGCTAGAGCCGAAGAGGGGAAAATCACCGAGGCGGCACGCAAGTTGCGATAAGCTCGACAAAGCGAACATCAAGGTGAATAGGCCCCATCTGGAGCGCCGGTTGGGGTCGCATGCCTCTCTGGCAGATCAGCTCACCGGCATGAACGTCCCGCCTGGCAGCGCGCCGCAGCTCATCAGCAGTGCCGTACGCCATGTCTTCGAAGTCCCCGACAGGGGTTTTTCACGAGCCGTCAAGAAAGCCATGCTGGCCTTCGAGGAGCGCGGCTACACCGAGCGCCAGACAACCAACTGGTTCAGAATAAGCAGTTCGACCTTCGTCGACATAAAGACAGTGCTCACAACGCCGGAAGCTTACCGCTTCGAGGTCGAGTTCCACACGCCACAGCTATCGAGCCAATCTTGGCAATCACCACATTTATAAATTGCTCGAAAAGCTGCGGCGAGAATCAAGCAGCGATGCTTTGGCGCAAGCCAGGGTCGAGCAACTGGTGCAGCGGACGAAGAAGATCTGCGCGGAAATTGCGATCCTCGACGGCGCACTGGACATTCCCTCACTGGGAAGCCGAAGGGGATCGCAGAGGTAGCGCCGCTGCGGTGTTTGGATTGCGACCTGTCGAAAAATCAAGAATGGCCCCAGCGCCCCAGGTCACCGGAGGCAATCGAGATTGTCGCGGCCCTCGGCGCACGGCCGATCGTGTTCATCGGCATCCCCGGCTGCCCGGCGCTGGGAAATCCAACATTGGCCGACCCCTCGCCAACCGACTGGGGCTGCAATTCATCGATAACGAAAAAAGATCGAGAGGCAGGCTGGTATATCGATAACGCAGATGTTCAATTCGAATGGCGAGGACTATTTCAAGGCGCTCGAGGCGAAGGAAATCGCGTGTGCTCGAGCAAGGGCCCGCGGTCATCGCGACTGGTGGCGGCTCGTTAATGGACAAGCAGACCAGGCGCCTCGTCGGCGAGAAGCGGTCTCGATCTGGATCGATACCGACCCGGAGATGCTCCGACGTCGCCTCAGGAACGATACCACCCGCCCGCTGCTGCGAGGCTCCGACCGGGATCAGACAATCACCCGACTCATGAGCGAGCGCAAGCCGTTCTATGAACAAGCTAACGTCAGGTTTGCACCCCGTAAAAGACGATAAACAGAACGCGAATCTCTGCGTGAGGCGATGCACGGCTATCTGTGCCCCGCGGCGGCCGACCCACAGCCGGCCTCCAACACGAACGGGCTTGTCGGCTGACTCGATTCGGATTTCCAAAGCGCGAAGGTCTGTCAACAGACGCTCGCCGTGGATGCAGGCACGTTTGTTTCCGGAAAACCGCTGCTGATGCCTGCCTTTGTTAATCGCGCGGCATAGGCTTTGCCTTGGCACCGGTGAGGACCGCCTTGTTTGTGAGTGAGGTAAAGCGCTGTTGTCGTGGTTGCCAGACGCTTGCGCCGATCCGCTAGAGGACTTTCGGACGCAACATTCTCCAACCGCTTTCCTAACTGCTGTCTTAACGCGCGACCACAGTGAACCGTCTTTGCTGTGCAGGCCGTACCGCGGCGGCATCCGCATCGACCCGCTGATGTCAGGATGCCGGATCCTCCATTGTGATCTGCGGCCGTCGGATCAGGCGGAATGAGTTGCAAGTTGCCTGGGTGCTGTTCTATTGCACGGCAGTGTACTCCTGCATCGAAGCTGCCACGCTGAATTGGTCGATCGAATTGATTTTCAAAACACTCTTCTTTGAACATATATTTTTCGTAGTCTCCGAGCTAGTAGCGTCTGGGTCTTTGTTCCAAAGTTTGGACATGTCCGTACAACGGGAGCACCTGGGTCGCCCTACGCTTTGGAAGCCGATCACAGCCCACGTCCTCCCTCCTGACGAGAACGGTCGCCGAGCCTATTGGCGTTCGAGCCGCGCTGACTGAGCCAGTACCGACTGCTCGGATCGGTCACGTCATTGCGCTCGATGGCGGTATGAGCAACCATGCCTGCGTCGATGTCGCGCTTTGCGGCTCTATATTTGATGACGTTCTGCGTGCCCGGATCGGTCACGTCATTGCGCTCGATGGCGGTATGAGCAACCATGCCTGCGTCGATGTCGCGCTTAGCGGCCAGCTCTTTGATCTGGTTCTGCTTGTCCGGATTGGTCACGCTATTGCGCTCGATGGCGGTATGAGCAACCATGCCTGCGTCGATGTCGCGCTCCGCAGCTCGCACTTTGATATAGTCCTGCAAGCCCCGATCGTCCACGTTGTTTCGCTCGATGACGGTACGAGCAACCATGTCGGGATTGGCCTTGATGTCGCGCTCCGCGATTAACTGTTTGATCTCGTTCCGCAACCCCGGATTGTCGACGTCATTGCGCTCCATGGCGGTATGAGCAACCATGCCTGCGTCGATGTCGCGCTTCGCGGCCATCTGTTTGATCTGGTTCTGCGTGCCCGGGTCGGTCACGCCATTGCGCTCGATGGCGGTACGGGCAACCATGTCGGGATTGGCGTTGATGTCGCGCTTCGCGGCTTGCCCTTTGATGATGTCCCGCGTGAACGGATTGGTCAGGCCATGATAGGTGATGATGTCATTTGCAGTTCTGGTCGCAGCTCGATTACCCGCGTCGGTCCTGGCATTTGCGAAACGAGCGGGTAGTGTTTCCTGCTCAAGCTTTATGAATTCAGACCGAATTGTCGGATCGCTCTCAATAAGTGCTCGGAACCCTAGATTGGTGCTGAGCAACGCGTTGATTTCATAGAAAGCTGCGGCCCGGTCGGCATAATCGGCTACCCGCCTGAATGCCTCTGTCAGCTTGATGATGTCCTGGGTGACCGGATTGGTCAGGCCATGAAAGCTGATGATGTCATCTGCAGTTCTAGTCGCAGCTGGATTACCCGCCTCGATCCTGGCATTTTCGGAACGAGCGGATCGTGTTTCCTGCTCAAGCGTTCTGAATTCAGACCGAATTGTCGGATCGCTCTCAATAACTGCTCGGAACCTCCCATTGGTGCTGCGCACTGCATTGATATCATAGAAAGCTGCGACCTGGTCGGCATTATTGGCTACCCGCCTGAATACCTCTGTCAGCATGGCATTTGGCAGATTGTGGATCATCGAAGTCTCCTTATCTGGTTCGATCAGCGGTCATCTGTTTAAGAAGTTAATGCGTTTAGCCAATGGAATAAAGTATTTAGTGGTCTGTCGTTAAAAACTATATTCACGATTCGCCATCACATCGCTCGATTGTGAGAGCCTGACTCGAAACTCGGTTAGGCACGACGCGGAGCTGCCATGCGGCGAAGCATGAGGCGGATCGAGGCGATGAAAATCCACGCCTCGGCGTGCCCCGCGCGGCAATATTGCGGCGGGTGGCCTCCGTCCAACCATGTCGTGATCTGCTCAAGTCTAGACAACTCAAGCGAATCACAACGGACGGGGCCACTCAACCGCTTCCACGCCCAATCCCGAGTTTCGGGTCAGGCTCTGAGACTGTCCCCTACGGCGCAATAGATATTCGTACAGAAGCTTGCATTCTTGCAGTTGCTGTTTGACGTAGGGGCCCCACGGCTGCGCTTCGTTCTCTGGTCCTCGCGTTGGGCCAGAGCGAACTTCAAACCGGATTAAGCCAAAGGGGCAACGTCACGGCTAATCCAGAGGCAGGCAGCCACGTCAATAAAGGATTTTGCCGACCGGCTCGCACACAGGAAGACATCGTGTTTCTCACTGCCAATGT